>NZ_JBVJFK010000011.1:0-380393 GCF_055587885.1 Streptomyces sp. NPDC046349
ATCCACCGAAGTGGACGGGGTATCAACTTCTGGCGTTGATTTTTGGCACGCTGTTGAGTTCTCAAGGAACGGACGCTTCCTTCGTACTCACCCTCAGCAACACTGGCTGGGGCTTTCCTCCGGGCTTTCGTTCTGCTGTCTTGCGTTTCCAACTCTACCAGATCATTTCCGCGCCCTGCTTCTCGAAAGTCGCAGGCGGTTCGGATTTGAATTCGGTGACCGTTGGCGGTCTTTAGCCTTTCGGCGTTCCACTACGTTAGCGCTTTTCCCTTGTGACGCATAATCGGGTCACCGGCCGGGAATTCGGGCATGCCGAACAGGACCCCGCCAGGGGCAAGTCGTAGGTAGTGGGTTGGCCGCTCGAGGTCTGCCGATGGCAGTGCCCCGTAAAAGCGGCTCGAGCAACGTTAGGCGTCCGGCAGGGGCGAGTCAAGTTGAGCGTCGGCGCGGCGCGTGGGCGCGGTACGGGCTCACCGTCGGGTCGTGAGTGATCCAGAAGCGGTACGGGTGGTCGGCGCCCGCTCCGCCGACACCCGTGCGGGGACCGCTGCTCACCAGGTCGGGCGAGGTGGGAGTGCCCGCGAGGAGGGACAGGGGGGAATCGGTCCCCCCGCAGAGGTCGGTCCCGTCCAACGAGCGGTCCACGGCCAGGGCAGTGGCCAGGCGGGCCGGCCCTTTGGCGAGTTCTCGCGGATTTCTGGCTGAGACTCGACGTTTGGCGGCCAGATCGGCGCCGACCGTGATCTCGCCCGCGCGCAGCAGGACCCCGCTCGCGTGGCCCGGCGGGCCGCACACCAGGTTGAGGCTGAACCACATGCCGTAGATGAAGTAGACGTACGCGTGTCCGGGCGGGCCGAACATCGACGCGTTCCGTGCGGTGCGCCCGCGGTAGGCGTGCGAGCCCGGGTCGGACTCTCCCTCGTACGCTTCCACCTCCGTGATGCGCAGTTCCAGGGGGCCCTCCTCGGTACGGCGGACCAGGGTGCGGCCGAGGAGGTCCGGGGCCACGGTGAGGACCGGGCGGTCGAAGAAGGACCGGGCAAGGGGCGTACGGTCGGGACGTGCGCTCATCCGGTCGAGCGTAGTGGACCGCGCCGACCTGCAACCGGGGCCTAAGGTTCCGCGTTGGTACGGGGTAGTCGCGGCGTAGTCGCCAGAACGTTCAAGGGGAGTTTGAGCATGGGCTTCAAGAAGCTGTTCGCGAGCCTGGGTGCCGGTGGCGCTTCGGTGGACACGATCATCACCGAGCCGAACGTGGTTCCGGGCGGGATCGTCCAGGGCGAGGTGCGGATCCAGGGCGGATCCGTGGAGCAGCAGATCGAGGGTCTGTCCGTCGGGCTGCAGGCACGGGTCGAGGTCGAGGGCGGTGACCAGGAGTACAAGCAGGACGTCGTCTTCACCAAGCAGCGCCTCGGCGGTGCCTTCCAGGTGCAGGCCGGCGCGCTGCATGTGGTGCCGTTCGCGCTGGAGATCCCCTGGGAGACGCCGATCACCCACTTCGCGGGTCAGCACCTGCACGGCATGAACATCGGGGTCAGCACGGAGCTGGAGATCGCGCGTGCGGTGGACGCGGGCGACCTGGACGCGATCAACGTGCACCCGGTGCCGGCGCAGCAGGCGATCCTGGACGCGTTCCGCCAGCTCGGCTTCACCTTCCGCAGCGCGGACATGGAGCGCGGACACATCCGCGGGACGCGGCAGACGCTGCCCTTCTACCAGGAGATCGAGTTCCTTCCGCCGTCGCAGTACCGCGGGCTGAACCAGGTCGAGCTGACCTTCGTCTCCGACGGCCGGGAAATGGACGTCGTCCTGGAGATGGACAAGAAGCCCGGGCTGTTCAGCGAGGGCAGCGACACCTACCGCTGCTTCCAGGTGGGTCTGCAGTCGTACCAGGGGACGGACTGGGCCGCCTACCTCAACCAGTGGATCGCCTCGGTCGGCTCGCAGCGCAACTGGTTCTGACCTGAGTGCAGACGGGACGGCCCGTGCCCGCGTCGGGGCGCAGCCACAGCCGGCGTTCGGCCGGGCCGCCGCCGTATACCCGGGCGATGACAGGGTGGGGCGGCCTGGCCGGGGGCGGTTGATGTCGGACCCGAAATAGATGATCTTGCGGGTTTCGCGCCCCGCGGGGCAATCAACGATCTTGCTGGAGGCCTAGGCTCCGTCTTTGCAGGGGTTTCCATTCCGACCAGGAGGTTTCGACGTGTCCGAACGTGACAGGGCGCCGCTCCCCCACGATTTCCACCCCGACGTGCACGAGTTCACCGTGACGAGTGAGGACGTCTCCCACGGAGCCGACCTGCATGCCGCCCAGGTCCTCACGGGGAAGAACGTCTCGCCGCACCTGCGCTGGGAGGGCTTCCCCGAGGGGACGAAGAGCTTCGCCGTGACCTGCTTCGACCCGGACGCGCCCACGGGCAGCGGGTTCTGGCACTGGGTCCTCTTCGACCTGCCCGCCTCCGTGACGGAGCTGCCGGCCGGGGCGGGCAGCGGGGACTTCCCCGGTCTGCCGGAGGGCGCCGTGCACGCGCGGAACGACTACGGGACGCGGGACTTCGGGGGCGCGGCCCCGCCGCGCGGGGAGCGGCACCGCTACGTGTTCACCGTGTACGCGGTGGACCGGGAGCAGCTCGGTCCGGACGAGGACTCGTCTCCGGCGGTCGTCGGTTTCCACCTGCGGTTCCATGCCCTGGGACGCGCGCAGCTCGTCGCCCAGTACGAGGCGCCCGCCGCACCCTGATCGTTCGCCCGCAGTTTGCCCGGTCCTGGTCTAAAGAAGCCTGGGACCGGGCATTTTTATTGCGTTGTCCCGCGTGGCGCGCGCGGCCAGAGTGGTTCCGGGTCCTGCCGCCATGGTGGTCGCGGGCCTGCACACGGGAGGTGGGCGAGATGCGGGACACGCTGGTGCTGAATGCGAGCTTCGAGCCGCTGTCGACGGTGACGTTGAACCGGGCCGTGGTCCTGGTCCTCCAGGACAAGGCCGTCGTCGAACAGTCGCACCCCGAGCTGCGTGTCCGCGCCGCCACCATGGATCTTCCGATGCCGCGGGTGATCAGGCTCTGCAGGTACGTCAGGGTGCCGTTCCGAAGACATGCTCCCTGGTCGCGGAGGGGGGTGCTGGTCCGGGACCAGCACCGGTGCGCGTACTGCGGCAGGCGCGCGACCACGGTGGACCACGTACTGCCGAGGGCCCAGGGCGGTGGGGACACCTGGCTGAACACGGTGGCCTCCTGCGCCGAGGACAACCACCGCAAAGCGGCCCGGACTCCGGAGGAGGCCGGGATGCCGCTCCTCCGGAAGCCGTTCGTACCGTCGCCGGCGGACGCCATGCTCCTCGCGCTGGGGGTGGCCGGTCGGGAGGGGCTGCCCGAGTGGCTGGAGCGTTCCGCCTAGGACACCTGCGCTGAGCGACGTAGTTCCTCTACGCCGCTCAGCGGACCAGGAGTTGGACGATCGCGAGGAGCCCGACCGTCACGATGACTCCGCGCAGGACGGTCGGCCGGAGGCGGCGGCCGACCTTGGCGCCGATCTGGCCGCCGATCGTCGAGCCGACGGCGATGAGGAGCACGGCCGTCCAGTCGAACTCGGCGACGAAGAGGAAGAAGACGGCCGCGATGCCGTTCACGATCGCGGCGATGACGTTCTTGACTGCGTTGATGCGTTGCAGGTCGTCGTGGAGCAGCAGGCCCATCAGACCGAGGTAGAGCACGCCCTGGGCCGCGCCGAAGTAGCCGCCGTAGGCGCTGGAGAACAGCATGCCGCCGAGCAGGAGCGGGCCGCCGTCGGGGTGGCCGGCGTCGCCTCCGGCGGCTTCCTGGCGTCGGTGCAGGGCTGCGGCGAGCCGGGGCTGGAGAACGACGAGGACGAGCGCCAGTCCGATCAGGACGGGCACGATCGTGTCGAAGGACTCCGACGGCAGGGCGAGCAGCAGGGCCGCACCCGCGAGTCCTCCGACGGCGGAGACCGAGCCGAGTCGCAGGATGCGGGCGCGCTGACCCTGGAGTTCCTTGCGGTAGCCGATGGCCCCGCTGATGGACCCGGGCACCAGGCCGAGGGTGTTGGACACGTTGGCGGTGACCGGCGGCAGGCCCGTGGCCAGCAGCACCGGGAAGGTGATGAGGGTGCCGGAGCCGACGATGGTGTTGATCGTGCCCGCGCCGATGCCGGCGGCGAGGACCGCGAGTGCTTCCCAGATGGACATGGACTGTGCCATCCCCTTTGCATGAGTGAGTCGCCTCCCCGCCATGAAGGTCGAGGGGCCTCACTGATCATGCATCAGGGGGCTTGCGCGGTCAGTCGATGGGGGGCTGCTCGCGGCGTTCGGCGCTGTCCTTGTCGCGTGCCGCCGGGATACCGCCGCCGTCCTTGCCGGAGTTCTGCGGGTTGAAGCCCGAACCGCCGCCCAGGGGGCCGAAGTTGCCCATGGCACCGGAAAGGCCCTTGAGTGCGTCGCCGATCTCGCTGGGCACGATCCAGAGCTTGTTGGCGTCGCCTTCGGCGATCTTCGGGAGCATCTGCAGGTACTGGTAGGCGAGGAGCTTCTGGTCGGCGTCGCCGGCGTGGATGGACTCGAAGACGGTACGGATGGCCTGGGCTTCACCCTCGGCCTTGAGCGCGGCGGCCTTGGCCTCGCCCTCGGCGCGGAGGATGGAGGACTGCTTCTCACCCTCGGCGCGCAGGATCTCGGACTGCCGGACACCTTCGGCCTGGAGGATCGCGGCGCGCTTGTCGCGGTCGGCGCGCATCTGCTTCTCCATCGAGTCCTGGATGGAGGTCGGCGGCTCGATGGCCTTGAGCTCGACGCGGTTGACGCGGATGCCCCACTTGCCGGTGGCCTCGTCGAGGACTCCGCGCAGGGCCGCGTTGATCTCCTCGCGGGAGGTGAGGGTCCGCTCCAGGTCCATGCCGCCGATGATGTTGCGCAGCGTGGTGACGGTGAGCTGCTCGATGGCCTGGATGTAGCTGGCCACTTCGTACGTCGCCGCCCGGGCGTCGGTCACCTGGTAGTAGATGACGGTGTCGATGTTGACGACGAGGTTGTCCTGGGTGATGACGGGCTGAGGCGGGAAGGGGACGACCTGTTCGCGCAGGTCGATCCGGTTGCGGATCGAGTCGATGAACGGGACGACGATGTTGAGGCCCGCGTTGAGGGTGCGGGTGTAGCGGCCGAACCGCTCGACGATGGCGGCGCTGGCCTGCGGGATCACCTGGATCGTCTTGACCAGTGCGATGAAGACCAGAACCACCAGAATGATCAGGACGATGATGATCGGTTGCATGCGGTTCCCCGTGCCCTTCCGGCTGTCTGTGCTGCCCCGTTGATCGGAGTCTCGCAGACCTGGGGGCCGCGAGCAGGCTGCTTCTCACATCACGACGGCGGTCGCCCCGTCGATCTCCACCACGTCGACGGACTGCCCGGGTTCGAAGCTGGTGTCCGCGTCGAGGGCGCGGGCGGACCAGACTTCGCCGGCGAGCTTGATCCGCCCGCCGCCGCCGTCGACCCGCTCGAGGACGACGGCGGTTCTGCCCCTCAGCGCGTCGATGCCGCTGCGGTGTTGGGGGCGTTGGTCGCGGTGCCGGTTGGCGATGGGCCGGACGACGGCGATGAGCGCGACCGACACGACCACGAAGACCAGGACTTGGGCCACCACTCCCCCGCCGAGGGCCGCCGTGGCGGCTGCCGCCACCGCCCCGACGGCGAACATGCCGAACTCCGGCATGGCGGTCAGGACCAGGGGGATGCCCAGTCCGACCGCGCCGATGAGCCACCACACCCACGCGTCGATGTCCACGTGGTCATGGTAGGTCGGGTGGGCGCGGTCGGGACAGGGTGCGGGCGGCCGTACCCGGAGGGTGACCGGCTCCGGTTGTCCGTGTCGGGGGGTGTCAGCCGAGCGGGAGGCCCTGGGCGGTCCAGCGGTCGGCCCCGTTGCGCTCGACGACCAGGGGGAGGCCGAAGCAGAGCGAGAGATTGCGGGAGGTCAGTTCCAGGTCGATGGGACCGGCGGTGACGACCTTGCCCTGGCGGATCATCAGGACGTGGGTGAAGCCGGGGGCGATCTCCTCGACGTGGTGCGTGACCATGACCATGGAGGGGGCGAGCGGGTCTCGGGCGAGGCGGCCCAGGCGGCGTACGAGGTCCTCGCGGCCACCGAGGTCGAGGCCCGCGGCGGGCTCGTCGAGGAGCAGGAGCTCGGGGTCGGTCATCAGCGCGCGGGCGATCAGCGTGCGCTTGCGCTCACCCTCGGAGAGGGTGCCGAACTTCCGGTCGAGGTACTCGGTCATGCCGAGCCGGTCCAGGAAGGCGCGGGCGCGCTGCTCGTCGACCGCCTCGTACTCCTCCTGCCAGGTCGCCGTCATTCCGTAGGCGGCGGTGAGGACGGTCTGCAGGACGGTCTGCCGCTTGGGGAGCTTGTCGGCCATCGCGATGCCGGCCATGCCGATGCGGGGGCGCAGCTCGAAGACGTCGACCTTGCCGAGGGTGCTGCCGAGGATGGTGGCGGAGCCCTTGGTGGGGAAGAGGTAGCTGGAGGCGAGGTTCAGCAGTGTGGTCTTGCCGGCGCCGTTGGGGCCGAGGATCACCCAGCGCTCGCCCTCCTTCACCGACCAGGAGACCTGGTCCACCAGAGCCCGGCCCTCGCGGACCACGGATACGTCCACCAGCTCCAGAACATCGCTCATGAGCGTGTTGTCACCCCTTGCAGTCACGGTTCACTGTGCGCCGGTAGACGCAGCCCCAGGGGAAAACCTACGCCACTCGGGAAGGGGTCCGGGGCCGGGGCCCGGTGCGGGTGGCGATCCGTAAAGTGGGGGGATGCTTTTCGAACCACGTTCAGGGCGGCTGGCCGCCTGGGGGAACGCGCTGCTGGCCGGTCTGGTCTCGCCCGACGAGGCCGCGATGTCGATCGTGGGCGAGGACGCCGTGCACCGGGTGGAGGGACTGCCGGGCGAGTCGGGTCCGGTGGGGCTCACGCTGGCGCTCGGCCGGCTCCGCGCGCTGGGGGTGAGCGGGCTGAGGGTGGCGCTGCCGGCGCCGGGGCACCCGCTGGGGCTGAGCGGCCCCCCGGAGTTCAACGCGCGGGCACTGGAGGCCGAGGAGGCCGTCGTCGCGGTGGGCGCGGCGCTGGGGCTGGTCCCCGAGGTGGCCGAGGCCGGTCCGGCCGGGGACGTGCACGTGTCCGTGACCTGGCACTGCCTGCCCGGACGGGAGGCGCCGCCGGCGGACGTGCCGTCGCTCGGCGAGGCGGAGCGGGAGCTGGCGGAGGCCCTGCGCGAGGCAACAGCGGTGCTGACCCGGCTGGACGTGGCGGGGTCCGGTCCGGTGGCGGAGGCGGCCCTGTCGGCGTACCGGGCGCGGGCGGAGGCGGGACAGGACGCGCTGGCGCCGGGGTATCCGCCGCGGGCGGTGCGCGTGCTGGCGCTGGCTCAGCGGGTGGACCTGATGGTGTCGCTGGCGTACGAGAGCGGGCACGGGGGTGCGGTGGCCGCCTCGGAGATGGCGGCGCGGGCGGAGGCGTTGCGGCCGGTGGAGCGGGTCGCGCGGCGGGCGCTGGTGGCGGCGTACAACTCGGCGGTGGAGCGGTACTAGGCCCCGTCACCCCTGGGCTGCCCCCCGGACTCCGCGGGGCACCGCCGCACGCCGCGTTCGAGCTCGGGACTGGCCGGGGGGTGCACCTCGAGCGCCGGCGGGGCCCGGACGGCGACGCCGGTCGGGCCGGCGCCGTCCGCGACGGTGGTCCTCACGGTCCTGTCGATCACCGGCAGCACGGGTGGTCACGGAGCCGTCGCCCGTCCCGATGTTCGGGGTGTGGACGCGGCTGTCGTCCGACCGGAACCCGATGTCCGCGCGCTGGTCCCCGGTTCCGTCTCCGTGCGGGCCCGGGGTGGCGACCACCGACACGTCGCCCGGGGCCAGGTCGAAGGCGTAGGGGTGACGGCCGTCGGGGCGGGGGCCGGAGCGGGGGGTCGGCCGCCGCCGGAGACGGCCACGGCGTCCGCCACGGTGTCCGCCGCGGAGTCGGTGACGTAGAGGCGGGAGCCGTCGTGGCCGGGGGCCGCGCTGTCGGGCCCGTCGCTCACGGGAACGCCGGACACGACGGTGCCGGAGCGGGTGTCGACGACCGGGACCGGGTCGGAGCGGAGGTTCGCGGCGTAGACCCAGCGGCCGGGCCGCTCGGCCGGTGCGGCCGTCAGTCCCGTCAGGGCCGCCGCCGCGCAGGGCACGGCGGCGGTTCGTCCGGTGATGTTCCGGTTCATCCTCATACGGGGTCACGCTGGGCGTGGCGGCGGGGCGGCGAGCCGGGGCTCGTGCGCGGATCGCCCGACCGGCACGCCGATACGGCCCCGCTTCCAGGGGAGAAGGGGGAAGCGGGGCCGCAGGTCGGGGCGGGTCAGGCGTTGACGCCGCTGTTGCCGAAAGCACCGTTGAGCAGGCCGATCACGTTGACCGTGTTGCCCACCACGTTCACGGGGACGTGCACCGGGGCCTGGACCAGGTTCCCGGAGGCCACGCCGGGCGAGTTCAGGGCCTCGCCCTCCGCCGACGCACCGCCGTGCGCCGAGGAGACACCGGCGCCGGCGGCGAGGAGGCCGCCCGCGATCATGGTGACGGCTGCGGCCTTCTTGAAGTTCTTCACGTTCTCGTCCTCCAGTACGTCTGCCGCGACCAGCCGTCGCGGCACGCCATGGAGAACGGCCGGTCCGCCCCCGCGGATACGCCATGTGGGCTACATACACCCGACCGTATGAATCTCATCCCGGAACGAGACGGTCCGATTCGGGCTCGTTACTCGGCGATTCCGTGCCTGACCGCCCACAATGCGGCCTGGGTCCGGTCGGAAAGGTCCAACTTCATCAGGATGTTCGAGACGTGGGTCTTGACCGTCTTCTCGGACAGCACCAGGGCGCGGGCGATCTCCCGGTTGGAGCGGCCGTCCGCGATGAGGCCGAGGACCTGGCGCTCGCGGTCGGTCAGCGAGCCGGGGCGGCCCGCCGGGGAGCCCTGGTCCTGGGAGAGCAGGGCCTGCGCCACCTCCGGCTGGAGCAGGACGTGACCGGCATGGACGGAGCGGATCGCCGCGGCCAGAGCGTCGGGGTCGATGTCCTTGTAGACGTATCCCGCCGCGCCGGCCCGCAGGGCGGGGACCGCGGTCCGCTGCTCCGTGAAACTGGTGACGACCAGCACCCGCGCGGGGTTCGCCAGCTCGTGCAGGCGGCGCAGGGCCTCGATGCCGTCGGTGCCCGGCATCTTCACGTCCATGAGGATCACGTCGGGCCGCAGTTCCTCGGCTCCGGCGATGCCCTCGTCGCCGTCGGAGGCCTCCCCGACCACCTCGATGTCCTCCTGGACCTCCAGGAACGTGCGCAGGCCCCGGCGGACCACCTGGTGGTCGTCCACCAGCAGGACACGGATGCGGGCGCCGCTTCGGCCGGTGCTGTCAGCCACCGGGGACCTCCATCTCGATCGTGGTGCCCCGACCGGGCTCCGAGTGCACGGCGAGGCTGCCTCCGACGCCGCTCGCGCGGTCGCGCATGGAGACCAGCCCCAGATGGCGGCCCGCCCGGCGGACGGCCCGGGGGTCGAAGCCCTTGCCGGAGTCGGTGACCTTCAAGACCGCGCCCCCGGTGGACGTGCGGGCCAGGGTGACCTCGACGCGGTCTCCGTCCGAGTGGCGCAGCGCGTTGTGGAGGGCCTCCTGGGCGACGCGGAGCACCGCCTCCTCCTGGGCGGCGGGAAGGGCCCGTACCCCCGCGCAGGCGAAGGTGACGTGTGCGGTGTGCGCGCGGTCGAGTACGTGGACGTGGGTGCGCAGGGTGGCCACCAGGCCGTCCTCGTCCAGCGCGGCGGGGCGCAGCTCGGTCACGGCGGCGCGCAGTTCGTCGGCGGCCTCCGCGGCGAGGGCGGCCACCTGCTGGAGTTCACCCTTGGCCCGGGCCGGGTCGCGGTCGACGAGGGTCGCGGCGGCCTGGGCGGTGAGGCGCAGGGAGAAGAGCTTCTGACTGACGGCGTCGTGCAGTTCGTGCGCGAGGCGGGAGCGCTCCTCGGCGATGGTGAGCTCGCGGCTGCGTTCGTAGAGCCGGGCGTTGGTGAGGGCGATCGCCGCGTGCTGGGCGAGCAGGGAGAGGAGGTCCTGGTCCTCGTCGGTGAAGACGCGGTCGGCGCCGTCGGGGGCGCTCCGCTTGTTCGCGAGGAAGATCGCTCCAAGGATCTCGTCGCCGTCGCGTACGGGCATGCCCAGGAAGTCGGACATCTCGGGGTGGGCGGAGGGCCAGCCGCCGAAGCGGGGGTCCTTGCGTACGTCGGCCAGTCGCTCCGGGCCGTTCTCGTGGAGCATCGCGGCGAGGATGCCGTGCTGCCGGGGCAGCGGGCCGATCTGCCGCCACTGTTCGGCACTGATGCCGTCCACGACGAACTGGGCGAAGCCGCCGTGGTCGTCGGGGACGCCCAGGGCCGCGTATTCGGCGTCCAGCAGTTCGCGGGCCGACACCACGATCGTGCGCAGGACGTCGCGGACCTCCAGGCGGCGGCTCATGGCCAGCAGTGCGGTGCTGACGGCGGCCAGGTGGCTGCGGGGCCCGCCCTGCAGGGGACTTGCGGTCATGGCCTCACCGTACCGGCGGTCGTGACCTGCGGGATCGGGCGGTGGGGGGACCCGGGGCACGCCGCAGGGCGTAGGTCCAAGGGACCTGTGGGAGTGGGGCCGGCGGCCGACGCGGCGGGGGCGCGCGCGTTCCTAGGTTGAGGTCATCTGCTGATCGGGACGAATGCGAGGGTGCTGTCATGTCGGTGGCGATCGTGACGGGGGCGTCGAGGGGGCTCGGCCGGGCGCTGGCCGGGGAGCTGGCGGTACGGGGCTGGGACCTGGTGCTCAGCGCGCGGGACGCGGCGGCCTTGGAGGAGGCTGCGGCCGGGCCGGGGAGGGTCGAGGGGGCGCGGGTCGTGGCGGTGGCCGGGGACGTGGCCTCGCAGGCGCACCGGGCGGCGCTGGTGTCGGCCGCGCGGGGGCTCGGCGGGCTGGACCTGCTGGTGAACAACGCGGGGGTGCTGGGGGCCGAGCCGCTGGTGCCGTTGGCGGCCCAGCCGCCGGCCGGCCTGCGGGAGGCGTTCGAGGTCAATGTGGCGGCGCCGCTGGGGCTGGTCCAGGAGGGGCTGCCGCTGCTGCGGGCCTCGGCGGCGGGGGCCGTGCTGACCATCAGCTCGGACGCCGCGGTCGTTCCGTACGCCACGTGGGGTGCGTACGGGGCGACCAAGGCGGCGCTGGACCTGCTGTCGGCCGTGCTGGCGGTGGAGGAGCCGGGGCTGCGGGTGTGGTGGGCGGATCCGGGCTCGATGCGGACGCGGATGATGGCGGCGGCCGAGCCGGGCGAGGACCTGGCGGGGCTGCCCGCGCCGGAGGAGGTGGCTCCGGTGCTGTTGCGGCTGCTGGAGCGGGGCCTGCCGAGCGGCCGGTACACGGCGGAGGGACTGGCCGGGGGCGCGGGGGCCTGGCAAGGCGCCGGGCAGGAAGCCGGCGCCGGACAGGGCGTGGGGGTCGGACGGTGAGCGGGGGCCGGGGTCTGCGCGAGCAGGCGCTGCGGAAGGGCGCAGTGCCGGAGGAGGAAGGAGGACTGTATATACCGGACATTCCTCGCGAACTGCTGGCGCGGATTCCGGCCGAGCAGCGGGGGCCGGGGCTGGGGCGGGACGCCGTGCGCCTCCTGGTGTCCCACGGCAGCACCCGGGTGTCACTGCACGGCTTCCGGGAACTGCCGCACCTGCTGCGGGCCGGTGACGTGCTGGTCGTGAACACCTCGGCGACCCTCGCGGCGGCCGTGGACGCCCGACTGGGCGGCGAGGACCTGGTGGTGCACTTCTCGACCCGGGGGGACGACGGCCGCTGGGCGGTGGAGCTGCGGGCCCCGGCGGGCCGCGGGACGACCCGACCGCACCGCGGCGGCCCGCCCGGCGCAGTGGTGGAGCTGCCCGGGGGCCGCCGCCTGGTCCTGGAGGAGCCCCTCGCCTCGGACGCGGACCGGCTGTGGTGGGCGCGGCCCTCCCCCGGTGCGGACGCGGTTGCGGAGCTGCTGCGGGAGCACGGGCGGCCGATCCGGTACGCCTACACGGAGCGGGACCAGCCGCTGGCGGCCTACCAGACGGTGTTCGCGGTGCCGGCGGCCGACGGGTCGGGGTCGGCCGAGATGCCGAGCGCGGGCCGGCCCTTCACGGCGGAGCTGGTGGCGCGGCTGGTGAGCCGGGGCGTGCAGTTCGCGCCGCTGACCCTGCACACGGGGGTGGCTTCGCAGGAGGCGCACGAGCCGCCGTACCCGGAGCGGTACGCGGTGCCGGCCGCGACGGCGGCGCTCGTGAACGCCGCGCGCGCCGGAGGCGGGCGGGTGATCGCGGTGGGGACCACCGCGGTACGGGCGCTCGAGTCGGCGGCGGACCCGCGCGGGGTGGTTCGCGCGGCGGGCGGGTGGACCGAGCTGGTGGTGACGCCCGAGCGCGGGGTGCGGGCGGTGGACGGCCTGCTGACCGGCCTGCACGAGCCCGAGGCCTCGCACCTGCTGATGCTGGAGGCGGTGGCGGGACGTGCCGCCGTACGGCTCGGGTATGCGCAGGCGCTGGCCGGGCTCTGCCTCTGGCACGAGTTCGGCGACGTCCACCTCCTCCTCAAGGATGACAACCGTCACGGAACGCATTGCTGAAGCAACGCATGGTGAGAACGCCGTAAGGGCGGTGTGAGCCCCGGCATAGGACCCACATCACTTACGAAGCTCCCTAGTGGAAGGGTGCATGTCCCATCAGCGCGGGCAGGGCCAGCGCCGAGGCCGGAAGTAGACCCTCCGCGCCCGGCCCTGATCCACTAAGCGGGATCGTACGTCACACCTTTGCCACAGGATTTTGCCGCCGCTAAGAATTGCTCCCGTCGCCAGGCGCCGCGGATCCCGGATCCGCAAGGCGCCTTCCTGCGGCCCCCGCTATTCGAAGAGGTTGCCCCGCCATGTCTGCTTCCCGCACCCCCGGTCACAGTCGTCTGACGAAGGCACACAAGCTGTCCATCGCCGGCGTCGCCACCCTGAGCGCCGCCGCCGTCGCCTTCTCCCTCGTCCCCGCCGACGCCGCCGAGGCCGACACCATCTCGGCCGCCCCCGTCGCCTGGACCCAGGCCGTGAACGGCACGCAGACCAAGGCGCTGTACGGGCACCTCTCCGCGCAGCAGGTCATCGCCAAGGCGAACGCCAAGGCCGCCGCCGTCGCCGCCAAGGCGAAGGCCGACGCCGACGCCAAGGCCAAGGCCGAGGCCGCCGCGAAGAAGGCCCGCGCGCAGAAGGCCGCCGCGAGCCGCTCCGCCGCCCGCACCCCGGTGTTCGCGAACAACCTGGACGGCTGGATCAAGGAAGCCCTCTTCATCATGAAGAAGGAAGGCATTCCGGGCACCTACGCCGGTATTCACCGCAACATCATGCGCGAGTCCAGCGGCAACCCGATGGCGATCAACAACTGGGACATCAACGCCAAGAACGGCATTCCCAGCAAGGGCCTGCTCCAGGTCATCCTTCCGACCTTCAAGGCGTACCACGTCAAGGGCACCAAGTTCGACCAGTACGACCCGGTCGCCAACATCGTCGCCGCCTGCAACTACGCGGCCGACCGGTACGGCTCGATGGACAACGTCAACAGCGCCTACTAGGCCTTCGGCGCTCCTCGCCCCACCCTCGCACGCCGAAGGGCGGCACCCGTGTCCCGGGTGCCGCCCTTCGGCGTGTCTGCCGTCCGGTGCTACTTGCCCGCGCGCATGACCTCGGGCTCGTGGCGGCGCAGCAGGCGCTGCACCAGGAACCCGCAGGCGATGCCGAGGGCCAGCAGGATGATGATGTTCAGGCTCCACTGGCCGACCGTGGCGTCCCAGAGCGGGTCGGTGTTGGTCGGGTTGTCGTGGTCCCACGGCGGCATGAGCTTGCCGAGGTTCAGCGTGGTGCCGGCGGCGGCGACGGCCCAGCGTGACGGCATCAGCCAGGCGAACTGCTCCAGGCCCGGGGAGTCGTAGACCTGGAAGAGGATGCCGGTGAAGACGACCTGGACGATCGCGAACATGACCAGCAGCGGCATGGTCTTCTCGGCGGTCTTCACCAGCGAGGAGATCACCAGGCCGAACATCATCGAGGTGAATCCGAGCGCGATGACCGACACGCACAGCTCGACGGCCGGCGGCATCAGCAGGCCCTCGGTGGGCAGGTCGCGCGGGGCGAAGCCGATCGCGCAGATGATCACGCCCTGGACGGCCGTGATGAAGCCGAGGACGATCACCTTCGACATGAGGTACGCCGACCGGGAGAGACCGGTCGCGCGCTCTCGCTCGTAGATGACGCGTTCCTTGATCAGCTCACGGACCGAGTTGGCGGCACCGGAGAAGCACATGCCGACCGCGAGGATCAGCATGATCGTGCCCGCGTCGCCGTTGAAGCGCGACGGCGGGGTCGGCGGCGCCAGGCCGAAGGTCGCGGGGATGACCGTGGAGACCACGCCCAGGACGGCCGGCAGGATCAGCATCAGGCCCATGAAGCCCTTGTCCGACGCGATCACCGAGACATAGCGGCGGATCAGCGTCCACAGCTGCGAGCCCCAGCCCTGCGGCTTGGTCGGGCGCATCTGCTGGGCCGACGGCATGACGACCGGCTGCGGGGCGACCGCGTCGAGCTCGGCGGCGTAGAGCTGGTAGTGCTGCGAGCCCTTCCAGCGGCCGGCCCAGTCGTAGTCGCGGTAGTTCTCGAAGGCCGAGAAGACGTCCGCCCACGTGCTGTAGCCGAAGAAGTTCAGCGCCTCGTCCGGCGGGCCGAAGTAGGCGACGGACCCGCCCGGGGCCATGACCAGCAGCTTGTCGCAGAGCGACAGCTCGGCGACGGAGTGGGTGACGACGAGGACCGTGCGGCCGTCGTCGGCCAGGCCGCGCAACAGCTGCATGACGTCGCGGTCCATGCCCGGGTCGAGGCCGGAGGTCGGCTCGTCCAGGAAGATCAGCGAGGGCTTGGTGAGCAGCTCCAGGGCGACGGAGACGCGCTTGCGCTGACCACCGGAGAGCGCGGTGATCTTCTTGTCCTTGTGGATGTCGAGCTTGAGCTCGCGCAGCACCTCGTCGATGCGGGCGGCGCGCTCGGCCTCGGCGGTGTCGCCGGGGAAGCGGAGCTTGGCCGCGTACTTGAGCGCGGTGCTGACCCTCAGCTCCTTGTGCAGGATGTCGTCCTGCGGGACCAGGCCGATGCGCTGGCGGAGCTCCGCGAACTGCTTGTACAGGTTGCGGTTGTCGTACAGGACGTCGCCCTGGTCGGCGGGCCGGTAGCCGGTCAGCGCCTTGAGCAGGGTGGACTTGCCGGAGCCGGACGGGCCGATGACGCCGATCAGCGACTTCTCCGGGACGCCGAAGGTGACGTCCTTGAGGATCTGCTTGCCGCCGTCGACCGTGACCGTGAGGTGGCGGGCCGAGAAGGAGACCTCACCGGTGTCGACGAACTCCTCGAGGCGGTCGCCGACGATACGGAACGTCGAGTGGCCGACGCCGACGATGTCGTTCGGGCCGAGGAGCTGGGTGCCGGACTTGGGCAGCGGCTGACCGTTGACGTAGGTGCCGTTGTGGCTGCCGAGGTCGTGGATCTCGAAGCGGCCGCCGGGCATCGAGCGGAATTCGGCGTGGTGGCGCGAGACCTGGAGGTCGGAGACCACCAGCTCGTTCTCCAGCGCACGGCCGATCCGCATGACGTGGCCCAGCGAGAGCTGGTGGAACGTCGTCGGGCTGCGGTCGCCGCCGTAGCCGGGCGCTCCGCCCTGCGCCTGGCGGGGCGCGGCGCCGCCGCCCTGCTGGTGCGGGAGGTGGGCCTGCGGCTGCTGCGGCTGGTGCTGCTGCTGGTTCCAGGCCTGCTGGGGCTGCTGCGGAGCCTGGTAGGCCGCCGCCTGAGGCTGGGCGTACGCCTGCGCCGGGGCCTGCTGCGCCTGCTGCTGTGCCACGGCCGGCTGCGGCGCGGCGGCGGCGCTCAGATTCAGCCGCGGGCCGTCGGTGGCGTTGCCCAGGTGGACCGGCGTGCCGGGCACCAGCGCGGTCTGCTGGACCCTCGCCCCCTGCACGTAGGTGCCGTTGGTGCTGCCGTGGTCCTCGAGCCCCCAACCCTGGCCGTTCCAGGCGATGGTGGCGTGCCGCCACGACACCCGCGCATCGTCGATCACCACATCCCCCTGGGGGTCGCGCCCCAGTGAGTACGACCTGGACGGATCGAGCGTCCAGGTCCTGCCATTCAATTCCAGTACGAGTTCCGGCACTCCAGCCCCACTTAAGTCCCCCGAGAATCCCCCATGACGTCAGGGAGTCTAGGGATGGCGAACATCCGGGGGAACTATTTCAGGCCTGCAGCCGTATGTGGAATCCGGGCCTTGCCCGGGCGTCTACGTCTGCCCGTTGACGGGGTCGAAAGTCACCCGGAGAGTGAGATACGGGACTTCTCGCCCGGAGGTCCCGTCGCGTACCGCTCGGCATGCATCGGGGGTTCACCGCGTGCGCCGCATCCGTTGGGGAGACGTGTTCCTGTCCGCCGTGGCCGCCGTGGGCTGGGCCCTGATCGTGATGGCGGCGGTGGCCGGCCTGGGGCTGCACCTGCTGGGCGCGGACGCCGACGGGGGCTCGCTCGGGCCGATGACGGCCGCCGTGGTGGTCCTCGCCCTCGGGGGAACCGTGGACCCCTCGGGTGACGTCTCGGTGTTCGGAGTTGCCGGGGCGGGGGCCGAAACCTCCCTGGACGTCATGCCCTTGGGGGTGTCCCTGGCCGGCGCCCTGGTGCTGGCCGGGGTGTTCCTGCGCTCGCTGCGGGCCGGAGCGGGTCCGGGCGAGACGGCGGCCAGGGTCGTGGCGTTCACGGCGCTGCTCGTTGCGACGGCGGGCGGGCTGGCGTGGGCCGGGCACGACGTGGTCACCCTCGACGGCACGTCGCTGCCGAGCACCCCGGTGCGGGTCGAGGTCCCGGGGATCGGAGACATCGGCGGGCTCCTCCCGGACCGCGTGGAGGACCTCGTCGAGGCGCGGGTCCGGGTGGGTTTCTCCGTCGAGCCCGCGCCGACCCTGCTGGGCGCTGGCGTGTGGGCGCTCGCAGTGCTGGCGGTGGCGTTGCTGGTCTCTCGGCGCGGGCCTGCCCTGCTCGCCCTGGTGCGGCCCGCCGCCTCGGCGGTGGTGACGGCGCTGCTGGTCGCGGTGGCGGCGGGAGTGGCCGCGGCGGTGTGGGCGGCGGCGGGGGACGAGAATCCCCGGCGGGTGCTGGGCGCCGCGCTGCTGGGTGCTCCGAACGGGAGCTGGCTGGGGGTGCTGCTGGGGCTGTTCGTACCGCTGCGCGGCGGGGCCGCGGGCGAGCCGGCGCGGCTGCTGCCCCCTCCGTGGGACGACCTCCTGTCCGCCTCCACGCGGGAGCCGGTGACGGTGGCCCGGCTCGCGGAGTACGACGAGCGGGTCTGGCTGCTGGTCGCGGGGGTGTCCCTGCTGCTGCTCGCCGCGGGCGTGCTGGCGGCCGTGCGGACTCCCGGGCGCGGCGTCGCGGGGTGCGCGGTGCGGCTGGGGGCGGTGACCGCGGTGGCCCTGGCGGTGCTGGTGCGGCTGACGCGGCTGTCGGCGGACGCCTCGTCGGCGGTGCTGGGCGTGGACATGGTGGAGGCCGGGGTGGAGCTGCGGGGGGACGTGCCGTACGCCCTCCTGCTGGGCTCGGTGTGGGGCGCGCTGGCCGGTGGGGCCGGCGCGGTTCTGGCGGGCCGGCGCCGGCCCGCGGGCGGTACGCCGGGGGGCCCGGCCGCGGGCGGTGCGGGCCGGCCCGCCCCCGTGGATCCCGCTACGCCCGCGGCCCCGTACGGGGCGGGTCCGGGCGGCCCGGCCGGGCCGCCGGGGTGGGCCGGGCCGTACCTGGATCCGGACGTCTCCTGGGACGTGACGATGACCGGCATCCCGCCGCATCCACCGCGGCGCACCCGTCCCCCGCAGCGGCCGCCCTTCACCCCGCCGCCCCCGCCGGAGGCGCCGCCGCCGCCGAAACCGCCGGGGCCCCCGGCGCCGCCACGGTGACGGCCGGGCGGGACGCGGCACGTTCAGGAAGTGGGACGGGGGTCCTGTCGCGGGAGCCGGGAAGATACGGTGAGGGCACCATGAGCGCATCGCAGACCTCCGACGTCCCCACCCTCCTCGTCAAGATCTTCGGCAAGGACCGTCCCGGGATCACCGCCGGGCTGTTCGACACCCTCGCCGCCTACTCCGTCGACGTCGTCGACATCGAGCAGGTCGTCACCCGTGGCCGCATCGTCCTGTGCGCCCTCGTCACCAAGCCCGTCGGCGGCACCGAGGGCGACCTGCGGGCCACCGTCCACAGCTGGGCCGAATCGCTCAAGTTGCAGGCCGAGATCCTCTCCGGCACGGGCGACAACAGGCCGCGCGGCAGCGGCCGGTCCCACGTCACCGTGCTCGGGCATCCGCTCACCGCGGAGTCCACGGCCGCCATCGCCGCGGAGATCACCGGGGCCGGCGGCAACATCGACCGTATCTTCCGGCTCGCCAAGTACCCGGTGACCGCGGTGGAGTTCGCCGTCTCCGGCGTGGAGACCGAGCCGCTGCGCACCGCGCTGGCCACGGCCGCCGCGCACATCGGCGTGGACATCGCCGTGGTGTCGGCGGGTCTGCACCGCCGGGCGCAGCGCCTGGTCGTCATGGACGTGGACTCGACCCTCATCCAGGACGAGGTCATCGAGCTCTTCGCCGCCCACGCCGGGTGCGAGGCCGAGGTCGCCGAGGTCACCGAGCGGGCCATGCGCGGCGAGCTGGACTTCGAGCAGTCCCTGCACGCGCGGGTGGCGCTGCTGGCGGGCCTGGACGCGTCCGTCGTCGACAAGGTCCGCGCCGAGGTGCAGCTGACCCCGGGTGCGCGGACCCTGATCCGTACGCTCAAGCGGCTCGGCTACCAGGTGGGCGTGGTCTCCGGCGGCTTCACCCAGGTGACGGACGACCTGCGGGAGCGGCTGGGGCTGGACTTCGCCTCCGCCAACACCCTGGAGATCGTCGACGGGAAGCTGACGGGCAGGGTGACCGGCGAGATCGTGGACCGGGCGGGCAAGGCCCGGCTGCTGCGGCGCTTCGCCGCCGAGGCCGACGTACCGCTGTCCCAGACGGTGGCGATCGGCGACGGAGCCAACGACCTGGACATGTTGAACGCGGCCGGGCTGGGCGTGGCCTTCAACGCCAAGCCGGTGGTGCGCGAGGCCGCGCACACGGCGGTGAACGTGCCCTTCATCGACGCGGTGCTGTACCTGCTGGGAATCACCCGTGAGGAGATCGAGGCCGCGGACCTGGCCTGACCGTCACGGGTGCGCGAGGCACTCCGATCCTCCCCGGACACGAGGGCCCCGGCGGCCGGTGCGGCTGCCGGGGCCCCTTCGCGCGCCGTGCCGGTCAGTGCCCCTTGGGGGTCCAGTAGTCCAGCAGGGTGCCGACCCCGTGCTCCAGGGACTTCCACGAGCCGGTGAAGGAGACGACGGCGAGCGCGGCGGTCGGGAATCCCGTGCGGGTCATCCGCGCCAGGGTGTCTCCTTCCGCCCGCCCGGCGAGGGCGTCGGCGAGGGCGTGCATGCCGGGGTTGTGGCCGATGACGAGGAGGTCGGAGACCTCGTCGGAGACCTCGTTCAGCAGGGCGATGAGCTCGCCCGGCGAGGCGTCGTAGATCCGCTCCTCGTAGTGGGTCTTCGGCCGGTGCGGCATCTCCTGCACGGCGAGCTTCCAGGTCTCGCGGGTGCGGGCAGCGGTGGAGCAGAGGGCCAGGTCGAAGACGATGCCGGTCTCGGCGAGCTTCAGACCGACGGCCGGCGCGTCCTTGCGGCCCCGTTCCGCCAGCGGGCGGTCGTGGTCGGACACGTCGGGCCAGTCGGCCTTGGCATGCCTGAGGAGGGCGATCCTGCGGGGTGTGTCTGCGCTCATGGCTCCCAGCTTCGCATGAAACGGGGTACGGGGCGCAGGGTGTTGAGGGGGCTCGTTCCGGGTGGTGAGGGGCGCTCGGGAGGTCAGCCGACCACGCGCAGGAGCTGTTCGGCGACCTGTACGAGAGCGGAGACCTCGCCGGTGGCCGCGTGTGCGTCGCCGGATCCGGCGAGGAGCAGCAGGAGGAGGCCGAAGGCGATTGCGGGCAGGGCCGGCGCCCACCAGTGCAGCCGGGTGCTCGCGGCGGTCGCGGCGCGCGTCCGGCGGGCGGACGGGAGGGAGGGGGTGTGCATGGGGGCCGACATGGCCGCCTCCGTGGGTGTGTGGACCGGACTGGCTCGCTGCCCTTCGAATCTATGGATTCGGGACGGCGGTTCCCATCCGGGCCACACCCCACTTCACCCTGAGCCCGACCCCCTAGGGGTTGGTGGGGATATCCCCACCCCCGCGTGCGGCGGTCGGCGCGGCGGTCACGGGGAGGCGATCGTCGCGATCACGGAGATGATCACGGAGACGACGAGCATGGCGCCGAGGACGAGGCCGAGCTTCCTGCGGCCGCCCTCCGGGTTCGGTTCGAGTACGGGTGACATGCCGGTCAGTCTCGCATGCCGCATTCGTCCTCGATCGTGCGGTCCCTGCCTGCGAGGACGCCGAGGGCGATCTGCGGGACGAGCAGGCCCGCCATCAGGGCGAGGGGCAGGTCCCAGCCGCCGCTGTGCTGGTAGAGGGTGCCGATGACGAGCGGGCCGGGGATGGAGATGAGGTAGCCGGTGCTCTGGGCGAAGGCGGAAAGCCTGACCACCCCGGCCGGGGACTTGGCGCGCAGCCCGATCATGGTGATGACGAGGGGGAACGCGCAGTTGGAGACGCCGAGCAGGAGGGCCCAGGCCCAGGCTCCGGCGGCCGGGGCGAAGTAGAGCCCCAGGTAGCCGGTGAGGCCGAAGACGCCGAGGGTGACGGCGATGGCGCCCTGGTTCCTCATGCGGCCGGCGAGGCCAGGGATCACGAAGGCGAGCGGGACGCCCATGACCATGGTGACGGCGAGGAGGACACCGGCGGTGGAGGCGGAGACCCCGGCGTCGCGGAAGATCTGCGGGAGCCAGCCCATGGTGATGTACGCGCCCGTGGCCTGGAGGCCGAAGTAGCAGGCGAGGGCCCAGGCGGTGCGGCTGCGGACGACCCGCGGGCCCGCGTCGGCCCGTACGGGGGCGCCCTCGCCGGAGGCGGCGGCTGCGGCCCGGGCCCGGTCGGCGCGGCGGGCGGCGCGGGTGATGGGCAGCCACAGCAGTACGGCGGCCACGGCGAGGGCGGCCCACATCAGCAGGCCGGTGCGCCAGCTGCCGCCGAGGGCGTCGGTGAGCGGGACGGTCGCGGCGGCGGCGAGCGAGGTGCCGGCGGCCAGGGCCATGGAGTAGAGGCCGGTCATGGTGCCGACCCGGTCCGGGAAGTAGCGCTTGACGATCACCGGGAGCAGGACGTTGGTGAGGGCTATGCCGGCCAGGGAGAGGGCGCTGGCGGCGAGGAAGCCGGCGGCGCCGCCGGCGAAGGGCCGGATCAGCAGTCCGGCGGCGACGGCGGCCATGCCGGCGCAGACGACGGCGACCGGGCCGAAGCGGCGGGAGAGCCGGGGCGCGGTGACGCCGAAGACGGCGAAGCACAGGGCCGGCACGGAGGTGATCAGTCCGGCGACGCTGCCGCTCATGCCCAGACCGGTGCGGGTCTCTTCGAAGAGGGCGCCGAGGCTGGTGATGGCGGGGCGCAGGTTGAGGGCGGCCAGGACGATTCCGACGATGAGCACCGGGCCGAGCCAGGGCGGCTGCACCGTCGTGTGCGGGGTGGCGACCGCGGTTCGGTCGGTGGCGGGCCGGTGGAGCGTCGTGGTCTCTTCGTCGGACATTCCGCCATCATAGAATCATGGGATGATTGGTTGTCCAGACGCCGCCCGTCACACTGGCATCCGCGCCGCACCCGCGGGCGCAGCCGCACCTGAGAGGAACCCATGCCGCTGACCTCGCCCCGGCGCTCCGCGCTCGTCGATCAGGTGATCGCCCAGCTGCGCAACCAGATCACCTCCGGGGAGTGGCCGGTGGGGTCGCGCATCCCCACCGAGCCGGAGCTCGTGGAACTGATGGGCGTCGCCCGCAACACCGTGCGCGAGGCCGTGCGCGCGCTGGCGCACAACGGCCTGCTCGACATTCGGCAGGGCTCGGGCACGTACGTCATCGCGACGAGCGAGCTGGCCGGCGTCATGCACCGGCGCTTCGCGGGGGCGGAGCCGAGGCACATCGCCGAGCTGCGCTCCACCCTGGAGTCCTCGGCGGCCCGGCTGGCGGCGGAGCGGCGCACGGAACGGGACCTGCTCCAGCTTGACGCCCTGCTGGCGCGCCGGGAGGAGGCCTGGGCGAGCGGGGACGCGGAGGTCTTCGTGGCGGCGGACGTGAGCCTGCACATGGCTGTGGTGACGGCTTCGCACAACGACGTGCTGATCGAGCTGTACGCCGACCTCGGCGAGCTGGTGGCCGACTGGCTGCGGGCCGACGTGGGCACCGTGCTCGACCCTGCGGCCCATCTCGACCACGCCAGGCTGATCGAGGCGATCCGGCGCGGGGACGGGGCGGCGGCAGCCTCGGAGGCCGCCGGCTACCCCTTCGTCTGCCTCGGTGGGGAAGTCGGCGGAGTCGCGGACGCCAGGGCCGAGGGGGCCGAGGGGGCGCAGGCAGATCCGGTCACGGCCGCCGGTGGCTGACCCTGGCCGCGCGGACCTCCTTCCAGCAGCGGCCGACGAGCTCGGCCCGGGCGGCCGGGCCGACCGCCACGGCCGCGCCGTCGCCGTCCAGGTCCCACCAGCGGTCGCACTCGACGTGCAGGCTCACCAGGTCGGTCTCCGGATAGGCGTTGTGGCAGTGCGCGGTCACCCGAGAGCCCTCGATCGTGGTGGCGCAGTCGGCGCCGAAGAGTTCGCGGGCGGCGGGGCGCGAGGGCTGCGCGGGGGGTTCGGCGGGGATGTCGGAGAGGTCCACGACGGCCGGGGCCGCCACCTCGGGGCCGGTGGCCGCATCTTCTCCGGAGGTCTGCGCGGCCACGGCCGGGATCAGGAGTCCGGTCACGATCACCGATGTGACCACTATCGATACTGCTCGGCTCGGCCTGGTGCGCACCCCTGCCTCCTCCCCGCCGGAGCCGGGAAGATCCCGACCTGGCCAGTTTGCAGGCATCTGTTCCGGTTTTCGACTCGGGAAGATCCGGTCGGCCGGTGAACATCCGAGCGAAGGGCACCCCCGCGGGCCCGCCCCGGCCCCCGCCCGGCCCCCGCCCCGCTCCGCCCCGGCTCTCCCTGCCCGGCGGTCCGGCCGCCGTACGGACACCCGGTTCTGACCTGGGGTCAGGCACCCATCGCGTGGACGCCGCCGTCCACGTGGACGATCTCACCGGTGGTCTTCGGGAACCAGTCCGACAGCAGGGCGACGACGCCGCGGCCGGTCGGCTCCGGGTCGCTCATGTCCCACTCCAGCATGGAGCGGGTGTTCCAGACCTCGGCCAGCTCGCCGAACCCCGGGATGGACTTCGCGGCCATGGAGCCGATCGGACCCGCCGAGACCAGGTTGCAGCGGATGTTCTCCTTGCCCAGGTCGCGGGCGAGGTAGCGGCTGGTGGCCTCCAGGGCGGCCTTGGCCGGGCCCATCCAGTCGTACTGCGGCCAGGCGAACTGCGCGTCGAAGGTGAGGCCGACGACGGCACCGCCCTCCGCCGGGAAGAGCGGCTTGCAGGCCATGGTGAGCGACTTCAGCGAGAACGCCGAGACGTGCATGGCGGTGGCGACCGACTCGAACGGCGTGTTCAGGAAGTTGCCGCCGAGGGCGTCCTGGGGCGCGAAGCCGATGGAGTGCACGACGCCGTCGAGGCCGCCGAGCTCGTCGCGGACGAGGCCCTCCAGACGGGCCAGGTGCTCGTCGTTGGTGACGTCGAGCTCGATCACCTTGACCGGCTTGGGCAGCTTCTTCGCGATGCGCTCCGTCAGCGACGGGCGCGGCCACGCGGTGAGGATGACCTCGGCGCCCTGCTCCTGCGCCAGCTTGGCCGTGTGGAAGGCGATGGAGGACTCCATCAGCACACCCGTGATGAGGATGCGCTTGCCCTCGAGAATTCCGCTCATGGTGATCAGTGACCCATGCCCAATCCGCCGTCAACGGGAATGACGGCTCCGGTGATGTACGCGGCGTCGTCGGACGCCAGGAAGCGGACGGCTGCCGCGATCTCCTCGGGCTGCGCGTAGCGGGCGAGCGGCACCTGCGCCACGATCCCCGCGCGCTGCTCGTCGGTGAGCACCTTCGTCATGTCGGTGTCCACGAACCCGGGCGCGACGACGTTGAAGGTGATGTTGCGGGAGCCCAGCTCGCGGGCGAGCGAGCGGGCGAAGCCGACCAGAGCCGCCTTGGAGGCGGCGTAGTTCGCCTGCCCCGCCGAGCCCAGGAGCCCGACGACCGAGGAGATCAGGACGACGCGGCCCTTCTTCGCGCGGAGCATGCCGCGGTTCGCGCGCTTGACCACCCGGAAGGTGCCGGTGAGGTTGGTGTCGACGACCGAGGCGAAGTCCTCCTCGGACATCCGCATCAGCAGCGTGTCCTTGGTGATGCCGGCGTTGGCCACGAGCACCTCGACCGCGCCGTGCGCGTCCTCGATCTGCTTGTAGGCCTGCTCCACCTGCTCGGAGTCGGTGATGTCGCACCGCACCGCCAGGACACCGAGATCGGTGAGGGCCTGCGGCGGCTCACCCGACCGGTACGTGATCGCGACCTTGTCGCCCGCCTCCGCGAAGGCTCGGGCGATGGCGAGGCCGATGCCCCGGTTTCCTCCGGTGACGAGAACCGAGCGGCTCAACGGATCACCCTTTCGCTAGCGGTCTGAATACCGAAAACCTATAGGTCGCGTCGCCCGTACGGAGAATCGAGCCCCGACAGGGCCTCGCAGCGGGCTCTGTCGAGTCCCTACAGAAAGATGTAGGCACAAGCGCCCCGATCACGACATGATCGGGGCGACCGTCCCCGACCCCGGGAGGACTTCCGTGCCCCATTCCATCGACGCGGCCTTCACCGCGCTGCCCCTGCGGGCGCTCGCCGACGCGGCGCTCGCCCGGGCCCGCGCGCTGGGCGCCGAGCATGCCGACTTCCGGCTGGAGCGGATCCGCAGCGCCTCGTGGCGGCTGCGCGACGCCAAGCCCTCCGGCGGGTCCGACACCACCGACCTCGGCTATGCGGTCCGGGTCGTGCACGCGGGCACGTGGGGGTTCGCCTCCGGCGTCGACCTGACCATGGACGGCGCCGCCAAGGTGGCCTCGCAGGCCGTGGCCATGGCGAAGCTGTCCGCCCAGGTGATCAAGGCCGCCGGTTCGGACGAGCGCGTGGAGCTCGCCGAGGAGCCGGTGCACGCGGAGAAGACGTGGATCTCCGCCTACGAGGTCAACCCCTTCGAGGTGCCGGACGCGGAGAAGGCGGCGCTGCTCGCGGACTGGAGCTCCCGGCTGCTGGCGGCCGACGGCGTGGCGCACGTGGACGCCTCACTGCTCGCAGTCCACGAGAACAAGTTCTACGCCGACACGGCGGGGACCACGACGACGCAGCAGCGGGTCCGCATCCACCCGCAGCTCACGGCGGTCGCCGTGGACGGCACCACCGGCGAGTTCGACTCGATGCGCACCATCGCCCCGCCCGCCGGCCGCGGCTGGGAGTACCTGACGGGCACCGGCTGGGACTGGGACGCCGAGCTGGAGGAGATCCCGGGCCTGCTCGCCGAGAAGATGCGGGCGCCGAGCGTGCAGGCGGGGCGCTACGACCTGGTGGTGGACCCGTCCAACCTGTGGCTCACCATCCACGAATCCATCGGCCACGCCACGGAGCTCGACCGGGCGCTGGGCTACGAGGCGGCGTACGCGGGGACTTCCTTCGCCACGTTCGACCAGCTGGGCAAGCTCAAGTACGGCTCCCCGATCATGAACGTGACGGGCGACCGCACCGCCGAGCACGGGCTGGCCACCGTCGGCTTCGACGACGAGGGCGTCCAGGCGCAGAGCTGGGACCTGGTCAAGGACGGCACCCTGGTCGGCTACCAGACCGACCGGCGGATCGCGAAGCTGACCGGCCTCGGACGCTCCAACGGCTGCGCGTTCGCCGACTCCCCCGGGCACGTGCCCGTGCAGCGGATGGCGAACGTGTCCCTCCAGCCGGATCCCGGCGGGCTGTCGACCGAGGACCTGATCGGCGGCGTGGAGCGCGGGATCTACGTGGTCGGCGACCGCTCCTGGTCGATCGACATGCAGCGCTACAACTTCCAGTTCACCGGGCAGCGGTTCTTCCGGATCGAGAACGGCAGGCTGGCCGGGCAGCTGCGCGACGTCGCCTACCAGGCCACCACCACCGACTTCTGGGGCTCGATGGAGAAGGTCGGCGGGCCGCAGACCTATGTCCTGGGCGGCGCCTTCAACTGCGGCAAGGCCCAGCCGGGGCAGGTCGCTGCGGTCTCGCACGGCTGCCCGTCCGCGCTGTTCCGCGACGTGAACATCCTGAACACCACGCAGGAGGCGGGCCGATGACGACGCACGATCACCACGGGATCTGCCGGGGGTCCGGGGGTCGCCACCCGGGACTGCACAGTCTGAACACCACGCAGGAGGCCGGCCGATGAGCCGATCGACCAAGCCGCACGAGATCGTCGAGCGGGCCCTGGAGCTGTCCACCGCCGACGGATGCGTCGTCATCGCCGACGAGGAGTCGAGCGCCAACCTGCGCTGGGCCGGCAACGCCCTGACCACCAACGGCGTCACCCGCGGCCGGACCCTGACGGTCATCGCCACCGTCGACGGCAGGGAGGGCACGGCCTCGGGGGTCGTGTCGCGCTCCGCCGTCACCGCGGAGGACCTCGAGCCCCTCGTGCGGGCCGCCGAGGCGGCCGCGCGGGGCGCGGGTCCCGCCGAGGACGCCCAGCCGCTGGTCACCGGGACCCCGGCGTCGCCGGACTTCACCGACGCTCCCGCCGAAACCGGCTCCGCGGTGTTCGCGGACTTCGCCCCGGCCCTCGGTGAGGCCTTCGCCAGGGCCCGGGCGGGCGGCCGGGAGCTGTACGGCTTCGCCAACCACGAGCTGGTCTCCACCTACGTCGGCACCTCGACCGGACTTCGGCTGCGCCACGACCAGCCCAACGGCACCCTGGAGCTCAACGCGAAGTCCCCGGACCGCCTGCGCTCGGCCTGGGCCGGCCGCTCCACCCGGGACTTCAAGGACGTGGATCCGACCGTGCTGGACGCGGAGCTCGCCGTACGGCTGGGCTGGGCGGAGCGGAAGATCGACCTGCCCGCCGGGCGGTACGAGACGCTGCTGCCGCCGACGGCCGTGGCGGACCTGCTGATCTACCAGATGTGGTCGGCGTCGGCCCGGGACGCGGTGGAGGGCCGTACGGTCTTCTCCAAGCCCGGCGGCGGCACCCGGCTCGGCGAGAAGCTGACCGACCTGCCGCTGACGCTGCGCAGCGACCCCAACGCGCCGGGCCTGGAGTCCGCGCCGTTCGTCATCGCCCACAGCTCCGGCGACGATCTCTCGGCCTTCGACAACGGCCTGCCGGTCCCGGCCACCGAGTGGATCAGGGACGGGGAGCTGGCCCGGCTGTCGACGACCCGGCACACGGCCGGCCTGACCGGCCTGCCGGTCTCCCCCGGCTTCGGGAACCTGATCCTGGACGGCGGCGGCGAGAAGTCCCTCGACGAGATGGTCGCCGACACCGAGCGGGGCCTGCTGCTGACCTGCCTGTGGTACATCCGCGAGGTGGACCCGGCCACGCTGCTGCTGACGGGCCTGACCCGGGACGGCGTCTACCTCGTGGAGAACGGGCAGGTCGTGGGCGAGGTGAACAACTTCCGCTTCAACGAGTCCCCCGTGGACCTGCTGTCGCGGGCCTCCGAGGCGGGCCGCACGGAGAAGACCCTGCCGCGCGAGTGGAGCGACTGGTTCACGCGGGCCGCGATGCCGGCTGTCCGCATCCCGGACTTCAACATGAGTTCGGTGAGCAAGGGCGTCTGACCCACCTAGACTGAACACGGCATTTCCACAAAACGTAAGGAGTCGAGAGACCGTGACGGACATCGTCGACGAACTGAAGTGGCGCGGGCTCTTCGCCCAGTCCACCGACGAAGAAGCGCTGCGCAAGGCCTTCGCGGACGGTCCGGTCACGTTCTATTGCGGCTACGACCCGACCGCCGCCTCGCTGCACGTCGGCCACCTGGTGCAGGTGCTCACGATGCGGCGGCTGCAGCTGGCGGGCAACCGGCCGCTCGCGCTGGTCGGCGGGGCCACCGGTCAGATCGGCGACCCCCGTCCGACCGCCGAGCGCACCCTGAACGACCCCGCGGTCATCGCTCAGTGGGTGGACCGGCTGCGCTCGCAGATCGAGCCGTTCCTGTCCTTCGAGGGCGAGAACGCCGCGGTCATGGTCAACAACCTGGACTGGACGGCGGGCATGTCCGCCATCGAGTTCCTGCGGGACATCGGCAAGCACTTCCGCGTCAACAAGATGCTGACGAAGGACTCGGTCGCCAAGCGGCTGGAGTCGGACCAGGGCATCAGCTACACGGAGTTCAGCTACCAGCTGCTGCAGGGCATGGACTTCCTGGAGCTGTACCGGCGCCACGGCTGCACCCTGCAGCAGGGCGGCTCGGACCAGTGGGGCAACCTGACGGCCGGCCTCGACCTGATTCACCGGGTCGAGCCGGACGCGCACGTCCACGCGATGGCGACCCCGCTGATGGTGAAGGCGGACGGCACGAAGTTCGGCAAGACCGAGGGCGGGGCCGTCTGGCTGGACCCGGAGATGACCACGCCGTACGCGTTCTACCAGTTCTGGCTGAACGTGGACGACCGGGACATCTCCACCTACATGCGGATCCTCTCCTTCAAGTCCCGCGAGGAGCTGGAGGAGCTGGAGGCGCAGACCGCCGAGCGGCCGCAGGCGCGTGCCGCGCAGCGGGCGCTGGCGGAGGAGCTGACCACGCTGGTGCACGGCGCCGACCAGTGTGCCGCCGTGATCGCCGCTTCGCGGGCGCTGTTCGGCCAGGGCGACCTGGCGGAGCTGGACGAGGCCACGCTGGCCGCGGCCCTGTCCGAGCTGCCGCACGCCAAGGTGGCGGAGCCGGCCCTGGTGGTGGACCTCTTCGCGGAGACGGGTCTGGTCGCGAGCAAGTCGGCCGGGCGCCGGACCGTCAAGGAGGGTGGCGCCTACGTGAACAACGTGAAGGTCACCGCCGAGGACGCGGTCCCCGCGGAGGAGGACCTGCTGCACGGGCGCTGGCTGGTCCTGCGGCGGGGCAAGAAGAACCTGGCGGCCGTCGAGGTGACCGGCGCCTGACCCGTCCCGTACGGCACACGGCGGAGGGGCCGGTTCGGACTTCACGGTCCGGCCGGCCCCTCCGTCATGTGCCGCGGGTGCCGCGGGAGCGGCTCAGGTCATCTGACGACTGCCTCCGCGCATCGCCTTGTAGGCCATCTCGCCGAGGAAGACGAAGAGGACCGCTCCGGCGAGCTGCAGGAGGTGGCGGGTCCAGTCGATACCCCGGGTTTCGGCGACGCCGATCCAGGCGGCGACGGCATTGCCGAGGACGCTGCCGATGATGCCCATCAGCGTGGTCAGCCACAGCGGCTGGTGCTGCTTGCCCGGCAGGACGGCCTTGGCTATCAGCCCCAGCACGAAACCGACGACGATCGCCCACAACCAGCTCATGTCCAGCCTCCTCCTGGCGCGGTGTGCGCACGTGGGCCCAGTGTCGGCCCGTACCGCGTAGTGCGCATTTCGGGCGGCATCGATGGGGGTCCCCCTGTCCCCGTAACGGCGGGGGGCGCGTACCGTGGAAGTGTCCGGGCCGGAAAACGCCCGGCCGGCGAATCGGGTGGTAGGACGTGGAACGGGTGAAGCGACACAAGCGGAACGGGGCCGAGGTCTTCCGGATCACCGGCGCCCGGATGGGGCTCGCCGAGGACGTGCGGGGCCGCCAGCGCCGCTACGTGATTTCGATGACCGTCAGGACCCTGTCGGTCATCGCGACCGTGCTCTTGTGGAACGTATCGCGCCCCGTGGCCGTCGTGACGCTCATCGCGGGCGCCCTCCTGCCCTATGTGGCCGTGGTCATCGCCAACGCGGGCCGCGAGTCGACGCCGTCGCTGCCGTCCCATTTCGTCCCGGCTCCCGTCCGTCCGGCCCTGGACGCGGGAAACCTCAAGAAAAGCTCAGATCAATCATGAAGTTCCGGTGCACCGCACCGGGTCCTGCGTGACATACTGCTCACGCGCTCCGCATCCCCCGTCGGAGCGACGGACCGACGCCGGGCAGCTCCCCCCGTGGCTGCTCGGCGTCGCCCTTCCGTTCTAGGGTGAGGTCGTGACTTCCTCCGACTCCCCCACTCCTGACGAAACCCCCACCTGCTCGGCCAAGGGCTGCCGCGACGCGGCCGTCTGGGTCCTCGCGTGGAACAACCCGACGCTGCACACACCGGAGCGGCGCAAGACGTGGCTGGCGTGCGAGGAGCACCGCGAGCACCTCTCCCAGTTCCTGGGGGTGCGCGGTTTCCTCAAGGACGTCGTGAGGCTCGAGGCATGGGTGCAGCCGGAAGGCTCCGAGCGCCTGCGCTGACCCGGTGCGGCTGCCGACCCGGTGCGGCAGCCGACCCGGTGCGGCAGCCGACCCGGTGCGGCGGCCGGCCCGTACCGGCCGCCGGTACGGGCCGGTGGGCGCGGGTCAGCCGCCGATCGCGGACATGGGGCGGTCGGGCTGGAGGAACGAGGGGTCGTCGAGGCCGGAGCCGGCCTTCTTGCCCCACATCGCGACCTTCCACAGGCGGGCGATCTCCTCGTCCGGGGCGCCCGAGCGCAGCGCGGAGCGCAGGTCCGACTCCTCGGTGGCGAACAGGCACGTACGGATCTGGCCGTCGGCCGTGAGCCGGGTACGGTCGCAGGCTCCGCAGAACGGCCGGGTGACGGAGGCGATGACGCCGACGGTGGCGGGGCCGCCGTCGACGATCCAGCGCTCGGCCGGGGCGGAGCCGCGCTCGTCGGCGCCCTCCTCGGTGAGCGTGAAGCGCGTACGCAGCGATTCCAGGATGTCGCCGGCGGTGATCATGCCGTCGCGCTTCCAGCCGTGCTGGGCGTCGAGGGGCATCTGCTCGATGAAGCGGAGCTCGTACTCGTTCTCGACGGCCCAGGCCAGCAGGTCGGGGGCCTCGTCGTCGTTGAGTCCCGGCATGAGCACGGCGTTGACCTTGACGGGGGTCAGGCCGGCCTCGCGGGCCGCAGCCATGCCCTCGATGACGTCCTTGTGCCGGTCGCGGCGGGTGAGGGACTTGAAGACCTCGGGGCGCAGCGTGTCGAGGGAGACGTTCACCCGGTCCAGGCCGGCGGTCTTGAGGGCCTGCGCGGTGCGCTTGAGGCCGATGCCGTTGGTGGTGAGCGACATCCTGGGGCGCGGCTCCAGCGCCGCGCACTGCTCGACGATCCCGACCAGGCCGGGTCGCAGAAGCGGTTCGCCGCCGGTGAAGCGGACCTCGGTGATGCCGAGCTGCGTGACCGCGATGCGGATCAGCCGGACGATCTCCTCGTCGGTCAGCAGGTCGGACTTGCCGAGCCATTGCAGACCTTCTTCGGGCATGCAGTACGTGCAGCGCAGATTGCACCGGTCGGTGAGCGAGACGCGCAGGTCAGTGGCCACGCGGCCATAGGTGTCGAGAAGCACTGTGGGCCCCCTCCCCTGTCCGGAAGTAGACATACGCGCGAAATTGGATCTACTTCACGCGTTCTATTTCGAGACTACGGGACGCGCATGCCGTTCCGTGATCCCCGAATGAACGAGACGTGGCGTGACCGTGTCGTAGGGACCTACGACACGGCCACGCTGAGTGTTCGGACGATGTCAGTGCGCCCCGGTTCCGGTGAGGGAGCGCACCTCCAGCTCGGCGAACTTCTGGGGGTCCGCCTTCTCCTTGCTGAGGACGGTTCCCAGCCATCCCAGGAGGAAACCGAGGGGGATCGAGATGATGCCCGGGTTCTCCAGCGGGAACCAGAAGAAGTCCGCGTCCTTGAACATCGACGTCGGCTTGCCGGACACGACCGGGGAGAACAGCACCAGGACGACCGCCGAGGCCAGTCCGCCGTAGATGGACCAGAGCGCCCCCTGGGTGGTGAAGCGCTTCCAGAAGAGGCTGTAGAGGATCGTCGGCAGGTTGGCGGAGGCGGCGACCGCGAAGGCGAGCGCGACGAGTCCGGCCACGTTCAGGTCGCGGGCGAGCGCGCCCAGGCCGATGGCCACGGCTCCGATGACGACCGTGGACCAGCGTGCGGCGCGCACCTCCTCCTGCTCGGTGGCCTTGCCCTTGCGGATCACGTTCACGTACAGGTCGTGGGCGAAGGACGAGGAGGAGGCGAGGGTGAGGCCCGCGACCACGGCGAGGATGGTGGCGAAGGCGACCGCGGAGATCACGGCGAGCAGGACGGCGCCGCCGGTGGAGCCGGCGCCGCCGCCGACCGCCTGGGCGAGCAGGGGTGCGGCGGTGTTGCCTGCCTTGTTGGAGGCCAGGATGTCCGCGCGCTCCAGCAGGGCCGCGGCCCCGAAGCCGAGGGCGATGGTCATGAGGTAGAAGGCGCCGATGATGCCGATGGCCCAGTTCACGGACTTGCGGGCGGCCTGGGCGGTGGGCACGGTGTAGAAGCGGATGAGGATGTGCGGGAGGCCGGCGGTACCGAGGACCAGGGCGAGGCCGAGGGAGATGAAGTCCAGCTTCGAGGTGGAGTCCTTGCCGTACTTGAGGCCCGGTTCGAGGAACTTGGCGCCCTGTCCGCTGTTCTCGGCCGCCTTGCCCAGCAGGTCGGAGACGTTGAAGTTGAACTTCACCAGCACCAGGAAGGTGATCAGCAGGGCGCCCGCGATCAGCAGGACAGCCTTGATCATCTGGACCCAGGTGGTGCCCTTCATCCCGCCGATGGTCACGTAGACGATCATCAGCACGCCGACGAGCGCGACGACCGCCACCTTGCCGCCGTCGCTGGTGATGCCCAGGAGCAGCGAGACCAGGACGCCGGCCCCGGCCATCTGGGCGAGCAGGTAGAAGATCGAGACCACGATGGTGGAGGTGCCGGCGGCGGTGCGCACGGGCCGCTGGCGCATCCGGTACGCGAGCACGTCGCCCATCGTGTAGCGGCCGGAGTTGCGCAGCGGCTCGGCGACGAGCAGCAGGGCGACCAGCCAGGCCACGAGGAAGCCGATGGAGTAGAGGAAGCCGTCGTAGCCGAAGAGGGCGATGGCTCCGGCGATGCCGAGGAAGGACGCGGCGGACATGTAGTCGCCGGAGATGGCGAGCCCGTTCTGGAAGCCCGTGAACTGGCGGCCGCCCGCGTAGAAGTCCGCGGCGCCCTTGGTCTGCCGACCGGCCCGGACCGTGATGATCAGGGTGGCGACGACGAACAGTCCGAAGAGCGTGATGATGAGGGGACGGTGCTCGGAGGCGCCTGCGGCGAGCGTCGTCAGGTGGTGCGTACCGCTCATTCGGAGGCCTCCATCCGCGCCTTGATGGCCGCCGCCCTGGGGTCGAGCCTGGCGGCGGCATGGCGCGCGTACAGCCAGGCGATGAGGAAGGTCGTCGCGAACTGGGCGAGGCCGAGCACGAGGGCGACGTTGATGTTGCCGAAGACCTTGGTCCCCATGAAGCCGCCCGCGTAGTTGGACAGCAGGACGTAGAGCAGGTACCAGGCGATGAAGGCCACGGTGAGCGGGAAGGCGAAAGAGCGGTAGGAGCGGCGGAGTTCGGCGAACTCGGGGCTCTGCTGGACGCTCACGAACTCTTCGGCCGTGGGGCCCGCCGGGGGCGTTCCCGTGCTGCCCGGAGGCGGCGCTGCTTCGGTGGTCACGGGGGAATCTCCTTGTGACGCAGGTGCGGTGGGGACGACGGACAAAACAACCTCCGTGTGGCGGGTCGACGGCGCTGACCCCCCTCTGTCAACGGCACGGCCGGTGTGTCGGGACGGTTCAACACCCCTGGAATCTTCAGGAACTCTTTTCTCGAACTGATGGCGGAAAGGGGAACGGCGGCACTAGGTTCACTTGTCATGGACCCGTCCGACGCGACCGCGTGCGGACGGCTTTTTCACGATGATCTGGAGAACCCATGGCTCATCTGGGACCCGTCCGCCGGCGCGCCCTGGCCGTGCCGGTCGGCCTGGCGCTCACCGCCTCGCTCGCCCTGCTGCCCTCGGTGTCGGCCTCCGCCGCTCCGCTGGCCGGCACCGTGGACGCGGCGACGGCTCCGAAGGCCGCGACCGACGGCCCCAAGCTGTCCTACGTGGCGAACCTGAACGCGTACGCCACGGTGAAGGCGGCGAAGAAGGCGATCGAGCGGGCCGGCGGAACGGTGGTGACGGCCTATGAGCAGATCGGGGTCGTCGTCGCACATTCCCAGAACCCGGACTTCGCCCAGCAGCTGCGCGCCCAGCGTGGGCTGTTCGTGTCGGTCGGCGCCACCCGGACGGCCCCGATGTCGGCCGTGCAGACCACCGAGGAGGGCGCGACCCAGCGGCTGAGCGAGGCGGACGCCATCAAGGCGGCGGCGCAGGCCCAGGAGGGTCAGGAACCGCTCGAGCCCAACCAGTGGGACCTGCGGACGATCAAGGCCGACGAGGCTCACAAGATCAACGATGGCAGCCAGGACGTCACCGTGGGCATCATCGACACGGGCGTGGACGACACCCACCCCGATCTCGCCCCGAACTTCTCCAAGGGCCAGTCGGCCAACTGCGTCGGCGGCGTCGCGGACACCACCGAGGGCGCCTGGCGCCCGTACCCGGACGGCAGCGACCACGGCACCCACGTGGCCGGCACCATCGGCGCCCCGCGCAACGGCGTCGGCATCAGCGGTGTGGCGCCCGGCGTGAAGATCGCCGCGATCAAGGTGAGCGAGCCCGGGACCAGCCTCTTCTACACCGAGGCGGTCGTCTGTGGCTTCATGTTCGCCGCCGAGAAGGGGATCGAGGTGACCAACAACAGCTACTACGTCGACCCGTGGCTCTTCAACTGCAAGACCGACGACGACCAGAAGGCGCTGGTGGAGGCCATCGGGCGGGCGACCAAGTACGCCGAGCGCAAGGGCACGCTGCACGTGGCCTCGGCCGGCAACTCCAACCAGGACCTGGCCGCGGCCTCCCTGGAGGACACCACCAGCCCGAACGACACCACCCCGGTCACCCGCACCATCGACCCGAAGGTCTGCCTGGACCTGCCCACGCAGCTGCCGGGCGTGGTCACCGTCTCCGCGACCGGTGACAAGGGTCTGCGCTCCTACTACTCCAGCTACGGCCTCGGGGTCGTGGACGTCGCTGCCCCCGGCGGCGACAAGTGGCAGGTCCCGGCCACCCCGGACGCCAACGGGCGCGTGCTGTCGACCGTCCCGGGCGGCTACGGCTACAAGCAGGGCACCTCGATGGCCGCCCCGCACGTCGCGGGCGTCGCAGCGCTGCTCAAGAGCGCCCACCCGTCGGCCACGCCGTCGCAGCTCCAGTCGATGCTGAAGGCGCAGTCGACCAAGGCGGCCTGCCCGGCCCAGATATACGACGCCACGGGCGCGCTGATCAACGCCACCACCTGCCAGGCCAAGTGGGGCCAGACCGGCTACTACGGCTACGGCGTCGTGGACGCCCTCAAGGCCGTGAAGTAGTCCGACGCGGCGAACGGACGGACGGGCCGGGCGGGGATCGTCCCCGCCCGGCCCGTCCGCGCTTGCGCCCGCCGTGGGTCAGGGCTTGATCAGCACCTTGAGCGCGCTGCGGTCGTCCATCGCGCGGTAGCCGTCCGGGACCTCGTCCAGGGACATGGCGCGGTCGAAGACGGGCGCCGGATCGATCACCCCGCTGAGCACGTCCTCCAGCAGCTCCGGGATGTAGGCCCGGACCGGGGCCACACCGCCGCGCAGGGTGATGTTGCGGTCGAACATGACGCCGAGGTCGAGACCGGTGCCGCTGCCGTGCGGGACGCCGACGTAGCCGATGGCCCCGCCGTCGCGCGTGATGTTCACCGCGGTGCGCATGGACTGTTCTGTGCCGACCGCCTCGATGACGCACGTCGCGCCGCGGCCGCCGGTGAGTTCGCGCACCGCCGCCTCGGCGGCCTCGCCGCGCTCGGCGACGACGTCGGTGGCCCCGAAGAGCCTGGCGATGTCCGTACGGACGGTGTGGCGGCCCAGTGCGACGATCCGCTCGGCGCCCAGGCGCTTGGCGGCGAGGACGCCGCACAGGCCGACCGCGCCGTCACCGACGACGGCGACCGTCGAGCCCGGGCGCACCCCCGCGCCCAGCGCGGCGTGGTGCCCGGTGCCCATGACGTCGGAGAGGGCGAGCAGGCCGGTGAGCAGGTGGTCGTCGGAGACCGCCTCGGCGGGCAGCTTCACCAGCGTTCCGTCGGCGTGCGGGACGCGCACGGCCTCGCCCTGTCCACCGTCGTGGCCGACCGAGCCCCAGAAGCCGCCGTGGTCGCAGGAGGTGTAGAGGCCCTCCTTGCAGTACTCGCAGGTGCCGTCCGACCACATGAAGGGCGCGACGACCAGGTCGCCGGCGCGTACGCCGGACACGGCCGGGCCGGTCTCCTCGACGACACCCAGGAACTCGTGGCCGATGCGCTGGCCCGGCCGGCGCGGGGCCTCGCCTCGGTAGGCCCACAGGTCGCTGCCACAGATGCAGGCCCGCAGGACGCGGACGACGGCGTCCTCGGGGCGCTGGATCGCAGCGTCGGGCACCTCCTCCACACGGATGTCGTGCGGGGCGTGGATGACGGTGGCGCGCATGGTGGTGCAGTCCTCCGGCTCGGGTTGTTCAGTCTTGTACGACTGAGTGGCCGTCCTACGGTACGCCTGCCTCGCGGGTGGTCGCGCCGGTGGCCAGCAGGTACTGCGCTGCCAGGTAGGTCGCCATGATCCAGAAGTCGGGGCGGGGCAGCTGGGGCCATTCGGCGACGCCGGCGGCGATCAGGGTGTCGGACAGCAGGAACAGCGCGCCGCCGATGCCGGCCCGCAGGCCGAGGGAGCTGGAGCGGAAGGCCATGGCGGTCAGCAACAGGCTGTAGCCGGCCACGGGGATCCGCAGGTCCGCGGGCAGATCGGACCACAGCAGGGCGACGGTCCCGAGGAGCGCCAGGGCGTAGGCGCCGCCGAGCAGGGCGTTCGCGCGGCGCTTCCCGAACAGGACGAGGTAGCAGACGTGCCCGACGGCGAAGGAGCCCATCCCCACGAGGAAGGCGGCCTCGGCGTCGAAGAGCAGGGCGAGGTCCCCGCCCCAGCCGAACAGCAGGGCGGCGACCAGCAGGCGGGGCGCGCCGCGTGTGATCACGTGGGCGACGAGCAGCGGCATCAGCAGCGGCTTGGCGATGATGTGTCCGAGGTGCCAGTCGGCCAGCAGCGACCCGAGGTCGGCGGCGACGGCCACGGCGAAGGACGCGAGGGCGATCCGGCCGAGCCGGTCCCGGCCGGGCACCGCCCGGTCGGCCGCCCAGGAGGGGCCGGGGCGGCCGGTGGACTCTGCCGTGCTCACGCGGTGGTCTCCTGTACGGCGGCGGCCGGGTCGGCGGCGGGACCGGCGCCGGGCGCCGGGGAGGCGGGGGCCGTCGCGGCGGGGGCCGTGGCGGCGGGGGCGGGCTGGGCCGGAGCCGCGGGCTGCCAGCCGGGGCCGCGGAAGACCCGGCCGGCCCGCTCGCTCCAGCTCCGGGCGGCGCGGACGTCCCGCGCGATGGCGGCGTACTCGTGGGTGGCGACGCGCAGCGGGTTGTAGGTGTCGATGTTCTTGGTGAGCCCGTAGACGGGCCTGTCGGTCTCCCCCACCCAGGAGCCGAACATCCGGTCCCAGATGATCAGGATGCCGCCGTAGTTGCGGTCGAGGTAGCCGCCCTGGGACGCGTGGTGGACGCGGTGGTGGGACGGGGTGTTGAAGACGTACTCGTAGGCCCGGGGCAGCTTTCCGATGCGCTCCGTGTGGACCCAGAACTGGTAGAGCAGGTTGATGCCGTAGCAGAACGGGATCACGGCCGGGTGCACCCCGACGGCCACCATCGGCAGGTAGAACCAGTAGGTCGTGGCACTGGTCCAGGGCTGGCGCAGGGCGGTGGTGAGGTTGAACTTCCGGCTGCTGTGGTGGACCACGTGGCAGGCCCACAGGATGCGGATGACGTGGTGGCCGCGGTGCTGCCAGTAGTAGAGGAAGTCCTGGGCGAGCAGCATCAGCGGAATGGTCCACCACAGCAACGGCACCCGCAGCGGGGTGAGTTCGTAGACGGCGGTGAAGACCGCGACCACCGGGATCTTCCAGAGCAGGTCGAAGCCGATGCTGCCGAGCCCCATGCTGATGCTGGTGACGGCGTCCTTCGTGTCGTAGCCGGCCGCATCGTCGTCGGGATGGAGGCGGTAGCTCACCAGCTCGATGACGGTGAGCAGCACGAAGGCGGGTATGGACCACAGCACGACATCGGGCAGGTTCGGCATGTCCGCACCATAGAGGCGCCTTCGGCGCTGCCGCTAGGGGTTGTTACCGATCGGTATCCATCGGGGGTTACCGTCGGTTCGGAGAGGGTGGGGAATGACGGGATTCGCGACCGTTCCTCGCCGGATGGCGGGGGCGGCGGCGACCGTTTTGGTCGGATCCGGCCTCTCCCGGGCCTCCGGCGCGGGCCGGGCCCGCCGGACGCGCAGGACTTGGCAGGCGCGCACGCCGGCCGGCAGGCCGACACCTGCGCCGCCGGCCGTCCTGCAGTCGGGCCCGGCCGGAGCCGGACCGGCGAAGCCCGGCGAGGCACCAGGCCCCTGACGGAACTCCGCCCGGGCTCCTGCGAGCGGGCCGGCTCGCTCGGGCCGCTGCGTGGAGCGCCCGAGCCGGAACGCGTGGAGCTGACGGACCGCCTCCCCCTCATCGGCTTCGGGCCGCCGGCCGGCCTGTCGCGCCCGCGGTCCTCGCGTCGGCCCGCACCCGGCTCACCGGCACGGTGCGGTTTCCGCCGGAGCGGCTCGCGGTGTACGAGGTCCGAGCCGCCCGGCGCGAGCCGCCCGTCACCAGACGCGGACCGAGCCGCCCTTGGCGAAGGCCGGGCTGGTGGCCTCGGGCGGGATCTGCGTCAGGGGTTCTGCGATCTCCGACACCAGCGGGCCGTGCTCGGCCGCGAGGGCGTCCAGCAGGGCGAGGTCGAAGCCGTAGACGCGGGCCGCGTTGCCCCCGGCCATCGCGGCGACCTCCTCCCGCGGAAGGCCCGCGTAGGCGATGCGGAGGCCTTCGCGGGAGTACGGTGTCGTGCCCTCGTCGTGGGGGTAGTCGCTGCCCCACATGATCTTGTCGAGGCCGATCCGGTCCCGCAGCGGGACCTCGTGGGGGCGCATGAAGCTGGCCCCCACGAAGCAGTTGTCCCGCCAGACCTCGCTCGGGCCCCGGCCCATCGCCTCGGCGAGGCCGGCTCCGAACTTGGACTCGGCCGTGGCCGAGGCCGCGACCAGCCGGCCGTGGTAGTAGTCCAGCATCTCCAGCACTCCCGGGATCCAGCCGGAGCCCTGCTCGGTCAGGACCAGCTTCAGGCCCGGGTGGCGCCGGAACGCCCCGCCGAAGACGAGGTGCCACAGGGCCCGGTGCGAGAACCAGGTGGTCTCCACCATGAAGACGGCCCGGGCCGCCGGTTCGTCGCCGAGCGGCGGCGATGCCGAGCCGCCGTGGTGGTTGACCGGGACGTCCAGCTCGTCGCACACCGCCCAGATGGGGTCGTAGGCCGCCGAGTACAGCTCGGGAACCGGGGAGCCGGGCGGCACTCCGGGCAGCAGGACGCCGCCCGTCAGGCCCGCCGCCTTCGTGCGGCGGATCTCCCGCACCGCCGCGTCGACGTCGTTGAGGAGGATCTGCGCGACGCCCGCCCGCCGGCCCGGGGCGTCCGCGCAGAAGTCCGCCAGCCAGCGGTTGTGGGCCTGCAGGCCGGCCCAGCGCATCGCGAACTCCGCGGTGGTCGGCGGCTGCGCCATCAGGGAGGCCTCGGGGAAGAACGGCGGGACGGTGTTGGGGAAGACGACCTCGGCGACGATGCCGTCAGCCTCCAGTTCCGCCAGGCGCCGCGCCGAGTTCCAGTTGCGGTCCGCCGTGTCCGCGAGGAGGTCCTCGTAGGGGTTCACGTAGGTGGCGGCCCAGGCGTCGAAGTCGTCGTGGTACCGCTTCTCCAGGTACGGCTTGTAGTCCAGGAGGTCGGCGCCCGCGTGGCAGTCGGCCGAGATCACCGTGTAGCGGTCGCCGCCGGTCACTGCGCCACCCCCAGTACGGGGAAGTCGTGTTCGGTCAGCCAGTGCCGGCCCACCTCGCGCGAGCGGGCCCAGGACGCCGCCACCGCCGCCTGGTCCGGGGACTGGCCCAGCTCGGCAGGGGTGGGGCCGATCCGGCGGGCGATCGGGGCCAGCTTCGCGGTGTCGAAGCCGAAGACCTCCGCCGCGGCGAGGCCCAGCATCCGGCGGGTCTCGCCGACCGGGATGTCGTGGAAGGTGCTCCTCAGCCAGGTCCGGGTGTCAGGCCAGGTGCCCTCGGGGTGCGGGAAGTCCGAGCCCCACAGGATGTTGTCCACGCCGATCTCGTAGCGCTGGGCCAGTTCCCGCCGCTTGGTGTTCGTCGCGCAGACGAAGACCTGGCGGTCCAGGTACTCGCTCGGCGGCCGCTTCAGCTCCTCGAAGGGCGAGAGCTTCTTGCCGCCGTGCGCGCCGAGGTAGAGCCGGTCCATGAACCACAGCTGGTTCGGCAGCCACCAGCAGCCCGACTCGGCGACCCCGAACTTCAGCCCGGGGTGCCGCTCGAACACCCCCGACCAGAGCAGGAACCACAGCGGGCGGGCCGGCCACCAGGTGACCTCGGAGACGAAGATGCCAAGGTGGTCGCCGTACTCGTGGCGCGGCGAGGACCCGGAGTGGGTGACGATCGGCATGTGCGTCTCGGCCGCCGCCGCCCAGACGGGGTCGTAGCGGCGGTCGTGGTAGGGCGCCTTGTCCACCCACATGGCGGGGATCATCAGCGCGCCCAGCCCGGACTCCTTGGCCCGGTGGACCTCGGCGACGACCTTGTCCGGTTCGCCGGTGATGGGCAGCAGGGCGACGCCGCAGTGGCGCTCGGGAGTCCGCGAGACGAACTCGGCCAGCCAGCGGTTGTGCGCCTGCGCGCCCGCCATGCCGAGCTCGGGGTCCTGGTCGCCGGAGAGTCCGAGGCCCACCCCGAAGGGGGCCGCGGTCCGGCTGTCGACGGCGTCCGCGTCGGGGAAGACGACCTCGGCGGCCACACCGTCGCCGTCGAGTTCCTTCAGCCGCTGCCCGGTGTCCCAGCCTCCCCGCAGGCCCTCCTCGTGGTCGTGGAACCACTTCTCGGCGAAGGCCTCGTTGCGGACGCCCAGCCGGGTGGCCTCAGCGCGGCGGGCCTCGCGCTGGCCGAGGAACTCGTCGAACTGGCGGTGGAAGCGGGAGTCGAGGTAGGGGCGGTACTGCTCGGTGGGCAGGCCCGCGTGGCAGTCGGAGGAGATGATCAGGTACGGGTCTTCGTACGGTGTGTCACTCACTGCGGACGCTCCTCAGTCGAGGATGAAGCTCTCCAGGTAGGCGGGGTCGGCGCGGTCGAGCATCGACTGCGACCGGGCGCGGATCTGCCGGTCGCTGTGCTCGCTCGGCGGCAGCATCCAGAAGCGGTCGGCGCGGATGCCGTCGACGACGTGCTCCGCGACCTCCTCGACCGGGGTGAAGTTCACCTCGTGGCCGGCCTGCTTCATCGCGGCCTCGTACTGGTCGAGGCTGCGGTACGGGGTCCTGCGCGGGCGCTGCTTCGCGTACCGCTCGGGCCGGTTGCGGTGCGACTCCCACAGGCCGGTGCGCAGCATGTGCGGGCCGGGGAAGAGCACGGAGGCGCCGACGGCCGCGCCCTCCGCCTTGAGGTGGGCGTAGAGGGACTCGGTCATGGTGACCACGGCGGCCTTGGTGACGGCGTACACGGAGGCGGTGGGCAGCGGGGCGATGCCGCCGTCGCCGGAGGAGGTGTTGACCACGTGGCCGGGGGCGCCGCCGGCGATCATGCGGGGAACGAAGGCCTGGATGCCGTGGAAGACGCCCCACACGTTGACGGAGAAGGCCCATTTCCAGTCGTTCGGCTCGTGCTCCCACATCCGGCCCTCGGCGCCGGAGCCGACGCCCGCGTTGTTGCAGAGGACGTGGACGGCGCCGAAGGTGTCGTAGGCCGCGTCGGCGAGGGCGAGCACCGAGTCGCGGTCGCTGACGTCCACGGTTCGGGCGAGCACCTGTGCCCCGTCGGCGGCGAGTCCGCCGGCGGCCTTGCGCAGGGCGGCCTCCTCGATGTCGGCGAGGACCACTGCCAGCCCCTCGGCGGCGAAGCGGTGTGCCATGGCGAGGCCGATGCCGCTCGCCGCGCCGGTGACGACGGCCGTCTGTCCCGGTTCGAGCCGCACCTCACAGGCTCCCTTCCGGCGGGCCGTCGAGGATCTGGAGGGGGTCGTCGTAGCGCTGGTGGATGTACGGGAGCAGGGCCTGCGCGCTGACCCGCTCGACGACCCGGCCCTGCTGGTCGGTGGTCTTCTCCCCGATGGTGATCTCCACGATCCGGCGGACGGGTAGGTCGGCTACGGGATCGAACATCGACTCGCGCAGGACGACGTCGCCGGTGACGTGCTCCAGCTTGCGGACCTTCTCGTTGCGGACGCAGTGCACGAGGACCGGGTCCGCTTCCAGGCCCGAACCGTCCACGGCAGGAAGGTACTTGAAGTAGAAGTCGGTCTTCCGGGTGGGCTCCGGCAGGGGGAGCGGGCGGTCCACGGCGCCGCGCACCTCGACGAAGGCGATCCCGTGCCGGGCGAGGGCGGCGCGTACGACGAGGCCTTCGCGCTCGACGGTGACCTCGCCCAGCTTCTTCGGTTCGCCGAAGACCTCGCGGCCGCCGGTCAGAGCGCGCTCGTGGGTCATCGGCATGACCAGCGGGTACCACCCCTCCACGCCGTCGTGCTGGGCCGCGACGGCCACCGAGCCGGCGCCGAGCGGGTAGCCGGGCAGGTCGACCTTGCTGATGTTCGCCCGCACGAGGGGCCGGTCGGCCGGTTCGAGCGGCGGCGGGAGGACCGCGGCGACCACGTCCGGATCGGTCTCCCAGACGGCCACCACACCGGTGGACCAGATGTCGGGAAGCTTGGAACTCTTCTCGCGCGACGCGGCGATCTCGGCCTCGGTGCGCGCTCCGTACCGTACGCGTGCCATGTCTCGCACCACCTCTCGGTTCGGTCTGTAACACAGTTACACCGCGGCCGATGAAGGGTGAACCCCCGTGCACACAGGAACTGACGCTCCGACAGATCGGCAGGACCCCGACATGGCCAGATCCTCGCTGACCCGGGACGAGGTGCTGGAGGCCGCCGCGTCCCTGGTCAAGCAGCGCGGTCCGGCCGCCCTCACGATGCGGGGGCTCGCCGCCGAGCTGGGCACCGCGGTGACATCGATCTACTGGCACGTCGGCAACCGCGAATCGCTCCTCGACGCCCTCGTGGAGCGGACCGTCCAGGAGCTGGGCGCGATCTCCCCCGCGGGGCGCACCCCGGCCGAGCGGATCCTCTCGGTGGCCCGGACCCTGCGCCGCGAGCTGCGCGAGCGCCCGCACCTGATCGCGATGGTCCACGAACGCGGGCTCACGGAGCGGATGTTCCTGCCCGCGCAGCAGGCGCTCGTCCACGAGGTGCACGCCGCGGGCCTGCGCGGCGGCCGGGCGGCCGACGCCGTGCGCGCCGTGCAGTTCCAGATCGTCGGGTTCCTGCTGGTCGAGCGCAACCGCGAGCGCTCCCCCGTCCAGTCCCCGGCCGAGAGCGAGCTGTGGGACCCGGCCGCGGCACCCCACGACCCGGCCCTCGCCCGTGCGCTGGCCCGGCCCGCGGATCCGGAACGGCTCTTCCTGCTGTCCGTACGGGCCCTGGTGACGTCCCTGCTGGCGGCACCGGCGCCCGCACCGAGGACCGGTCCGTAAATCGGTTTGCGCCGCGGCCCCGCCGTGGTTGTATCTGCTGCGCGGGGGCGGCTCCGCGACGTGCTTCCTTCTCACCTCTCCGATGACCACGCAGCGCGTCCCCTCTCCGCCCCCGCCTCATCTCTCCTCTCCCCGGTTCCGGAGGACTCCCCCCTTTGCCCGAGCTGTCGACCGTCCTGCTGCGCCGTCTCCACACCGTGTACGTCGACCAGGCCGGGCCGCGCCCCGGCGATCCGTCCACGGCCGAGGGCCTGACCGCCCTCGAGGCCGAACTCCTCGACCGGGGCTTCGCCCTGACGGCGCCGCTGCGCTCCGCACTCGCCTGGCTCGGCCCCGCCGGGCTCGCCGACGCCGGCACCTCCCTCGTCCGCGACATCGACGCCCTGCTGGGCGCGGACCGCACCCACATGCCGCTGTTCCGCACCTTCCCGGCCTCCGTGCCCGACGACACCCACGCCCTGTGGCTCGACCGCGTCTTCGCACTGCTCCTGCAGTGGCCCGCCCAGCCGTGCGTGCTGTGCGCGACCGTCGGCAGCGTCCACCCGGTCTCCCCCTGCGCACACCTGGTCTGCCGGGCCTGCTGGGACGGCGCCGTCTACACGGGCTGCCCGATCTGCCACCGGCGGATCGACCTCGCGGACCCGTTCCTGGACCCGGCCGCCGAGCGGCCCGGCCGGCCCGCGCCCGGCGAAGGCGCGGGCCCGCTGCGGCTGCTGGTCCTGGGCACCGACCGCGCGGGCGACTGCGTCACCGCCCTCGGCCGGCTGCTCGCCCGCCGGACCCCGCTGTCGGCCCAGGACACCGAGGAGGCCCGGGTGCTGCTCGCCGCAGCACCGGCCGGACTCGACTGGCTGCCGGAGGCCATCCCGGTGCGGGCGACCAAGGCCATGGTGCTCGGCACCCTGCTGCGCGAGCGCCGCACCCGGGAGGCCGTACGGGCCCTGCTCCCCGAGCGGCTGACCACCGCCACCGACGTCCTGCGGCTCCTGGCCGTCTGGTCCGGCGGCGAGGCCGATCTGCTGGCGCCGCCCCGGATGCGGTCCCTGCCGCGCCCGCTGCGCCGAGAACTGCTCGCCCTGCTGGACGCCCTGGACCCCGCCCTGCTCGTCGAGGACGTGCTGCGCCACCCCGATCCCTGGAAGCGGGCCGCCGAGATCCTGCACCCCTTCGAGCAGTACGGTCGCCACCCGCGGGCGGCCCTGGCGTTCGCAGTGCTGCGCGAGACCGATGTCCGGGGCACCGCTCTGGGCGAGGCCCTGCTGGCCACGGCCGCCGAACACCCGGAGGCCGTACGGGTCGACGGCTCCCGCATCCGGGCAGCCACCTGGACGGGCCGAGCGGAGGAGGCCCTGCGCGGGGCGGACCCGGACCTCGCCCTCGCGGTCCTCGCGGAGCGGCCCGGGGAGCTCGTACGGCGCCTCGACCACCTGCTGCGCCGGTACGCGGCCGAGGCCCTGCCCGAGCGGGTGGCGGCCGTGCTGGCGGAGCGGCTGCCGAAGGCGGGGCCGGGGCCGGTGCTGTCCGCGCTGGGACGCCTGCGGATCCGCCATCTGCCCGGCACCCGGCGGGTGTTCTTCCCGCGCGGCCAGGTCGCACACTCGCACACCGTGGACGACACCCGGCCGCCCCTCGCCGAGCCGGTGACCCGTGCGGTGACCGGCCTGTTCGAGCGGGAGCTGCTGCGCCGGCTGGCCTCGGCCGAGCCGTACGACGTGGCGGTCCTCGACTCGCGCCTGGCCCATCTGCACGTCCCCTCGGCCGAGCGGGCGGCGGCCAAGGGCCTGGTCACCGTCCCCAAGGGCAGCTTCCAGGCACTGCCCGACGGCGAGGTGCTGCGGATGTTCCTGCACTGGACGGAGCCGCCGAAGAAGACGGTGGACCTCGACCTGTCGGTGGTGCTGTTCGACTCCGACTGGAACTACGCGGGCCTGTGCGACTACACGAACCTCGTGTACGGCGGACGGGCCGTGGTCCACTCCGGCGACCTCACCTCAGCCCCCGCGCCCGCCGGGGCGAGCGAGTACGTGGACATCGACCTCGACGCCCTCGCCGACACCGGCGTCCGCTTCGCGATGCCGGTCGTCTTCAGCTACAACAACATCCCCTTCGAGCTGCTGCCCGACGCCTTCGCCGGCTTCATGTCGCTGCCGAGCCGCTCCGGGCGCACCGCGCGCTACGACCCGCGGACCGTCCGGCAGCGCTACGACCTGGTCGGCAACTCCCGGATCCACGTGCCGCTGCTCGTCGACCTGGAGCGGCGCGGCTTCCTGTGGACCGACGTGCACCTGCCAGACGACGAGGGCTACCACAGCGTGCACGCCCACCGGGACGACCTGGGCCGGATCGGCCGCGACCTCTTCCAGTACTTCTCCACCGGCCGCACCACGCTGTGGGAGCTGGCGGGCTGGCACGCGGCGGCGCGCTGCGGCGAGGTGGTCGTGCTGCGCCGGACGCCCCGGCCGAGCGACCCCGACGAGCTGTGGACCTACCGGCGCCGACCGGACGAGGACACCGAGGCCTTCGCCGGGCGGCTGCTCGGGCTGGAGGACCCGGACTCCGCGCTGCCGTCGCCCGATGTCGAGGCCCTCGCGGGCGCGGCGGCCTCGGGGCGGTCGGCGCTGCTCGCACTGGTGGACGGCGACGTGGCGCCGGCCGGTGCGCGGGGGTCCGTATACCGGCTGCTGCCGGGGCCCGTTGACGGCTGCGGGCTCGAACAGCTGGCCGCCGGGGACCTGGTCTCCGCCCTGGGCTGACCGAGGGTGGGGCCGCGGTGTCAGTCCGTGCCGATATCCTCTGTGACCATGCTCGACGACCGTACGACCGCAAAGACGACGTGGCCGACCGCGTACCCACAGGGGTACGCGGTCGTCGACGTGGAGACCACCGGGCTCGCTCGCGACGACCGGATAGTCTCCGCCGCCGTCTACCGGCTCGACGCACAGGGCAACGTCGAGGACCACTGGTACAGCCTGGTCAACCCGCAGCGGGACCCGGGGCCGGTGTGGATCCACGGTCTGACGAGTGATGTGCTCGAGGGCGCGCCGCTCTTCGAGGACATCGCGGAGGAGTTCGCCGTCAGGCTCGCGGACCGCGTGCTGGTCGCGCACAACGCCATGTTCGACTGGCAGATGATCGCCCGGGAGTACGCGCGTGCCGAGACGACCGCGCCGGTCCGTCAGCGGCTGTGCACCATCGCCCTGTCGAAGGAGCTGAACCTCCCGCTGCCCAACCACAAGCTGGAGTCGCTCGCCGCGCACTTCGGCGTGGTCCAGCAGCGCGCCCACCACGCCCTCGACGACGCCCGGGTGCTCGCGGAGGCCTTCCGCCCGTCGCTGCACGCCGCGGCGCAGGGCGGCGTACGGCTGCCCCTGCTGGAATGCCGGCCGCTGACCGAGTGGTCGGACTCTGCCGCCACCCCGCGCGTGGGCCACCAGGCGTCGTACCGCGGCAGCAGCTGGCGGCCCTCGCGCAGGCGGCCGCCTTGCCCGCACCCCAACCCGGGGCGCTTCGAGGACGGCAAGCCGCTGAAGCAGGGCATGCGGATCGCCTTCTCCGGTGACACCTCGGTGGAGCGGGAGCTGCTGGAGGACCGGGCGATCGAGGCGGGCCTGCACATCGCGACGAGCGTGTCGCGGCTCACCAGCCTCCTGGTGACGAACGACCCGGACTCGGCGACCTCGAAGACGGTCAAGGCGAAGTCGTTCGGCACGCCGGTGGTCGACGAGGCGGCCTTCACGCAGTTGCTGCGGGACGTGGCCCCGGCCGGAGAATGACCGGCGGGTGAGCGGACCGGCCGCCGGCCGTTGGTCCGGGCGGGTGTCCGCGCGGCGACTCACCAGGGTGGATCTTGTTCTGCTGCTCCGCCGTGCGCAGCATGCGGCGCATGGCACGTTGTGAGGTCTGCGGAAACGACTACGGCATGTCCTTCGAGGTGCACGCGCAGGGCGCCGTGCACGTCTTCGACTGCTTCTCCTGCGCCATCCACCGCATGGCGCCCATCTGCGAGCACTGCCGGGTCCAGATCATCGGACAGGGCGTCGAGGTCGAGGGCCATTGGTTCTGCGGCGCGCACTGCGCCCGCGCGGAAGGGAAGGTGGGCATCGTCGACCACGTCTGACCGGTTCCTTCTCTCCCCGCGACCCCGGAGGGCCACCCGGCCGCCGGGGTCCTCGCCGGCCGGGGTACCGTCGTGGGCGTGTACCGCTTTGTGCTGACCCGGCAGTGGGTGTCCCTCACCCTCATCGGCCTCGTCCTCATCCCCGTGATGATCAAGCTCGGGTTCTGGCAGTACCACCGCCATGTGCACCGGGTCGCGCAGAACCAGCTGATCGAGGCGAACCTGCGGGCGAAGCCGGTCCCGATGACGGAGGTCACCTCCCCCGGCCACAAGGTCCCCCGTGCCGACTTCTGGCGCGCGGTCACCGCCACCGGCACGTACGACTCCGCGCGCGAGGTGGTCGTGCGGATGCGGACCTCGAACGACGACAAGGTCGGCTTCCACGTCCTGACCCCCCTCGTCCTCGCCGACGGCCGGGTGGTGCTGGTCGATCGCGGCTGGGTGGCGGGCGGCGGCGACCCGCGCGCCTACCCGCCGGTGCCGGCCGCGCCCGCGGGCGAGGTCACGGTCACCGGCCGGCTGAAGGCCGACGAGACGAGCGGCGGCAGCGGCATCAAGGACCGCAAGGGCCTGCCCGACCGACAGGTGATGCTCATCAACAGCGAGCAGCAGGCCGAGTCCCTGGGCCGTCCTGTCCTCGGCGGGTACCTGGAACTGACCGATCCGGCTCCGGCGGACGGCAGCCCCGAGACCGTCGCCGACCCCGACCACGACTCGATCGGCGCGCACATGGCCTACGCGGTCCAGTGGTGGCTGTTCGCCTCCGCGGTACCGGTGGGCTGGCTGGTCCTCGTGCGGCGCGAGAAGCGCGACCGCGAGGAGGCCGCGGCCCGGGCCGAAGCGGCCGAACAGGAGCCCGCGACGGCGTAGCGTGTCGGGCATGGATCTTGGATTGAAAGACCGTGTCTACATCGTCACCGGGGCCACGCGCGGCCTCGGTTTCGCCACTGCCCGGGAACTGATCGCCGACGGCGCGAAGGTCCTCGTGACGGGCCGGGACGAGAAGCGGACGGCCGACGCTGCCGCCGAACTCGGCCCGAACGCCGTGGGGGCGGCCGCGGACAACGCGGACCCGGCGGCTGCCGGGCGGCTCATCGCCACGGCGCGCGAGCGCTTCGGCCGCTTCGACGGCATCCTCATCAGCGTCGGCGGCCCCGTCCCGGGCTTCGCCGTCGACAGCACCGACGAGCAGTGGTCGGACGCCTTCGAGTCGGTCTTCCTCGGTGCGGTGCGCCTCGCCCGGGCGGCCGCCGCCGTGCTGGGCGAGGGCGGGGTCATCGGCTTCGTCCTGTCGGGCTCGGTCCACGAACCGATCCCCGGCCTGACCATCTCCAACGGGCTGCGCCCGGGCCTGGCCGGCTTCGCGAAGTCCCTCTCGGTGGAACTCGGTCCGCGGGGGATCCGCGTCATCGGCCTGCTGCCGGCCCGCATCGACACCGACCGGGTGCGGGAGCTGGACGCGCTGTCCGGCGACGCCGGCGCCGCCCGTGCGGGCAACGAGTCGCGCATCCCGCTGCGCCGGTACGGCTCTCCGCAGGAGTTCGGCCGCGCGGCCGCGTTCCTGCTCTCGCCGGCCGCCTCGTACCTGACGGGCGTGATGCTCCCGGTCGACGGCGGCTCCCGGCACGGCTTCTGAGCGTCCGTTGCGGCAGCCGCCCTGTGGCGGCTGCCGCTTCGGCCCTCAGCTGACGCGGCGGGCGCGGTGGGAGGTCACCTTGAAGCGGGCTTCCGCCGGTAGTTCGGGGAGGTTCGCGGAGGTCCGGGCGTGGGTCAGCACCGGCCCCGCCAATCCGGCCAGGGTGTCGGCCGGGACGGCGTGGGGCTCCAGCTCCACCGCCACCCGCAGGGCGGGCGAGCCGCGCCGCCCGCGCAGGACGGCCCGGCAGCCGGCGACCCCGTCCATGGATCCGGCTTCCGCGGCGACGACGTCGGACAGGGCGTGCCCGCGGAGCAGGGCGAAGGCACCGTCCCGGGTGTCCACGGTGACCGTCCGCAGCCGGGCGCGCTTCAGCTGGGCCAGCAGCCACCACAGGGCCAGCAGCAGGCACACGACGAGGGCGGCGGCCAGCACCCACCAGGCCCAAGCCTCGGCATGCAGGTACCGGCGCCGGTCGGCGGCGGTCAGCAGCGGCTCGGCGCGGCCCTTCAGCGGGCGGGTGGCCGTCAGCAGGACGACCCCGGCCGCCAGCAGCACCGCGCCGGCCACCGCCAGCAGGGTCCGGTTCACGATCCCGATCAATCCGCTCGCCTCCTGACCCTCAGACGCGGCCGCGGCGGATGCACGAGGCCCAGTTCCTCGATGCCGACGGCGATCACCGCGGCCAGGTCGGCCCGTACCTCGTCCAGCTCGCGGAAGTGGGACGTGGCCCGCACCCGGACGCGGGAACGGCCCATCCGGACCCGGGCGGACCGCACACCGGGCACTTCCATGGCCCGGTCCCGCAGTACCTGGGCGGCGTCCTTGCGACCGATGCCGGCGCGCAGCTGCGGGCCGGCGTCCGGCTCGCCGTCCTGGCCGGGGACCCGCATCATCAGGATCCGGCGGATGCCGGGGGTGAAGGCCAGCAGCAGGAGCACCGCACCGGCGAGGACCAGGATCCCGCCGGCCACCTGCACCCACAGGTCGGCCGGGGTGTGGATCTCCAGTCGGCGGGCGAGTTCGCGGCGCCAGGCCATGGCGGGACGCCCGGCCCGTACGGCGGCCAGGTCGTACAGGAAGAGTCCGGCCACGCCGATCACGAGAAGGGCGACGATGGCCGCGGGGATGCGGCGGGCGGACCGGAAGCGGTGTGCCGTCACCGCAGTCTCCGGTCCCGCCCGGCACCGGTGCGAGTGTGGGTGGAGTGCAGGCGCTCGATGTCGACGTCCACCTCGGGCACGGACATGTTCGCGCACTCCTCGACCCGGCGTACGACCTTGCTGCGTACGGCGGCGCAGTGGGCGGCGAGGTCGGACGGGTAGTCGAGCTCCACTCCCACCCGGACCCTCGCGATGTCGTGGTGCACGGTGACGGTGGCGTGAGGGGGCGCGCCGGAGCTGCCGGCGAGGGCCTCCCGGGCGGCCTGCGCCGCGATCTTGGCGACGACCCGGTCGGCGATGCGGGTGGCCCCTCGGTCGGCGGCGGCCACCGCGGCCGGGGTGGGCCGTGCGCCGACGAGCGGGTCGTTGGGGTCCGGCGGGGTCCGACCCGGCGGGGTGGCCTGCGGCAGGGGGCTCATCGCGGCTCACCTCCGCCGGTCGCGGCGACGGAACAGGTCCCCGGACTCCAGGTCCCCGTCGAGGAAGCGGCCGGCGACGAAGCCGACGGCTCCCAGGGCCGCGACCAGCAGAAAGGCGCCGAATCCGCCGAAATAGCCGGCGAATCCCAGGGCCATGCCCGCCAACATGCAAGCGGCTGCCATGCTCATGTGGAGGCTCCTCTCGGCTACTGGAGTCGGGACTCCGGCTCCTCGTCGGGCTCATCGGGCAGCTTGACGTCGCCCACGGCGATGTTGACCTCGACGACCTCCAGGCCGGTCATGCGCTCGACGGCGGAGACGACGTTCTCACGGACCGCCCGTGCCACGTCACGGATCGACACGCCGTAGTGGACGACGATCTCCAGGTCGAGGGCTGTCTGGACCTCGCCGACCTCGGCCTTGACCCCGCGCGTGACCGCGGCCTTGTCGCCGCCGGGAACCCGGTCCCGGACGGCGCCGAACGTACGGGAGAGGCCGCTGCCCAGGGCGTGCACGCCGACCACCTCGCGTGCTGCCAGTCCGGCGATCTTCTCGACCACCCCGTCGGCGATGGTCGTGCGCCCACGGTCGCCGGGTGCCTTGTGGGATCCCCCTGATGCGGTGTCGGTCATCGCGTGTCCCTTCACGTGTAACGGACTCACTCCGCTCCACGTTAGGCCCCCGGAGACAGAAAGGCGCCCCGGGGCTACGCCGGCCGGCGTAGCCCAGGGGCGCCTTTGCGGCACGCTGCGGGGGGGGTGGGGTGGGGTCAGTCCGAGAGGCCCGCCAGGTCCCGCAGGCGACGGGCCTGGGCCGCGCGCTCGGCGGCGCGCTGGTCGTCGTAGGTGCGGGCCTGGGCACCGCGCAGCAGGGTCTTGGTCTCGATCACGGCGTCGCGGGGCGGGGCCAGCAGGGCGGTGGTCAGGTCCTGGACGGCGGCGTCGAGCTCGTCCGCCGGGACCACCAGGTTGGCGAGGCCGACGCGCTCCGCCTCCTCGGCATGCACGAAGCGGCCCGTCGCACAGATCTCCAGCGCGCGGGCGTACCCGACCAGGGAGGCCAGCGGCTGAGTGCCGGCCAGGTCGGGGACCAGGCCCAGGCTCGTCTCGCGCATGGCGAACTGCACGTCGTCGGAGACCACGCGCAGGTCGCACGCGAGTGCGAGCTGGAAACCGGCGCCGATCGCGTGCCCCTGCACGGCGGCGACGGAGATGATGTCGTTACGCCTCCACCAGGTGAACGCCTCCTGGTACTCGGAGATCGTGGCGTCGAGCAGTTCGTCCGAACCGCGCGCCAGATCGAGGAAGGACGGCTCGCCCTCGAAGCCTTCGGGGGTGAACGCCTGCCGGTCGAGCCCGGCGGAGAAGGACTTGCCCTCGCCGCGCAGCACGACGACCCGGACGGTGCCCGGCAACGACCTGCCCGCCTCGGCCAAAGCCCGCCAGAGCGCGGGGGATTGGGCATTTCGCTTGGCCGGATTGGTCAGTGTCACCGTGGCGACCGTGTCGTCGACGGTGAGTCGTACGCCGTCCTTGTCGAGCAGAGCCATCCGTGTGCCTCCGGTGTGCAGTCGGCCGCAAGCCCGGCCTAAGTGACTGCACAGTAACCACCCGGTCGACCGGAAGGCCGACCGGGGGTCACCGAAGGGGACGGCGGATCATGTGAGCCTTGAAGCCGTTGGAGCGTTGGATCCGATGGACCGGGGTCAGGCCGTAGCCGCCTTCTTGCCGCGCGTCGCGCCACCGCGGCCACGCAGCGAAACCCCGGACTCACTGAGCATCCGGTGGACGAATCCGTAGGACCGGCCGGTCTCTTCGGCCAGCGCCCGGATACTCGCACCGGAGTCGTACTTCTTCTTCAGGTCTGCCGCGAGCTTGTCGCGCGCGGCGCCGGTAACCCGGCTGCCCTTCTTCAGAGTCTCGGCCACCCGTGCCTCCTCATGGGAAGTGCGCTCTGGACTTCTCATGATCACCCCTCCCCGGCTTCCTGGCCACCCATTCAGCAAGGTCGGTACGGCGGCATTTCCCGAGCCGTGGACACCCGAGCAGAACGGAATCCCCTCTTCCGCCGCATGACTTCCGTCACACCTCGCCAACCTCCCCGGGAATCGCCAGGTCAGGGGCCGGACCGCGGAAAGGCGACGGCCCCGGTCGCGCACCCTCGCGGGGGCGGCCGGGGCCGTCGTACGACGCGCAACGGTACGAGACCGTCTCACTCAGATGATGGATCACCCCTGAGCCGAATGATCCATAAGGAACTGGATCAGCGCCGGGGCGTCATCCGGCGCCCTTCGCGCACCTCCCCGGCACGGCCGGGAGAAGGTCAGGCGAGGGCCACCAGGTCCCGGTAGTCCGGTCCCCACAGGTCCTCGACACCGTCCGGGAGCAGGATGATGCGCTCGGGCTCCAGCGCCTCCACGGCGCCCTCGTCGTGCGTGACGAGGATGACGGCGCCCTTGTAGGTGCGCAGCGCGCCCAGGATCTCTTCGCGGCTGGCCGGGTCGAGGTTGTTCGTGGGTTCGTCGAGGAGCAGCACGTTCGCCGAGGAGACGACCAGCGTGGCCAGGGCCAGACGGGTCTTCTCACCGCCGGAGAGCACGCCCGCGGGCTTGTCGACGTCGTCCCCGGAGAACAGGAAGGAGCCGAGCGTCTTGCGCACGTCGACCAGGTCCAGGTCGGGCGCGGAGGAGCGCATGTTCTCGAGGACCGTGCGGTCCGGGTCCAGGGTCTCGTGCTCCTGGGCGTAGTAGCCGAGCTTGAGGCCGTGGCCGGGCGTGACCTGGCCGGTGTCGGGCTGCTCGGTGCCCGCGAGCAGGCGCAGCAGGGTGGTCTTGCCGGCACCGTTGAGGCCGAGGATGACCACGCGGGAGCCCTTGTCGATGGCCAGGTCGACGTCGGTGAAGATCTCCAGCGAGCCGTACGACTTCGACAGGCCCTCGGCGGTCAACGGGGTCTTCCCGCACGGTGCCGGGTCCGGGAAGCGCAGCTTGGCGACCTTGTCGGAGACGCGGACGGCCTCCAGGCCGGACAGCAGCCGCTCGGCCCGCTTGGCCATGTTCTGCGCGGCGACCGTCTTGGTGGCCTTGGCTCGCATCTTGTCGGCCTGGGAGTTCAGGGCCGCGGCCTTCTTCTCGGCGTTCTGGCGCTCGCGCTTGCGGCGCTTCTCGTCGGCCTCGCGCTGCTGCTGGTAGAGCTTCCAGCCCATGTTGTAGACGTCGATCACGGACCGGTTGGCGTCCAGGTAGAACACCTTGTTCACGACGGTCTCGACGAGGTCGACGTCGTGGGAGATCACGACGAAGCCGCCGCGGTAGCTCTTCAGGTAGTCCCGCAGCCAGACGATCGAGTCGGCGTCGAGGTGGTTCGTGGGCTCGTCGAGGAGCAGGGTGTCGGCGTCCGAGAAGAGGATCCGGGCCAGCTCGACGCGTCGGCGCTGACCGCCGGAGAGAGTGTGCAGGGGCTGCCCGAGGACGCGGTCCGGGAGGCTGAGCGCGGCCGAGATGGTCGCGGCCTCGGACTCGGCGGCGTACCCGCCCTTGGTGAGGAACTCGGTCTCCTGGCGCTCGTACTGCTTGAGCGCCTTCTCGCGGGTGGCGCCGGAGCCGGTGGCGATGCGCTCCTCGTTCATCCGCATCTTCTTGATGAGGACGTCCAGGCCGCGGGCGGACAGGATCCGGTCGCGCGCCAGGACGTCGAGGTCGCCGGTGCGCGGGTCCTGCGGAAGGTAGCCCACCTCGCCCGAACGGGTGATGGAGCCCCCGGCGGGCTGGCCCTCACCCGCGAGGCACTTGGTGAGGGTGGTCTTTCCGGCTCCGTTGCGGCCGACCAGGCCGATGCGGTCGCCCTTGGCGATACGGAAAGAGGCGGACTCGATGAGGACGCGGGCGCCGGCGCGCAGCTCGATGCCGGTGGCGGTGATCACGGAAATACTCCAGGGCGGGTCGGGACGGCGGAAGGGGGCGGGACGCGAGGCTTCGACGCCGTTAATCCGCGAGGAGATTCGCCATGGGAGACATTCTACCGGGGGTGTGCAACTGGTTTCCGGGGCGGCCGCCGCGCCCCCGGCCACGGCCGTCCGGTCCCCTGGTGTCCCCCGTTCGGCTCAGGCGCCTGCGAAGGGGGGCCCAGGCGCGTAGGGGGACGAACGGGCTGATACTCGCCGCAGGGGCGGCCGCGCCGGCTGCACGCATGGAGGGCGGTGCCGAATGCAGTTCGACGACAACGCCGATCTGGACACGTCCGAGGTCAAGGATGTGCGTGGCAGTCGCGTCCCGGGCGGGAAGGCCACCGTCGGCGGCGGCCTCGTCGGCATCGTCGCGCTCGTCATGGGCCTGCTCCTCGGGGTGGGGCCGGAGCAGCTGGGGCTGTCCTCCGGGGACGAGGAGCCGGCTCCCGCCGCGTCCTCCGTCAACCAGGTGCAGCAGGCGTGCAGGACGGGGCAGGACGCGAACGCGCGCGAGGACTGCCGGATGGTCGCGGTGGTCAACAGCACCCAGGACTTCTGGCGGCAGGAGTTCACGCGGCGCGGCGGCCGGTACGGCCCGGCGTCGACGGTCTTCTTCACCGGCCGGGTGGACACCGCGTGCGGGGCCGCCACCTCGGCCGTGGGTCCCTTCTACTGCCCCGCCGACCGGCGGGTCTACCTGGACCTGGGCTTCTTCGACGAGTTGCGGACGAAGTTCGGGGCGGGCGGCGGACCCTTCGCCCAGGCGTACGTCGTGGCCCACGAGTACGGGCACCACGTCCAGAACCTGACCGGCATCCTCCAGCGGGCGCAGGACGGGCGGCAGGGCGCGGACAGCAATGCGGTCAGGACCGAGCTGCAGGCCGACTGCTACGCGGGGGTGTGGGCGCGCAACGCGACGCGGACCCCGGACGAGTCCACCGGGCGGCCGCTGGTCACCACGCTGACCGACCAGGACATCAGGGACGGGCTGGACGCGGCGGCAGCGGTCGGCGACGACCGGATCCAGGAGAGGCTCCAGGGCCGGGTGACCCCGGAGTCCTGGACGCACGGCTCGGCCGACCAGCGCCGACAGCGGTTCCACGAGGGCTACCGCACCGGCGACATGGCCCGGTGCAACACCTTCCGCTGACGGTCGGCGGCGCCTGCCATGCTGTGTGACGCGGGTCACCGTCACGAGAGGGAGTGATCGTCATGGCAGGCGTTCCGTCCATCTGTCCCACGCTGGTCTACCGCGACGCGAAGGCGGCGATCAAGCTTTTGACCGAGGCCTTCGGCTTCAGTCAGGTCGCGGTGTACGAGGGGGACGACGGCTCGGTGGTGCACGCGGAGCTGGCGTACGGCAACGGTGTGGTGATGCTGGGCAGCAAGGGCACCGGCGGGGCTTTCGACAAGGCCATGGAGGGCGCCGGCCCGTCGGGGGTCTACGTCGTGGTCGACGACGTGGACGCCCACCACCGGCGGGCCGTCGAGCACGGGGTGGAGATCCTCATGGGGCCCACCGACCAGGACTACGGCTCCCGCGACTACATGGCCCGGGACGGCGAGGGCAACATCTGGAGCTTCGGCACGTACGCGCCGCAGGCCTGACCCGCGGCGTACGGGCCGCACCCCTGAAACCCGCGGCCTACGGGCCGCGGGTCCCGGGCGAACGCGCGTAGCGCGGGTGTCAGGCGCCGCCGGTGTGGACCTGGAAGGCGGCCCGGCGGACCGCCTTGGCCAGCGCCGGGTCCGGGTGTGCGGCGGCCAGCGCGACCAGGACCTGGACGGTGCGGGGATGGCCGACCGCGCGGACCTCGTCCAGGAGCCGGGGGACCGTGGTGCGGACGGCCGAGTCCAGGTGGCGGGCCAGCAGCTCGGCCTCGCCGTGGTCGGCGATGGCGGCGGCGGTGTCCACCCAGAGCCAGGTCGACTCCTCCGCGGTGAGCACGTCCTGCGCCTCGTCGGGGTCGATGCCGTCGTGCACGGCGAGCCAGAGCAGCGCGTACGGGCGCAGCGCGGGCTCGCGCACGGCGGCGCGCACCTCGGGCTCCGCCGGGGCGCCCACCACGCGCAGCGCCTCGAAGGCGAGGCCGCGCAGCAGGGCGTCCTCGCCGCGGGCGGCCTGGAGGAGTTCGGCGACGGCGTGGCCGACGGGCCGGGCGGCGAGCCAGGCCTGGTATTCGGCGCGGGCCGGTCCGGGGGTGAGCCGAGCGCAGCCGTGCAGCATGGCGGCGGCGGACTGCTCGATGTTCCCGGCGGGGCTCTGCGCCGCGACGCAGATCTGCTCCAGCTTGACCCAGACGGCCCAGCTGCCGAGCGGGGTCAGGGTGGCCCGGGCGGGTCCGAGGGTGACGGCGTCCACGGCGGCGAGGCCGCCGAGCGCCCAGCGCAGCAGCCGGGCGAGCGGGACGGGGCGGGCCTCGGCGGAGCCGGCCGCGGAGGTCAGCGCCGCCGCGGGCTCGGCCTCGTAGGGGATCTCGCAGCGCTCGTCGCGCAGTTCGGTGACCCGCTGCCCGAGGAGGTCCAGCAGGTCGGGGACGGTCACCGGGCCCGCGGACAGCTGGAGCAGGGAGAGCAGCTGGGGCATGGCCTCGACGACCTCGGCGACGGCCTCGGGGGCGATGTCGGCGGGGGCCGGGTGGACCAGCGACCAGGCGTCGAAGAGGGCGACCCAGCCGCGCAGTACGGCGGTGTCGTCGCGGTCCCAGGCGCGCAGGCGCCAGCCGGGCCGGGCGTGGCCGCCGTGCACCTCGACGAGGCCGGCGAGGCGGGCTCGGTCCCAGCCGACCCGGATCTGGCCGTGTGTCAGGCCCAGTTCGTCGGCGGCGCGTTCGACGTCGGCGGCGGGCAGGGCTCCCGTGGGGGCGGGCCGACCGCCGTCCCCCGCGCCGAGGTTGCGTTCCGCCCATCGGGTCAGGCGTACGGCGTCCGCCAGCGAGGCCCGGGCCCGGTTGGCGAGGTCGGCGGTGGCCGGGGTGCCCGCCGGGGGGCGCGGGGCGGGGCGGGTGCGGCGGTCGGTCACCGCCTTGCGTGCCGCGGCGACGGAGCGCGGGGAGACGAGTCGGAGTCTGGAGTCGCGAGCCAACTGCTCATCAGGCTTTCGGGACGTCACGGAAGCAGTCTCGCCCGTCACTGGCCGAAAGCCCAAACGGAATCGGCTCCTTCCGTCACCCGCCCCGGGGGCAGACCGGGACAACCCGCCCGCAGGGCCCGGTCCGTCACACGGCCTTCACATCAGAGGGGTGAGGAAGCGGCGCAGGGCTTCCTCGTATCCGGCGGGATCGGCGTTCCACATCGCCCCGTGCCCGGCCTCCCGCACCGTGTGCAGGGTGATCAGGTCGGGGCGGGCGGCGGCGAGCCTGCGCGAGGGCTCCCACGGGGCGAGCGTGTCGTCCGGTCCGTGGAAGATCAGTACGGGGATCTTCAGCGCGCCGGGGTCGGCGCCCGGCGGCGGGCGGTCCGCACGCAGCCCCGCACGGCCCTCGGCGGCCCGCACGGCCAGCGGAAGCACCGGGGCCGGGGTGCGGCGCGCCGCGGCGAGTGCGCGCAAGGTGGTGTGCCAGTCGAGGACGGGAGAGTCCAGGACCAGGCCGGAGATCCGGTCGGCGAGCGCCGAGCGCTCGACGGCGCGCAGGGCCATGGCGGCGCCGGTGGACCACCCGTGCAGGATCACGCGCCGGGCTCCGTAGCGCAGGGCGTAGCGGATGGCGGCGTCCAGGTCCCGCCACTCCGATTCGCCGAGGTGGCCCAGGCCGTCGGGGGGTTCGGGGGCGCCGAGGTCGCCGCGGTAGCCGAGGTCCAGGACGGGCAGCCGGTGCCGGTGCAGGAGGGGCATGACCACCATCGGGTGCTCGCGTCCGGCACCGAGTCCGTGCACGGTGATCACCCAGGTGTCCCGGGCGGCGGGCACGAACCACGCGGGCAGCGCACCGAGCTCGCCGGGGACGTCCACGTCGGCGTGTTCGAGCCCGAGTGCGCTGCGCGGATCGCCGATGTGGACCTGGGGGGTGAAGGTGACCCTGGTGCCGGGGTCGAGGCTGCCGTGGGTGACGGAGAGGAGCCGGCGCACGACGGTGTCGGGCGCGTGGGCGGCGTCCGGGAGCACGGGCCCGACGACGGCGTGCACACCGGGCGCGGCCAGGCCGTACACGCCGGGGCGCAGGGAGGCGAGCGAGCGGGTCAGCGCGATCCTGCCGTCGCCCGCGGAGTGGACGCTCAGCCGCGGCCCGCCGGGGAGCGGGACACCGGGCCGGGGGCGCAGGGCGGCGTCGGCGGCGTACCGGCCGGCCGCCACGGCAGCCGCGCCCGCCCCGAGGAGGGTCGTCGTGACGGCCGCTGCCGTCGCTGTCACGGTACGCACCGTTCCAGTGTGGTCGCGCAGAGTCCGGCGAGCCACCGGAGGCAGCCCTTCCGGGTCTACGCGGAGAGAGTGATCTGGGTCTCTTTCCCCAGGCGCCGGGGGTGGCCGCGGGAGCCGCCGGGGACGTGCGGAGGGATTCATTCACCCGGCTTTGACGTGCATTAATGCTGAAATCTACGCAAGAATCAGGACGAATGTCCCGATCGCGCCCCGTGCCAGTACACCGCTCCGCCGGAGCCAGTTCACCTTCCGTTCATCCAGGTTGCCTACGTTCACCGAGCCACTGACGCCAAACAGAAGCCTGGGTAAATGGAGCACATAACGCTTCTCCTCGGGATCGTGATCATCACCGCTCTCGTGTTCGACTTCACGAACGGTTTTCACGACACGGCCAACGCGATGGCCACCACCATCTCGACCGGCGCCCTCAAGCCCAAGACCGCGGTGGCCATGTCCGCGGTGCTCAACCTCGTCGGCGCGTTCATGTCCGTGGAGGTCGCCAAGACGATCTCCAAGGGCCTCGTCAACGAGGAAGGCATCCAGCCAGAGGTGATCTTCGCCGCGCTGGTCGGCGCGATCCTCTGGAACCTCGTCACCTGGCTGGTCGGACTCCCGTCCAGTTCCTCCCACGCCCTGATGGGCGGCCTGATCGGTGCCGCGGTCGCCTCCGCCGGCATCGGCGCGGTCAACGGCGGAGTCGTCGTGACCAAGGTCCTCATCCCGGCGATCGCCGCCCCGCTGGTCGCCGGCATCGCCGCGTACCTGGCCGCCAAGCTCACCTACAAGCTGGGTGACAAGGTCGGCGAGAAGACCTCCGCCAAGGGCTACCGCGCCGGTCAGATCGCCTCGGCCGGCCTGGTCTCGCTCGCGCACGGCACCAACGACGCGCAGAAGACGATGGGCATCATCACCCTGGCCCTCATCGCCGGCGGCGCGCTCGCGCCCGACGCGAACCCGCCGGTCTGGGTCATCGTCTCCGCCGGTCTGGCCATCGCGCTCGGCACCTACCTGGGCGGCTGGCGCATCATCCGCACCATGGGCAAGGGCCTGACCGACCTGCAGCCGCAGCAGGGCTTCGCCGCCCAGACCTCGGCCGCGTCCGTCATCCTCGCCTCCTCGAACCTGGGCTTCTCGCTCTCCACCACCCACTCGTGCTCCGGTGCGGTCATGGGTGCGGGCCTGGGCCGCAAGGGCGGCGTGGTCCGCTGGTCCACCGCGACCCGCATGTTCGTCGCGTGGGGCCTGACCCTGCCGGCAGCCGCGCTGGTCTCGGCCGGTGCCGAGCTGGTCATGCGCGCCGGTGACATCGGCGTCGCCGCCGTCACCGTCTTCCTGGTCGGCTCCTGCCTGGCCATCTGGCTCATCTCGCGCCGCCAGGTCGTCGACCACCACAACGTCAACGACGTCGAGCAGGCGGACGAGGAGCCGGGCGTCGTCACCACGGCGATCGCGGCCGTCACCGTCCCGCCGACCGTCGCCGCGGCCGGCACCAACGCCGCCGGTACGACCGCCGCGGTCACCGACGAAGAGCTCAAGGCCACCATCCCGGCCGCGACGCAGACCCCGGCGGCTCCGGCCGCCGCGGTCTGACCCGGACAGAGACACACAGAGGAAACGGCAGTATGAAGATCGACTGGGAAGCGCTCGGCTCCGTCTTCGGGGTCAGCCTCTTCGCCACCGTCGCCCTTGTGGCCCTCTTCACCCTGGGCCTGGTGGGCCTGTCCAAGCACGAGGCCGCCACCGAGCAGGGCGGCACCGCCACCCTGGCCCGCAGCGGCGCGTACCTCTGCTTCGCGCTCGTCGCGGCAGCCGTGACGTACGGGATCTACCTGATCGTCGCCTGATTCCCCGCGGCAGCGCGGGCCAGGCGTGAGAGCTCCCTCCGGGTTCGTCCCGGGGGGAGCTTTCGCATCTCCCGACCCTGCCGCGCCGCAGGTCAACAGCGAGTTGACGGGCCTTCCGGGTGCGTGGTGGACTGCCCGAGCCAATACGGCGGCATGGAGAGGAAGTCCGGTGCGAATCCGGCGCGGTCCCGCCACTGTCACCGGGGAGCGCGCCGTGCGTGCGCCCCGGGAGCCAGGAACTCTCGCCGCCGGACACGTCGAACCAGGGCGCGGACCCTGAGTGAGGACATACCTGCCACCATGCGTGCCGATCGCGTCTTCGCGTACGGCGCCACGGCGGGCCTGATCGGCGACCGGATCCTCGGGGATCCCCGCCGAGGGCACCCCGTGGCCGCCTTCGGACGAGCCGCCGCCGCAGTCGAGCGCTCCCTGTGGCGCGACGACCGCGGCCGGGGCGTCCTGCACACCCTGCTGTGCGCCGGGGGCGCGGCCGCCGTCGGCGCGCTGGCCGCCCGCTCGATGCGCTCCCGGCCCGCGGCCGCCCGTATCGCCCTGACCGCCGCCGCCACCTGGGCCGTCGTGGGCGGCACCTCGCTGGGCCGTGAGGCCCGCGCCATCGGCGGCGCGCTCGCCGCCGGGGACGTCGAGGTGGCCCGCGAGCGGCTCCCGCACCTGTGCGGCCGCGACCCGCACTCCCTGGACGGGCAGCAGATGGCCCGGGCCGTCGTGGAGTCCGTCGCCGAGAACACCTCCGACGCGGTGGTCGGGGCCCTGGTCTGGGGCGCCGCCGCCGGGGTCCCCGGCCTGCTGGCGTTCCGCGCCGTCAACACACTGGACGCGATGGTCGGCCACAAGTCCCCCCGCCACCTGCGCTACGGCTGGGCATCCGCCCGGCTCGACGACCTCGCCGGCTGGCCCGGAGCCCGGCTGACGGCCCTGGCCGCCGTGGTGGCCGGCCCCGACCGACGCGGAGCCGTACGCGCCTGGCGCGCGGACGCCGCCGCGCACCCGAGCCCGAACGCCGGTCCCGTCGAGGCCTCCTTCGCCGGGGCGCTCGGCGTCAGACTGGGCGGGACCCTGGCCTACGGCGGCCGGGTGGAGCACCGGGCCGTCCTGAACGGCGGAGCGGGGCGGCCGGTGGAGGTCGCGGACATCGAACGGGCGGTACGGCTGTCGCAGCAGGTGACGTGGCTCGCCCTGGGCGCCTGCGTGGCCACCCGGCTGCTGGTGGCACGAGTACGAGGGGGACGCGCATGAGCGGCACGAGGCGCGGAGGCGGACTGCTCGTCGCCGGTACGACGTCGGACGCGGGCAAGAGCGTGGTCACCGCGGGCATCTGCCGCTGGCTGGCCCGCCAGGGCGTGAAGGTGGCGCCCTTCAAGGCGCAGAACATGTCGCTGAACTCCTTCGTCACCCGGGAGGGCGCCGAGATCGGGCGCGCGCAGGCGATGCAGGCCCAGGCGGCCCGCGTGGAGCCGACCGCTCTGATGAACCCGGTGCTGCTCAAGCCCGGAAGCGACCGCAGCAGCCAGGTCGTGCTGCTGGGGAAGCCCGTGGGCGAGATGAGTGCACGCGGCTACCACGGCGGGCGGCAGGAGCAGCTCCTCGGCATCGTCACGGACTGCCTGGAGCAGCTTCGGGGCACGTATGACGCCGTGATCTGCGAGGGGGCCGGCAGTCCGGCGGAGATCAACCTGCGCCGGACCGACATCGTGAACATGGGCATCGCGCGGGCCGCGCGCTTCCCGGTGGTCGTGGTCGGCGACATCGACCGGGGCGGGGTCTTCGCCTCCTTCTTCGGGACGACGGCGCTGCTCTCCCCGCAGGACCAGGCGCTGATCGCCGGTTACATGGTCAACAAGTTCCGCGGCGACGTGTCGCTGCTGGAGCCCGGCATGGAGATGCTCCGCGGCCTGACCGGTCGGGCGACCTACGGGGTGCTGCCGTTCCGGCACGGGCTGGGCATCGACGAGGAGGACGGCCTGCGCGTCTCGCTGCGGGGCGCGGTCCGCGAGTCCGTGGTGGCGCCGCCCGTGGGCGAGGACGTGCTGCGGGTCGCCGTGTGCGCGGTGCCGCTGATGTCGAACTTCACGGACGTCGACGCGCTCGCGGCCGAGCCGGGGGTCGTGGTGCGCTTCGTGGACCGCGCCGAGGAGCTGGCCGACGCGGACCTGGTCGTCGTACCGGGCACCCGCGGCACCGTGAAGGCGCTGGCGTGGCTGCGCGAACGGGGGCTGGCGGACGCGCTGGCGCGGCGGGCCGCCGAGGGCCGGCCGGTGCTGGGCGTCTGCGGCGGCTTCCAGGCGCTGGGCGAGCACATCGAGGACGACGTCGAATCGCGGGCGGGCTCGGTGGAGGGCCTCGGACTGCTGCCGGTGCGGGTGCGCTTCGCGCCCGAGAAGACCCTGGCCCGACCCACCGGAACCGCGCTCGGCGAGCCGGTGGACGGATACGAGATCCACCACGGGGTGGCCGAGGTCCTGGGCGGGGAGCCGTTCCTGGACGGCTGCCGGGTGGGTGCGGTGTGGGGCACGCACTGGCACGGCTCGCTGGAGTCGGACGGCTTCCGCCGGGCGTTCCTGCGGGAGGTGGCGGCCGCCGCCGGGCGGCGGTTCGTGCCGGCCCCGGACACCTCCTTCGCCGCGCTGCGCGAGGAACAACTCGACGTGCTGGGCGACCTGATCGAGGAACACGCCGACACGCACGCACTGCTGAAGCTGATCGAAGCCGGGGCCCCCGCCGGGCTCCCGTTCCTCCCGCCGGGCGCCCCGTGACGCCCGGGGCCCCGCGCCTTCAGCCCCGTCGGCATTCGGGGTGCGGGGGTCCGGGAGCGGAGCCCCCGCCCCGGCGCCGCACCGGCACGGGGAACAGCCCGCACACGCACATGCACACGCACACCCGCATCCGCATCCGCATCCGTCCAGAGAGAGGCAACGCATGAGCACGCCCTATCCGTTCACCGCGGTGGTCGGCCAGACCGACCTGCGGCTGGCGCTCCTGCTGAACGCCGTGAGCCCGGCGGTCGGCGGGGTGCTCGTGCGCGGCGAGAAGGGGACCGCCAAGTCCACCGCCGTGCGCGCGCTTTCCGCGCTGCTGCCGGCCGTCGACATCGTCCCCGGCTGCCGGTTCTCGTGCGCCCCCGTCGCGCCGGACCCGGACTGCCCCGACGGTCCGCACGAGGCGGGCCCCGGCGGCGCCCGGCCGGCCCGCATGGTGGAGCTGCCCGTGGGCGCCTCCGAGGACCGCCTCGTCGGCGCCCTCGACATCGAACGGGCCCTCGCCGAGGGCGTGAAGGCCTTCGAGCCCGGCCTGCTCGCCGACGCCCACCGCGGAATCCTCTACGTCGACGAGGTCAACCTCCTCCACGACCACCTGATCGACCTGCTGCTGGACGCCGCCGCGATGGGCGCCTCGTACGTGGAGCGCGAGGGCGTCTCCGTCCGGCACGCGGCCCGCTTCCTGCTCGTCGGCACCATGAACCCGGAGGAGGGCGAGCTGCGGCCGCAGCTCCTCGACCGCTTCGGGCTGACCGTCGAGGTCGCCGCCTCCCGTGAGCCCGCCCAGCGGGTGGAGGTCGTCCGCCGCCGGCTCGCCTACGAGGACGATCCCGCGGGCTTCGCCGCCCGCTGGTCGGGGGACGAGAGCGAGGTCCGCGCCCGGGTCGTGGCCGCGCGGGCGCTGCTGCCACAGGTCCACCTCGGGGACAACGCCCTCCTGCAGATCGCCGCGACCTGCGCCGGGTTCGAGGTCGACGGCATGCGGGCCGACATCGTGATGGCGCGGACGGCTGCCGCGCTGGCCGCCTGGGCGGGGCGGACGGCCGTGCTGAAGGAGGACGTGCGGCAGGCCGCGCTGCTCGCGCTCCCCCACCGCCGGCGCCGCAACCCCTTCGACGCGCCAGGCCTGGACGAGGACAAGCTGGACGAGATCCTCGACCGGTTCCCCGACGAGGAGCCGCAGGACGAGCCCGACCCGGACCCGGAGCCGGACTCGGGGAGCGGCCCCGAGCCCGACCCGGACGGGGGCCCCGAGAACCCGCAGGGGCCGGACGACGGCGGCCCCGACGGCGGCGGGGTGCCCCCGCAGGGTGGCGGACCCCAGGACGCGCAGCCCCCGGCGGAGCCCGCCGGGGCTCCCGCGGACTCCCCGGAGGCGGCCCTGCAGTCCCCCGCCCAGGAGGCCGGCGGGCCCGAGCAGGCCGCCGTACGGGCCGCCGAGCCGTTCCGGACCAAGATGCTGAGCGTTCCGGGGCTCGGTGAGGGCGCCGCCGGTCGGCGTTCGCGCGCCCGTACCGCGCACGGCCGCACCACCGGTGCCCAGCGCCCCCGCGGCCAGCTCACGAAGCTGCACCTGGCGGCGACCGTGCACGCGGCCGCCCCGCACCAGAAAGCGCGCGGCCGCGCCGGGCGCGGCCTGGTGATCCGCAAGGACGACCTGCGCCAGGCGACCCGCGAGGGTCGCGAGGGCAACCTCGTCCTCTTCGTGGTCGACGCCTCCGGCTCCATGGCGGCCCGGCAGCGGATGAGCGCGGTCAAGGGCGCCGTGCTGTCGCTGCTCCTGGATGCCTACCAGCGCCGGGACAAGGTCGGCCTGGTCACCTTCCGCGGCGCCGCCGCCGAGCTGGCGCTGCCGCCCACCTCCTCGGTGGACGCGGCCGCCGCCCGGCTGGAGAAGCTGCCCACCGGCGGCCGCACCCCGCTCGGGTCCGGGCTGCTCAAGGCCCACGAGGTGCTGCGGATCGAGCGGCTGCGGGATCCGAGCCGCCGACCGCTGCTGGTCGTGGTCACCGACGGGCGGGCCACCTCGGCCGGGGCCGTCGGCGGCGACCCGCGCGAGCTGACGGCGCGCAGTGCCCGGCTGCTGGCCGCCGACGGGGTCGCGTCCGTCGTCGTGGACTGCGAGTCGGGCCCGGTCCGGCTGGGCCTGGCCGGGGCGCTGGCCGCCGACCTCGGCGGCCCGGCCGTCACCCTCGACGGGCTGCGGGCCGACTCCCTGGCCGGGCTCGTGAAGGACGTACGCACCGCAGTGACAACTCCCGCTTCCCACACCACCAGGAGGGCCGCGTAATGCCTCAGGGACAGCCGTCCGTCGTTCCGGACGACGGACTCACCACCCGCCAGCGCCGCAACCGCCCGCTCGTCTTCGTCCACACCGGACCAGGCAAGGGCAAGTCCACGGCGGCCTTCGGGCTGGCGCTGCGCGCCTGGAACCAGGGCTGGCCGATCGGGGTCTTCCAGTTCGTCAAGTCGGCGAAGTGGAAGGTCGGCGAGGAGAACGCGCTGAAGGTGCTCGGCGCCTCCGGCGAGGGCGGCGCCGTCGTCTGGCACAAGATGGGCGAGGGCTGGTCCTGGGTGCAGCGGGACGCGCAGCTCGACAACGAGCAGGCGGCCAAGGAGGGCTGGGAGCAGGTCAAGCGCGACCTGGCGGCCGAGACGCACAAGCTGTACGTGCTGGACGAGTTCGCGTACCCGATGCACTGGGGCTGGATCGACGTCGACGAGGTCATCGAGGTGCTGCGGAGCCGTCCCGGCACGCAGCACGTGGTGATCACGGGCCGCAACGCGCCGGAGAAGCTGGTGGAGTTCGCCGACCTCGTCACCGAGATGACGAAGGTCAAGCACCCGATGGACGCCGGCCAGAAGGGCCAGAAGGGCATCGAGTGGTGACCTCGTCCGACATCCCCCGGCTGGTCGTCGCCGCGCCGTCGTCGGGCACCGGCAAGACCACCGTGGCCACGGGCCTGATGGCGGCCTTCGCGGAGCGCGGCCTCGCCGTGTCCCCGCACAAGGCCGGGCCCGACTACATCGACCCCGGCTACCACGCGCTGGCCACCGGCCGGCCGGGACGCAACCTCGACGCCTTCATGTGCGGCCCGGAGCTGGTCGCTCCGCTGTTCGCGCACGGGGCGGCCGGGTGCGACCTGGCCGTGGTCGAGGGCGTGATGGGGCTCTACGACGGGGCCGCGGGCCGGGGCGAGCTGGCATCGACGGCGCAGGTGGCGAAGCTGCTGCGGGCACCGGTGGTGCTGGTGGTCGACGCCTCCTCGCAGTCGCGGTCGGTGGCGGCGCTGGTGCACGGCTTCGCGTCCTTCGACCCGCAGGTGCGCCTCGGCGGCGTGATCCTCAACAAGGTCGGCTCCGACCGGCACGAGGTGATGCTGCGGGAGGCCCTGGAGGAGGCGGGGATGCCGGTGCTCGGTGTCCTGCGGCGAGCCCCTCAGGTGGCCACGCCCTCGCGCCACCTGGGGTTGGTGCCGGTGGCCGAGCGGCACGCCGACGCACTGGCGGCTGTGGCGGCGCTGGCCGAGCAGGTCAGGGCGGGCTGCGATCTGGACGCGCTGATGGCCCTGGCGCGGACGGCCCCGCCGCTGTCCTGCGAGCCGTGGTCGCCGTATCCGGCGTCGGAGGCGTCGGAGGCGCGGGGGTCGCGGGGCGGCACTCCCGGCGACGGGGCGGCACCGGTCGTCGCCGTGGCCGGCGGGCCGGCCTTCACGTTCTCGTACGCCGAGCACGCCGAGCTGCTGCGGGCTTCGGGGGCGGAGGTCGTCACCTTCGACCCGCTGCGGGACGAGGCGCTGCCCGAGGGGACCGGCGGCCTGGTGATCGGTGGCGGCTTCCCGGAGGTGTACGCACCCGAGCTGTCCGCCAACAGGGCACTGCGCGAGGCGGTCTCCGCGTTCGCCGCGGCCGGCGGTCCGGTGGCGGCCGAGTGCGCCGGGCTGCTGTACCTGGCGCGGTCGCTGGACGGTGAGCCCATGTGCGGGGTGCTCGACGCGGACGCGCGGATGTCCGAGCGGCTGACCCTGGGGTACCGCGAGGCGGTGGCGGTGTCGGACAGCTCGCTCGCGGCGGCCGGGACCCGGCTGCGCGGGCACGAGTTCCACCGGACGGTGATCGAGCCGGGTGCCGGTACCGCTCCGGCGTGGGGGTTCACCCACCCGGAGCGCCGGGTGGAGGGATTCGTCCAGCGGGGTGTGCACGCCAGCTACCTGCACACGCACTGGGCGGCGGAGCCGTCCGTCGCCCGCCGTTTCGCCGAGGCCGCGGCCGCGCGGACGGCGGCTGTACGGGATGCCGCGGCAGCACGGCCGTGAACCCTGCCGGCTCACTCCGCGATGCCCACCACGAGCCAGATCCCGGCCACCCCGCCCACTGTGCACATCAGCGTGGACAGGGCGGGGTGCTTGTGGTGCGCCTCGGGCAGGATCTCGGCGGCCGCGAGGTAGAGCAGGAGGCCTCCGAAGAACCCGAGGTACGCGCCGAGGGGTTCCTCCGGAAGGGTGAACAGCACAGTGGACGCGGCGCCCACCACCGGGGCGGCCGCGTCCGCGAAGAGCATCAGCAGGGCCTTGCGTCGGTCGTTCCCGTAGAGGCTGGTGAGGGTGTAGGTGTTGAACCCGTCGGCGAAGTCGTGGGTGATGACGGCCAGCGCCACGGCCACGCCCATTCCGCCGCCGACCTGGAAGGCCGCGCCGAGCGCCACCCCGTCGGCGAGGCTGTGGGCGACCATCGCGGCGGCCGCGGTGAGCCCGACCTGCGGGACGCGCACGCCGTTCTCGGCGCCGTGCGCGGCCTGCCGCACGGCCAGCAGCCGTTCGACGACGTGGGCGACCAGGAAGCCGGCCACGAAGAGCAGCAGGGCGAGCGGGACGCCGAAGACCTCTCTGCCTGCCGCGTGCAGGGCTTCCGGGAGCAGGTCGAGGCCGACGACGCCGAGCATCAGCCCGCCCGCCAGGCCCAGCACGAGGTGGCGGCGGTCGGTGACGCGCTGCGCCGTCCAACCGCCCAGCAGGGTCATCAGGAACGCGCCCAGCGCCACGATCACGGCCATGTGCCCCTGAATACAGACTCCTCGGTCCGCGCGCACGTCCGCGCACGGGTGGCGGGCGTAGCGGTGTTGACGAGCGAACGGTGTCCGGTGACGTGCCGGTGACCGTGACTACGGAGGGAGGCCCCGCTGTGGGCGAGTACACGACGCGGCTGGTGGTCGGGGTCGGCGGCCGGGCGGGGGTCTCCGTCGAGGAGGTCTGCGCCCTGGTCGAGGAGACGCTGCGGGGCGCCGGGTTGGCCGCGGAAGCGGTGGCGGCGCTGGCCACGGTGGACTCCAAGGCGGCCGAGGCCGGGATCGCCGGTGCGGCGGAACGTTTCGGCGTGCCCGTCCTCGGCTATCCCGCGGACCGGCTCGCCGCGGTCGCCGTACCGCACCCCTCGGAGGCGGTGCGGGCCGAGACCGGGACCCCCTCGGTGGCGGAGGCCGCCGCCCTCATGGCGGGCGGGGAACTCCTCGTGCCCAAGCGGCGCTCTCTGTCGGCCACCTGCGCGGTGGCGACGTCCGAGGCGCACGACCTGCGCCATCACGGGGACGCCGAGGTGGTGGACGCGGGCTCCGCCATCGTGGACCTCGCGGTCAACGTACGGGCGCACACGCCCCCGGAGTGGCTCAAGCAGCGGATCGCCTCCTCCCTCGGGGACCTCGCCGCGTATCCCGACGGGCGGGCCGCCCGCGCGGCGGTGGCCGCCCGGCACGGGCTGCCGGTCGAGCGGGTACTGCTGACGTCCGGCGCGGCGGAGGCTTTCGTGCTGATCGCGCGCGCCCTGGGCGCCGTACGGCCGGTGGTGGTGCATCCGCAGTTCACCGAGCCGGAGGCGGCCCTGCGGGATGCCGGGCACGTGGTCGGGCGGGTGGTGCTGCGGGCCGCGGACGGGTTCCGGCTCGACCCGGCGGCCGTGCCGCAGGACGCGGACCTGGTGGTCGTCGGCAATCCGACCAACCCGACGTCGGTGCTGCACCCGGCGGCGGTCCTGGCCGGGCTGGCCCGTCCGGGCCGGATCCTGGTGGTGGACGAGGCGTTCATGGACGCCGTCCCGGGCGAACGGGAGGCCCTCGCGGGCCGGACGGACCTGCCGGGGCTGGTGGTGCTGCGGAGCCTGACGAAGACGTGGGGGCTGGCGGGGCTGCGGATCGGCTACGTGCTGGCCGAGCCCGAGGTGATCTCGAAGCTGGCGGCGGCGCAGCCGCTGTGGCCGGTGTCCACGCCCGCCCTGGTGGCGGCCGAGGCATGCATGGCTCCGGCGGCGCTGGCGGAGGCCGAGGAGGCGGCGCGCCGGATCGCGGTCGACCGGGCGCATCTGCTGGCCGGGCTCGCCGAGTTCGACGAGGTCAACGTCGCGGGCGTGGCGGAGGGGCCGTTCGTCCTGATCCAGGTGGCGGGCGGTGCGGAGGTCCGCACCCGGCTGCGGGCCCTGGGCTTCGCGGTCCGGCGCGGGGACACCTTCCCCGGGCTGGACCGGAGCTGGCTCCGGCTGGCGGTGCGCGACCGGGCGACGACGGGCCGGCTGCTGCAGGCCTTGGACCGCGCCCTGGCCCTGACCTCCCGCTGACCCCCACGATTACCTTCGGCACCCTTTCTGACCTGCACATACCTGGGGGCTCCGGGGCCGGGTCCACTCGAACGGCCCACCTACGATGGCTGTGGGGACGGGGCCGTTCGAGGATCCCCGCATCGGTTCGCGAACAAGGGGGGTCCAAGATGAAGGCATCCGCCGCGGCAGGCGCAGCGCTGGCCGCACTGATGGTCACGGGCGGCGCACTGTACGCCGTACCGCAGCTGCTCGGCGGGGACGGCGCCCGCTCCGCGCAGCAGCAGCTGGGGGTCGAGCCGGGCCGGGCCGGGACCTCCCGGCCGGCGGCACCCGCCGCCCCCGCGGGGCAGCCGTTCACCCTGGTGGCGACCGGTGACATCATCCCGTACCCGTCGATCATCCAGCGGGCGGGGGACGACGCCGGCAAGGCCGGGGAGTACGACTTCCGGAAGATACTCGCCGGGGTCAAGCCCCTGGTGTCCGCCGCAGACCTGGCGATATGCCATCACGAGATACCGTACGGGCGCCCCGGCGGCCCCTATACCGGCTATCCCGCCTTCAAAGCCCCGCACCAGCTGGCGGACGCGCTCAAGGACGCCGGTTACGACGGCTGTTCCACCGCCTCGAACCACACGCTGGACGACGGCTACGAGGGCCTGGCCCGCACCCTGGAGCACCTGGACCGGGTCGGCATCCCGCACGTCGGCTCGGCGCGCAGCGCTGAGGAGGCCAAGGCCCCGGCCCTGCTCTCCGCGGGCGGTGCGAAGGTCGCCCAGCTGTCGTACACGTACGGCACGAACGGCATCCCGCTCCCCCGGGACAAGCCGTGGGCCGTGAACCTGATCGACAGGGACCGGATCATCGCCGACGCCCGCGCGGCCCGGGCGGGCGGCGCGAACGTGGTGGTGCTCAGTGTCCACTGGGGCACCGAATGGCAGACGGCGCCCGACGAGCAGCAGAAGGAACTGGCGCAGGCGCTGACCGCCTCCCGCACGGCCGACGGCCTCCCCGACATCGACCTGATCATCGGCACGCACAACCACGTGCCGCAGCCCTACGAGAAGATCAACGGCACCTGGGTGGTCTTCGGCATGGGCGACCAGGTCGCCAGCTTCGTCCCGGCCGACAAGCTGCGCGGCAACCAGTCCTCGGTCCCCCGTTTCACCTTCGCCCCGGCGGCGGACCGTCCGGGCCGCTGGGAGGTGGTGAAGGCCGAGTACCTCACGCAGTACTCGGACATGGGCCCGCCGTTCCGCGTCGTCTGCGCCTCCTGCGAGGCAGCCGACGGGGCGCTCCCGGCCGCGAAGCGCGACGAGTACGCGCGGATCGACCGGCAGGTCACCGACGCCGTGATGTCGCGGGGCGCGGCGGGGCAGGGACTGGCCCGCGCCACCCGTTGAGCACTCCCCTCCGATGTGCTCGCCGGGTGGCGGGGGTTCCCGTACCCCGGCCCGCCGGGCGGCGGGCCGGGGTACGGGCCGGCCGGCGGGCCTACTGGATCTTGCCCCGGCGGGTCAGGAAGAGCGCGCCGCCGCCGAGCGCGAGCAGGGTCAGCGCACCGCCCGTGATGTAGGGGGTGAGCGAACCTCCGCCGGTTTCCGCCAGGTTGGCGCCCGCGGCGGTGCCCGGACCGGTGCCGCCGGAACGGGCGGTGGTGCCCGAGCCGGCGGTGGCTCCGCCGCTGCCCGTCCCGGTCTGGGTCCTGATGTCGGGCTGCTCGGGCGCCTTCGTCGTCGGGGCCGCGCCCTTCGGGGACTCGCAATGCGCCTCGGCCAGCACGATCTCGCCGTCGACCTGTGCCACGTTCAGGTTCAGCGGGTTCACGGCCACCTTCAGGCGGAGCGCGGCCGCGGCGGCCGTGGTGGAGGTGGTCTCGGTGCCGGACAGCTCCAGGCTGACCATGCCCACCCCCGGGACCTCCACCTTGGTGGGGCCGCCCGCCGACAGGGTGACCTTCTTGCCGAGCGCGGTCACCGTGCCGAGGACGTTCGCGCTGGCCACCGGCCTCTTGCCGGCCTCGCAGACGGCCTTGGAGGTGACCTTCTCGACCTCGATCAGCGAGAGCAGCGGCAGCCCCGGCACGTGCACGCGCGCCTTGGCCAGGTTCGCCTCGGCCTCCGCCTTCGTCTTGTCCGCGGTGGCCTTGGAGGTGGCGACGTCCGCGCGCAGGACGCTCACGGGATTGTTCCCCTCGACCCCGTCCAGGGTGACGGTCAGCGCCGTCTTCTCGGCCTTCGCGGGGGCGGTGACCTCGTTGAGGGTCGCCTTCAGCGGGACGTGCACGGACTTGTTGAGCAGGCCCACGTCCAGGCCGGTGCGCAGGACGACGGCGCCGGACTTGCCCTCTCCGCCGGCGGGGGTGCCTCCCGTGGCGGAGGCGGGCGGTGCCGTGAGCAGGACGACCGCTCCCGTGGCGAGCAGAGCGGCCGCGGGCATGCGGAAGGTGTTGCTGTTCAAGGTGTGGAACCCCCGGGGAGTTGGGTGCCGCCGCACGGCCAATGGGGGACATCGCGCGCGCCGACGGCTTCGACCCTGGGAATCCTTACTCAATGTGGGTGACGGGGCAGCTACCTGAGGTCACTTCACCCCAACGGGTGTTTTCCGTGTGGGGTTTCGATTTGCGGCCCGGCTCACCGCACCGTCAGGCCCTGACCCTGCCGTCGACGACCACCCGTCGCGGCTGCGCGAGGACACCCACGTCGGCCCGCGGGTCGGCGTCGTAGACCACCAGGTCCGCCGGCGCGCCCTCGGTGAGCCCCGGCCTGCCGAGCCATTCGCGCGCCGCCCAGGCCGTCGCGGAGAGGGCGTCCAGTGCCGGGATCCCGGCCTTCACCAGCTCGGCGACCTCCGCCGCGACCAGCCCGTGCGGCAGGGAACCCCCGGCGTCGGTGCCGACGTAGACCTGGATGCCCGCGTCGTAGGCGGACCGGACGGTGTCGTAGCGACGCTCGTGGAGCCGCCGCATGTGCGCCGACCACCGGGGGAACTTCGCGTCGCCGCCCGCCGCGAGCTTCGGGAAGGTCGCGATGTTGACGAGGGTGGGGACGATGGCGACCCCCCGCTGCGCGAAGAGGGGGATGGTGTCCTCGGTGAGGCCGGTGGCGTGTTCGATGCAGTCGATGCCCGCCTCGACGAGATCGCGCAGCGAGTCCTCGGCGAAGCAGTGCGCGGTGACGCGGGCGCCCAGCCGGTGCGCCTCGGCGATGGCGGCCTCGACCTCGGCGCGCGGCCAGCAGGCCGTCAGGTCGCCGGCGTCGCGGTCGATCCAGTCGCCGACCAGCTTCACCCAGCCGTCGCCGCGCCGCGCCTCGCGGCCGACGTACTCGACGAGGTCGGCCGGCTCGATCTCGTGGGCGTAGTTGCGGATGTAGCGGCGGGTGCGCGCGATGTGCCGGCCCGCCCGGATGATCTTCGGGAGGTCCTCGCGGTCGTCGATCCAGCGGGTGTCGGAGGGCGATCCGGCGTCGCGGATCAGGAGGGTGCCCGCGTCCCGGTCGGTGAGTGCCTGGCGTTCGGCCGTGCCGGCGTCGACCGGGCCGTGGGCGTCCAGTCCCACGTGGCAGTGCGCGTCGACCAGTCCGGGCAGGACCCAGCCGGTCACCGTGGTGGTCTCGCGGGCGCCGGGCGGGCGCCCGTAGGAGACGCGCCCGCCGACCACCCAGAGCTCGTCGCGCACCTCGTCGGGCCCGACCAGCACCCGCCCCTTCACGTGCAGCACGTCGCCCGTGCCGTTCACATCGCTCACATCGCTCATGGCGGCACTGTACGTGCGGCCCCCGCGGCGTCAGGAGGCGGAGATGACGTCCAGGAGCCGGTCCACGTCGGCCTCCGTGTTGTACAGGTGGAAGGAGGCCCGCAGGAGGCCCGCACGGGCCGAGGTGAGGATGCCGGCCGCCTGCAGGGCGGGCTGCCGGTCGGCGAGGCCCGGCACGGAGACGATGGCGGCGTCGCCGGGCACGGGCTCGTGGCCGAGGCTCGCCAGTCCGGCGCGGTAGCGGGCGGCCAGGGCGGTGTCGTGGGCGTGCACGGCCTCGATGCCGATCCGCTCGATCAGGGCGAGGGAGAGGGCCGCCGCGTGGTAGGCGAGGAAGGCGGGGGACTCGTCGAACCGCCGTGCGGAGTCGGCCAGTTTCGGCATCGGTCCGTAGACGGCGTCCCACATGGACTCCGCGGCCACCCAGCCGGCGTGCAGCGGGGTCAGGGTGTTCTGGGCCTCCCTCGAGACGGTCATGAAGGAGGCTCCGCGGACGCTGAGCAGCCACTTGAAGCCGACGGTGACCGTGTAGTCGTACGGCGAGGCGTCGAAGGGGAGCCAGCCCGCGGCCTGGGACGCGTCGACGAGCATCCGGGCCCCGTGCGCCGCCGTCGCCTGTCGCACCGCCGCCAGGTCGGCCTTGCGCCCGTCCGCGGACTGTACGGCGCTCAGCGAGACCAGGGCCGTGTCCGGGCCGACGGCCTCGGCGAGGGAATCCAGCGGCGCGAACCGCACCTTCAGGTCGTCCCGCACGACGAACGGGTTGATCACGGAGGCGAAGTCGCCCTCCGGGCAGAGCACTTCCGCGCCGGAGGGGAGCGAGGCCGCGACGAGGCCGACGTGGGTCGACACGGCCGAGCCGACGGCCACCCGGTCGGCGTCCACCCCGACCAGGCGGGCGAAGGAGGCGCGGGCGCGGTTCACGCGGTCGAAGTCGCCGAATCCGGCGGGGATCCCGGCCCCGGCCGCCTCGGCCAGCTCCCGTACGGCCGCGACGGCGGCACGCGGGACGACTCCGCAGTTGGCGGAGTTGAGGTAGGTGGTGGAGTGGGCGAACTCGGCACGGGTCGCTTCGTCGATCGGAAGATCCATGCCGTCAACTCTGCGCCAGGAAGTGCCCAAAGTCCATTGCCGAGTTTCACCCACCCAACCCAAGTAGTACTTATACCTGCGGGGCGGTGCACGCCCCGTCGGGCTCGCACGCGTCGGCCGCGGCCGCCGGCTGCTCCACCTCGCGCCCTGCCCACGCCTGCTCCAGGGCGCGCGTGAACACGTCGGCCGGCTGTCCGCCGGAGATCCCGTAGCGGCGGTCGAGGACGAAGAACGGCACGGCGTTCGCACCCAGCTCGGCGGCCTCGCGCTCATCGGCCCGGACTTCGTCGGCATAGGCGGAACCGTCGGCGAGGACGGCTCGGGCCTCGGCCTCGTCCAGGCCGGCCTCGACCGCGAGCGTGATCAGCACCTCGGGGTCGAAGACCGAGCGCTCCTCGGCGAAGTTGGCCCGGTAGGCGAGGTCGAGCAGCTCCTCCTGCCGGCCCCGGGCGTCGGCCAGGTGCAGCAGCCGGTGGATGTCGAAGGTGTTTCCGTGGTCGCGCCCCTCGGTCCGGTACCCGAGCCCCTCGGCGCGGGCGCTCGCGGCGACGTGCTGCTCCATGCCGCGCGCCTCGCTGAGGGTGCGGCCGTACTTCTCGGCGAGCATCTCCACGACGGGGGCGGTCACGCCCTTGGGGCTGCCCGGGTCGAGCTCGAAGGAGCGGAAGACGACCTCCACCTCGTCGCGGTGCGCGAACCCGGCCAGCCCCTTGGTGAAACGGGCCTTGCCGATGTAGCACCAGGGACAGGCGATGTCGCTCCAGATCTCGACGCGCATGATCCTTCTTCTCTCCGGGGTCGCTGATGGGACGCTGACGGCTGACGGCTGACGGCTGACGAACCGATGAACCGACGAACCGGACGCTTCATCGTTCAACCATCAGTTGTGCGAACCATCCGGCCTTCCGTCCCATTCCCCGGACACGGCGGGCATCGGCGGCAGGCAGCGGGCGGCGGCCGCGGGCGGCCTCAGGCGACGTCCAGCCAGAGGGTGCGGTGGCTGCCCGACGCGGTGGCGGCAGGATCGGGCTGCCAGCCCTGCGCGGCGTAGAAGGCCTGGGCCCGGAGGTTGTGCTCGTAGACCTCCAGACGGACCCGGCGGACGCGGGCGCGGCGCCAGACCTCCAGGCAGGCGGCGTGCAGGGCGGCCCCGGTGCCCCGGCGCCAGTGGACAGGATCGACGTGGAGCTGGGTGAGGGTGGTCTCGCCGTCCTGCGTGCGGAAGGCGGCGACACCGGTGAGCTCGCCGTCCTCCTCGGCGCACAGCACCCTGCCCTCGGCGGGCCCGCGGGCGACGGCCGCGGTCCAGCCCTCGCGGGTGCGGGCCAGCTCGGCTTCCCCGGCGTAGGCCTCTTCGGGTATGTGGCCCTGGTAGTAGGTGGCCCGCGCCCTGGTGTGGAGGGCGGCGATGGCGTCGAGGTCGGCGGGGTGCGCAGTCCTGATCACGAAGACAGATACGCGCCGGGAACCCCGTCGGTTCCCGGCGCGTCGGACATCGCGTCCCGCGTGCCTACTTCTTCAGCCAGGCCTGCATCATCTTCTGCGCGATGGGCGCGGCCAGTTTGCCGCCGCCGATCTCGGAGCGGTCGGTGTCGGAGTTCTCGATCACCACGGCCACGGCGATCTGCTTGCCGTGCGCCTTGCCGTACGAGGTGAACCAGGCCAGCGGCGCGAGGCTGTTGTTCACCCCGCGCTGCGCGGTGCCGGTCTTGCCGCCCACCTCGGCGCCCGAGACCTGGGCCGGCTTGCCGCCGCCCTCGGTGGCGACCGTGCGCATGGCGTCCCGGATCATCGAGGCCGTCTTCTCCTTCATGATCTGCTGGGACTTCGGGTCCTTGAAGCTCTCCAGCACGTTGCCGTCGGCGTCGGTGACCTCGGAGACCATGTGCGGGGCGACGAGCTTGCCGCCGTTCTCGATCGCGGCCGTGACCATCGCCATCTGCAGCGGGGTGGCCTGGACGTCGAACTGGCCGATACCCGTCTGCGCGACCTGGTCGATCGACATTTTCCTGGACGGGTACTTGCTCGGGGGGTTGGTGCGGACCGGGGTGTCGATCTGCGTGTTGAAGCCGAGCTTCTCGGCGGTCGCGCGCATCTTGTCCTGGCCGAGCTTGGCGGCCAGCTCGGCGAAGACGTTGTTGCAGGACAGGCGTAGGGCGGTGCGCACCGAGACGTTGCTGCAGGCCGCCGAGCCCGCCTCGCTGGGCAGCGGGGTGCGGGTGCCGGGGATCGTGTACGGGTCGGGGATGCCGGTCTGCTGGTCGATGTCGCTGACCAGGCCGTGCTCGATCGCGGCGGCGAGAGTGACCAGCTTGAAGGTGGAGCCGGGCGCCTGGGGCTTGCGGAGCGCCACGTTCTCCATCGCCTTGCCGTTGTCGGCGGAGAGCGCGTCCCACGCCTTCTGGTCGGTGGCGCCGGCGATGCTGCCCGGGTCGAAGGAGGGGTTGTTCACGACGGCGAGGATCTCGCCGGTGGCGGGGTCGATGGCCACGGCGGCGCCCTGCTTGCCCTGGAGCGCGTCGTAGGCGGCCTTCTGCACGTCCTTGTCGATCGTGGTCAGGACGTTGCCGGGATCGGCACGCTTGTTGGTGAGCACGTCCATCACGGTCTTCAGCCGGCTGTCGGAACCGTTGAGGACGTTCTTGTAGACGCCCTCCAGCATGCTGGTGCCGAAGGCCTGTGAGCTGTAGCCGGTGACGGGCGCGTAGAGGGGACCGTCGACGTAGGTCCGCTTGTAGCCGAAGTCCTTGCCGCCCGTCTTCTCCGAGCCGGTGATCGCCTCCCCGCCCACGATGATGTTGCCCAGCGGGTTCTCGTACTGCCCGATGAGATTGCGGCGGTTGTGCTTGTCGTCTGCGAGGGCCTGGCCTTGGTACGCCTGCACCCAGGTGACCCGGACCAGCAGGGCCAGCACCAGGAGCAGACAGAAGACCGACGCACGCCTGATCGTCTTGTTCATCCCCCGGAAGGACGTACCGGCGGCCCGGGGCGTTCCGCTCTGCCCCGATTGTGGCCGACTTCTCAGACTTTCCTCATGATGAAACCTCCCTCGTAGGCCGCGATGACCGCCTGGGTGCGGTCGCGGGAGCCGGTCTTGGTGAGGACCGACGCGACGTGGGTCTTGACCGTCTGCGGCCCGACCCCGAGGCGTTCGCTCACCTCGTGGTTGGTCAGTCCGGTGGCCATCAGGCGCAGCACGTCGGCCTCGCGGTCGGTGAGCCTGGCGATCCAGGGGGCGGGGGCGGGAGCTGCCGCGTGGGTGAGGGCGAGGGAGCGTACGGCGGCCGGGAAGAGCAGCGAGTCGCCGCGGGCGACGAGCCGGACCGCCCCGATCAGCTCGTCGGGGTCGGCGCGCTTGAGGAGGAAGCCGACGGCTCCGGCGCGCAGCGCGTCGTAGACGTAGGCGTCGTTCTCGAAAGTGGTGACGACCACGATCCTGGGCGGCTCGTCCATGGTGGCGAGGATCTGCTCGGTGGCCCGGATGCCGTCGATCTCGGGCATCCGGACGTCCATCAGCACCACATCGGGGGCGAGGGACCGCACGAGGGGGACCGCTTCGGCGCCGGTGGCGGCCTCGCCGACGACCTCCAGGTCGGCTTCGACCTCGAGGATGACCCTCAGCGCGGTGCGGACCATCCGCTCGTCGTCGCAGAGCACGATGCGCAGCGGCGGCCGGGCCGCCGGGGCGGCGGCCGTCATCGGTCGCGCCCCGCCAGCGGGAGGGCCGCGCGCAGCCGCCACCGGTCCTCATGCGGGCCGGCCTCGACGCTGCCGCCGAGCAGCGCGGCCCGCTCCGCGGCGCCGCGCAGTCCGCGGCCCCCGGTGGCGCGGGGCTCCCGGCCCTCGGGCGCGGCCGACGGATTGGTCATGGTGATCTCCAGTTGTCGTTGACCGGTGTCGCGGCCGGCCCGGACGAGGATCCGCAGGTCCACGGGGCCTGTGCCGTGGCGCAGTGCGTTGCTGAGGCCTTCCTGCACGATCCGGTAGGCCTCCCGCGAGGTGATCTCCGGGAGGCGGGCCCAGTCTCCCGCGCTCCCGGGGTCCTGGTGCGCGGTGACCGTGGTGCCCGCTGCGCGGGTGCGGGCCAGCAGCCCGTCGAGGTCGGCGGCGAGGGTCGGGGCGGGGACCGTCGCACCGTCCGGCCGGGCCGGGTCCCCTTCGCGCAGCAGGCCCAGGACGGCGTCCAGCTCGCCCACCGTCCGCCGCGTGGTGTCCTCGATCGCGGTGAGCGCCTCCCGTACGAAGTCCGGGTCGCGCTCCAGCATCCGCCGGGCCGCCGCCGCCTGGAGGGTGACGGCGCTGAGCGCGTGCCCGACCGCGTCGTGCAGCTCCCGGGCCAGCCGGTTGCGCACGGCCAGGTCGGCTGCCCGCTCCTCGGCCGCCAGGAGCCGGTCCGCCGCCGTGGGCCCGAGCAGTACGGGCGCCAGCCGGGCCAGCAGCTCCCCGGCCCCGGCCGCGCACAGGGCGAGTGCGGCCAGCAGGCCGATCCCGAGGAGAGGGGCCGTGTAGGTCTCGACGCCCGTGTGGAACCACCCGAAGCCCAGTCGGACTTCGTGCAGACCGCTCACGAACGGCAGCACCATCAGCACCACCGCCATGGGCGGCACCGCCAGGGTCATCCCGCTGACCAGAGCTCCGACCCCCAGGTGCAGGGTCCACCAGGCCGAGGCCCGTCCCCGCGCGGCCCAGGACCGCGCCGGCCCTTCCGCGAGCCGCTCCCCCGGCACCGCGCACATCGCCCGGACGGCGCTCACCGACAGCGGCCGAACCAGCCCGTACACCCCGGTGACGGCGGCCAGCGGCAGCGCCGCGGCGTAGGCCGCGAGGGACAGCGGCAGGGACGACAGCGCGTTGGCTCCGTCGGCCGCCATGCCGACGCCCACCGTGGCGAGGAGGAAATACGGCATCAGCAGGGCGCCGCCGAGGATCTGGTGGACCCATCGCAGCCGGGCCCGTGCTCCCAGCAGCCGGCCCAGGCCGTCGCGCATCAGCCGGCGCGTCGGGATATGAGGAACCGGGCGAGGACGGCGGTGGCGAGCGATCCCGTGGCCATCTGGCCAGCGTAGATCAACCGCGCTGCGGCAAACCCTCCTTCACCGTCGTCCAACTGCGGCCCCAGCGAGGCGATCAGCATCCAGGCGCCCCACGCCAGGGTCGCGGCGGCACCGACCCAGGCGAGCCCGAGCGGCCACCGCGCCCGCAGCGCCCCGCCGCGGGCCAGGAGCAGCGTCCCCGCTCCTGCGGCGAGCGCGCACAACGCGTGGGCCACGGACCCGACGGCGCTCTCCACCGAATACGCCCCGGCCCGCTCGGCGCTCAGCCCGGCCGTGCCGCCGAAGGCCCAGTACAGGAAGATCGCGGCCAGCACCAGGGCGCCCGAGGCCCCGGCTGCCGCCACCACCCCCGTGGGCGACGGCAGCCGCTCGCCCACCGCGCCCTGCCACCTCCGGCCCCACCGGCGGCGTGCATAGGGCACGAACAGCGCGGCCAGGGCGAGGCCTTGGACGGTGAAGCCCGTGTACACGACAATGAAGACCCAGGAGTCCAGGAAGGGCTCCCGCGCGGCCGCCGCCTCCGGGCCGGTCCCGAAGCCGAGGGCCCGTAGGAGCAGCTGGCCCGGGAACCCGAGGAGGATCGGGGTCAGCAGGCCCGTGGCGGTGAACACCGGAACGGTCAGCATCCAGGCGGGCGTTCTCAGCCCCCAGGGTCTGGTGAGCACCAGGACGAGCAGGATCACGCACGCGTCCATGGCCAGCGTGACGGCATTGACCACCATGAGGAACATTCCGGCCTCCAGCAGCACGCTGCCGTCCGGTATCCCGATCCGGCTGCCGGACAGCCAGGCGGCCTTCAGCGCCAGATACGGCACCGTGGCCGCCAGGGCCACCGCCGCGAGGACCTGCTTCCCGGCCCCGTGGGCGGGCGCGGGGGCGGCTGCGGGGGCGGGTGCGTCGTCGCGGGCGGGCGCGGGGCCCGGGTCGGAGGACTGCGGTGCGTGCGTCGTGTGAACGGCTCGTCTGGTCATGCCCCAACGGTCCCGCGGGCAGCGGCCCTCCACCTCCCCCTCAATGGGGAACCGCCTCCCCCGCGCGGGGGAGGAAGCAGGCGGCCCCGCGGCGGCGCAGGCGCTGTCGCACCCCGCCCCACGACGTCGCCCACACCGCCCCACGCACCGTCACACCCGGCGCCCAGGCACCGCGCGACGCACCGTCATGCGGCGCGTCACGCACCGTCACATGGACCGCCCCACGCACCGTCACATGCGGCGCGTCACCACCGACAGCCGGTCGCGCGCCTCGAAGAGCGCCGCCTTGATCACCTGCTCGTGACCCGGCGTCAGCCGGGCCACCGGCACCGAGCAGCTCACCGCGTCCCGGGCCGGCGTGCGGTACGGCACGGCCACCCCGAAGCAGCGCAGCCCGAGGGTGTTCTCCTCCCGGTCCAGGGCGTAGCCCTGCTCGCGCACCAGCTCCAGCTCCTCGATGAGCTGCTCCCGGTCGGTGATGGTGTGCTCGGTGACCGCCTCCAGCCGCCGCGGCAGCAGCGCCCGCACCTCCGCGTCCGAGTGCGTGGCGAGCAGCGCCTTGCCGAGCGCCGTCGAGTGCACGGGCAGCCGCCGCCCGACCCGGGTGAAGGGCCGCAGGTAGTGCTGGGACTGCCGGGTGGCCAGGTACACCACGCTCGTCCCGTCGAGCCGGGCCAGGTGGATGGTCTCCGTCGTGTCGTCGGAGAGCCGGTCCAGGGTGGGCCGGGCCGCGGCGACCACCTCGTCGCCGTCGATGTACGAACTGCCGACCAACAGGGCCCGTACGCCGATGCCGTACCGCGTGCCCGTCGCGTCCGTCTCCACCCAGCCGAGGCTCACCAGCGTGCGCAGCAGCATGTAGAGGCTGGACTTGGGCAGGGAGAGGTCGCTCTGGATGTCGGCCAGGCTGTGCAGTCCCGGCCTGGCCGCGAAGTGCTCCAGCAGCAGGACGGTCCGGACCGCCGATTTGACGGGCGCCGCCTGGGCGTGGATCCCCGACTCGGTCGTCGTCATGCGCCTGCTTCCCCTCTGGTCGCCTCTTGTCACGCGGAGGACCCGGAAATAGAGTCCGCAGCAGATGTGATCATTCATCCACCGGAACCGCGTTCAGAATACTGAACGATCCAGGAGGCAGCGGGCCATGGCAACGACACCAGTCTGGAGTGTGGACCCCCGCACCGGGAAGCAGCGCGAGCAGGTTGCGGTGGAAGCCACAGGCCGCGAGGTGGACGAAGCCGTACGGGCCGCCCATGCCGCCCGCGGCCCGCTCGCGGACGCCGCCGTCCGCGCCGCCTTCCTGCGCACCGCGGCCGCACTGCTCGACGAGGCCGCCGCCCACGTCATCGAGGCCGCCGACGCCGAGACCGCGCTCGGACCGGGCCGGCTCACCGGCGAACTCGCCCGCACCACCGGCCAGCTGCGCGCCTTCGCCGACGCCGTCGACGAGGGGTCCTACCTCGACATCCGGATCGACCGGGCCGACCCCTTGCTCACCCCGCCGCGCCCCGAGCTGCGCCGTTACAAGGTCCCGCTCGGCGTGGTCGCGGTCTATGCCGCCTCCAATTTCCCGCTCGCCTTCTCCGTCCCGGGCGGAGACACCGCGAGCGCGCTGGCCGCGGGCTGCCCGGTGGTGGTCAAGGTGCACCCCGACCACCCCGCCACGTCCGAGCTGTGCGCCTCGCTGCTGCGCCGGGCGGCCGTCGCGAACGGGCTCCCGCCCGAAGTGGTGGGTGTGGTCCACGGGTTCGACGCGGGCCTGGAGCTGATCCGCCACCCGCTGGTGTCGGCTGCCGGATTCACCGGTTCCATCCGGGGCGGCAGGGCACTGTTCGACGCGGCCGCCGCCCGGCCCGTGCCGATTCCCTTCCACGGCGAACTGGGCTCCCTCAACCCCGTCGTGGTCACCCCGGCCGCGGCCGCCGAGCGGGCCGAGGAGATCGGCGCCGGCCTGGCGGGCTCGGTCACCCTGGGTGTCGGCCAGTTCTGCGTGAAGCCCGGCCTGGTCCTGGTTCCCGACGGCGCGGACGGCGACCGGCTCACCGGCGAGCTCGCCAAGGCCCTCGGCGAGACCGAGCCCGGGGTGCTGCTCGACCACCGGATGCGGGAGAACTTCGTCTCCGGGGTGCGCGAGCGGGCCGCGCTGCCCGGCGTCGACGCTCCCGTCACCCCGGGATCCGGCGGCGAGCACACCGTGGGTGCGGGCTACCTGACGGTGCGGGCCGAGGACCTCCTCGCGGGCGACGGGCACGACGTCCTCCTGGAGGAGTGCTTCGGCCCGGTCACCGTCGTCGTCCGGTACGCCGGCCAGGCCGAGGCGGGCGCCGTCCTCGGTCGCCTCGGCGGGAACCTGAGCGCCACCCTCCAGCTGTCGGCCGCCGAGGCCGAGGGCGGCCCGGGCCCGGCCGCCGAGCTGATCGCGCAGGTCACGCAGCTGGCGGGGCGGATCGTGGTCAACGGCTGGCCGACCGGGGTCGCGGTGGCACCGGCCCAGCACCACGGCGGGCCATACCCGGCCGCCACCTCGCACTCCACCTCGGTGGGCGGTACGGCGATCGAGCGCTGGCTGCGGCCGGTGGCCTACCAGTCGGTGCCGGACGCGCTCCTTCCGGCCGAGCTGCGCGAGGCCAATCCGCTGGGCCTGCCGCGCCGGGTGACCGGCGGCTGACCTCGGCGGCCCCGGGGGCCTCCGGATCGCGGATCCGAGGCCCCGGGGATCCGAGGCCCCGGCCGCCCTCCGCGCACGGTCAATCCCGTTGCCCTTCCCGCCCCCGCGGGGCAGGCTGCGGACCATGCCGAGACCACACGGGTTCACATTCGACCGACGCAGCGGCGGCAGCGTCGTCATCACCCACCAGGGCCGCACCGCGGCCACCCTGCGCGGGGACCGCGCCGCCGCGTTCCTGACCGAAGTGGAGGCCGGGGATCCGCAGCTCGTGATGGCCCGGTGGACCGGCTCGTACAAATTCGGCAACGAGCGCACCGCGAAGAACCACCCCCGCAACCGGCGCGGAAATATCCCGCGAAGGTAAGGGAACGGCAAAGCACCTCCGCTCGTTCTCCGGGCATGACCGCTATGACCCCTGGATCCAACCTGCCGCTCAACGCCGTCCGCGTGACGGTCGACGTGGCTGCGCCGGTGCGGCTCGACGTGTCCGCCCTGCTCCTCACGGCGGACGGCAAGGTGCGCTCCGACGCCGACTTCATCTTCTTCAACCAGCCCTCAGGGCCCGGTGTCGCCTACCGGTCCGGCGGGGGCGCGGCGCCGGACTCCGTCACCGTGGACACCTCCGCGGTGCCCCCGGGCATCGAGCGGATCGTGGTCACGGCCAGCCCCGACGCCGCCGGGCAGACCTTCCAGGGCATCGAGCCCACCGCCACCGTGCGCAATGCCGACGGCGGCGCGGTGATCGCCTCGTTCACCCCGCCGCAGCTGGCCACCGAGACCGCGCTCGTCGTCGTCGAGATCTACCAGCGCGGCGGTGTGTGGAAGGTCCGCGCGGTCGGCCAGGGGTACGCGAACGGCCTCGCCGGCATCGCCACCGACTTCGGGGTGAGCGTGGACGAGGAGCCGGCTCCCGCAGCCGCCGTCACCCCGCCCGCACCTCCCACGCCCGCCGCACCCCCCGTCCCGCCGACGACCCACCAGCCCTCCCCCTGGCTCACCGCCGGCGCCGGCACCCCCGCCCCGGTCACCCCGGCCCCCGCCCCCGCACCCGCCGCGCCCCCGGCCGCACCGCCCGCCACCGGGAAGATCAACCTGGACAAGGGCCGGGTCAGCCTCCAGAAGAACCAGACCGTCTCCCTGGTCAAGGGCGGCCGCCCGCTGCTCTCCCAGGTCAAGATGGGGCTGGGCTGGGAGCCCGCCTTCCGCGGCCGGGACATCGACCTCGACGCGTCCGTCATCGCGTACGGCCCGCAGCGCAACCACATCGACAGCTGCTACTTCGGCAAGCTGTCCATCCTGGGCGGCGCCGTCAAGCACTCCGGGGACAACCTCACGGGCGAGGGCGCGGGCGACGACGAGGTGATCGTCGTGGACCTCGGCCGGATCCCCTCCGACGCCACGGGCCTGGTCTTCACGGTCAACTCCTTCACCGGCCAGAAGTTCACCGAGGTGGCCAAGGCCTACTGCCGCCTGATCGACGCGGCCAGCGGCGAGGAGCTGGTGCGCTTCGACCTCACCAGCGCCGAGCCGCAGACGGGCGTGATGATGGCGAAGCTCATCCGCCAGTTCTCCGGCGAATGGGAGATGACGGCCATGGGCGAGTTTGTGAAGTCGCGCACAGTGCGCGGCATGGTCAAGCCCGCCGCGCAGGCGCTCTGAGCAGGTGGGCGGGCACGGACGGCCACCGTGCGGGTTCGCGGGTGATGGATGCCACGCGTAATCCGTGGGTGGCTGTCAGTGCCCGCCCGTAGCCTTGGAGGCATGCACGAGACACTCACACCCGCGGGGCCTGCCCGCCCGTCCGCCGCCGAGGCGAACGAGGCGATACGGCACCTCGTGGAGACCAGGGTGGACGGCGAGTGGCCTTCCGAGGCGTACGAGTTCCTGCTCGCCGAGTGGGCCGAAGCCTCCCGCGCGGAGGTTTCCCCGGCCCACTGAGGCCCGCGATCCCGGCCGGGCGGAGCGTCAGTGCGCGCGCCGCCACGGGCCGGTGATGGCCAGCATGATGCCCGGGTCCTGGATGCTGGCGTACAGGGTGCGTCCGTCCGGGGAGAAGCAGACTCCCGCGAATTCGGAGAATTCGGGGTCCTCGGCGGACCCGATGTTCAGCTCGTTGCGCGCCAGCGGGTACGTGCGGCCCGATGCGGTCGCACCGAACAGGTGTTGCAGCCCCGAGCCGTCCTCGGCGATGACCAGGCCTCCGTACGGCGACACGGTGATGTTGTCCGGGCCGTCGTAGCCGCCGTCCGCCGACGGGTCCGCGTTGACGCCGATGAGGACGGTCAGCCGGACCGTGCGCCGCTTGGGGTCGTAGAACCAGACCTGCCCGTCGTGCGAGGCACCGGGGCTCTCCTCACGGGCGTAGGACGAGACGAAGTACGCGCCTCCGTCCGCCCACCACATGCCCTCCAGCTTGCGCCCGCGTGTCACCGCGTGGTCCGCGAACTGCTTGCGGACGGGCACGGTGCGCGCATCGCGGTCCGGCACGTCCACCCAGTCGACGCCGTACACGGTGCCGATCCGCGTGGCGCGCGAGAGGTCGTCGACGAACCGGTCCGAGCTGTCGATGCACTTGGCGGCCTGGAGCACACCTGCGTCGGCGGCGAGCGCACGGAGCCTGCCGCGCCCGTGCCGGAACCCGAGGGGCGGGGTCCAGCGGTAGAACAGCCCGCTGGGGCCGGAGGCGTCCTCGGTCAGGTACGCGTGGCCCTGGCGCGGGTCGATGACCACAGCCTCGTGGTCGTAGCGGCCGAAGGCCTTGATGGGCTGCGGGTCGCGGTTGGCGCGTCGGTCGTGCGGGTCGACCTCGAAGACGTAGCCGTGGTCCTTGGTCATGCCGTTCCTGCCGGCGAGGTCGGAGTTCTCCTCGCAGGTCAGCCAGGTGCCCCAGGGGGTGGCACCGCCCGCGCAGTTGGTCGACGTACCGGCGATGCCCACCCATTCGGCGACCTCTCCGCCGCGCCGGACCTCGACGACGGTGCAGCCGCCGGCCGCGGCCGGGTCGTAGACGAGGCCCTCGGCGAGTGGGACGGGGCGGGCCCAGTTCTCCCGCTTGCCCTTCAGCTCGTGGTTGTTGACGAGGAGTGTGACACCGCGGTGGCCTTCGAAGGCCGCGGTCCCGTCGTGGTTCGACGGGGTGGTCTCACCGGACTCCAGCCGGGTGACGCCGCTGTGCGTGATCACGCGGTACCTGAAGCCGGCGGGGAGGGCGAGGATGCCGGCCGGGTCGGGAACGAGCGGGCCGTAGCCGGGCTCGCACGGCCGCCCCTGCTCGTCGCGGTCCGCGCCGTCCTCGGCCGCGAGCGCACCCGGAGCGGTGGCGAGAGCGCCGACCGTCCCGGTGAGCGCGACTCCCGCGCCGGCGATGACGGTACGGGCGGTGAAGTCTCTGCGGCTGAGCGGCATCGGGTCTCCAGGGGTGGGGAGTGGTGCGCCTGTCGTGCGGTCGTCGGCGCACACGCTCCCGCCCGCACGTGAACGGCGGCTGAATTACCCACGAAGGAGAACAGACCCCTTGCCCGTCGGCGTCATTGGCCAACTCCGACCCAGGAACGGCGCATTGTCGCCCGCTTCCCGGGCCGGGCGCTCAGGGCCTGTGGGAGCGCGCCTTGAACGCGGCCTTGCGGGCCTCCTTCGCCGTCTTCCGGTCCGGGTGCAGCCGGCCCATCGCCTCCAGGACCTGCACCGTCGACGGGTGCTCGACGCGCCACACCTGGTCGAAGAAGCCCGCGTGATGGGCGGTCAGGGTCTCCATCAGGAGGGGCAGCTCGTCGCTCTCGCCGTCGGCCGCGAGCTGCGCGGCGATCGTGTCGACCGTCAGCCAGAACACCATCTGCGGGGCGGGCGCCGGTACGTCGGCCACTCCGTGCTCCGCAAGCCAGACCCGGGCGAGCCCGCCGAGCTCCGCCTCGTCCAACACCGAGCGGACCGCCGGCTCGGCCTCCGGTCCGGCCAGCGCGAGGGCCTGCTGGCAGCGCAGCCGGCGCAGCGGGCCGCCCTCGTCGTCCCCGCGGGCGGCGGCCAGCAGTTCGGCGACAGCGTCGGACGGTTCGCGGCCCGCCATCCACTGCTCGATCTCGGCCTGCGCCGCGCGCTCGGGGTAGGAGGAGACGGCGTCGAGGAGTGCGTCGGCGCCCTTGCCGGCCAGCTCGCCGACCGCCGGGGCGTCCACTCCGGCCTCCAGCATCCGGGCGCGGATGCCGTAGAGGCCCAGCGGGGTCAGGCGGACCATGCCGTAGCGGGAGACGTCCTCGTCGTCGGCGTCCCGTCCATCGCGCGGGCCGTCCTCGTCGGGCTGCGCCATGAGCTCCTCGTCGACGGGCCGGAACTCCACCAGACCGATGGGCTCCAGCTGTCGGAACTGGTCGTCGAGTCGCATCATCGCGTCCGAGACCTGCTCCAGGACGGCGTTGGTCGGCTCGCCCATCCCGTCGGGCACCACCATCGACGCGGCCAGCACCGGAAGCGGAATCGGTCGGTCTGCGGCCCCGCCCTCGGCGACGGTGAGCAGATAGAGGTTGGCGAGGACCTCGTCGAGGAGGTCCGCCTCGCGGCCCGGGTTCCAGTCCAGCCGGTCGAAGTCGATTTCCCCGCCGGCGTCCAGTGCGTCGACCAGGCCCTCCAGGTCGGGCACGGCCGCATCGGCGAGCACCGCCTCCAGGGCCGCCCGCCACAGGCCGAGGACGTCGCCGGGCGTCCCGCCCGTCACCAACGCCAGGTCCTCGCCGGGCGCGGCCGTGCCGTGCGGCTCCTCGCCCGCCTCCCCGGCGCCCTCCGCATCCGTGTCCTCCTCCGGCTCGGTCACGTCCACCAGGCCCGTGTCCACGGCCACCCGCCAGGCCTGGCTCGCGGACCCGGCGGCATCCTCGTCGCCCGGGTCGAGGCCCAGGTGGGCGGCGGCCCCGGGCAGCTGGTCGGCCGCCAGTTCGCCGCCGACGCCGACGCGGGTCGCGGGCCCGGCCCAGCGGGCCAGCCGTACGGCGCGCGCGAACAGCGGCGCACCGAGGGCGTCGCGCGCCAGCTCCGCATCGGAGTGCAGCCGTACCGGCGGCAGTGTGGGGTGCGACTCAGCGGACATGGGGAGGCTCTCCTCGCGGACGCGGTGGTGACGGGCGGGCCATGACGGTCCGGCCCGGCGGCCGGACCGTCATGCGCGCCCGAAAACCGGCGACATGGCCGACATGACGGGGCAGTGCGGGCATGGCGGATGTGGCGCAGATGACAGCTGTGGCCGTCGTACGGCGACCCAGCGTAGACGCATATCGGGCGCGCCCGGCGGGCCATCGCCTTTGGTTCATCCCACAGTCGGCTGCCGTCTCCCCTGGAGGGCTTGACAACTTTGCTGGCAACACAGGAAATTGACGCGCGTAGACGTTTGGGGGCTGACCATCCCCCCGCAGATCTCGCTGCTCGCAGCCTCTCCCTACCCCTCTCCCACACCGGAGTTTCCTGACCATGCGCTCCTCGCATCCCCGCTCCGCCGCCGTCGCGGCCCTCGTCGCCACCGCGCTGGCCACCGGCCTGCTCGCGGGCTCCGCCGACGCGGCCGAGGGCGCGGCGTCCGCCGACCCCGTACGCATCCACGACATCCAGGGCACCACCCGGATATCCCCGCTCAACGGCAAGCAGGTCTCCGATGTCGAGGGCATCGTGACGGGCGTGCGCACCTACGGTTCGCGCGGTTTCTGGATCCAGGACCCCGACGCCGACGACAACGACGCGACGAGCGAGGGCGTCTTCGTCTTCACCAACTCGGTCCCGAGCGTCGCCGTGGGCGACGCGGTCAAGGTCTCCGGCACCGTCGGCGAGTACATCCCCGGTGGCGTGAAATCCGGCAACCAGTCGGTGACCCAGATATCCAAGCCGACCGTCACCGTGGTCTCCTCCGGCAACGCGCTGCCCGAGGCGACCGCGATCAACGAGTACACGGTGCCCGCCGAGTACACCCCGGCCGGCGACCCGGCCGCCGACGGCAGCATCAACGGCCTGACGCTGGAGCCCTCGCGCTACGCCCTGGACCACTACGAGTCCCTCGAGGGAATGAACGTCAAGATCGGCACCTCGCGCGTCGTCGGCGCCACCGACCCGTACTCCGAGCTGTGGGTCACGGTGAAGGGCTGGGAGAACGCCGCCAAGCGCGGCGGCACCGTATACGGCTCCTACGAGTCCCAGAACACCGGGCGCCTGCAGATCCAGCAGCTCGCGCCGATCGCGCAGCAGCCCTTCCCCGTGGCCAACGTCGGCGACAAGCTGACCGGTACCACCGAAGGCCCGCTGGACTTCAACCAGTTCGGCGGCTACACGCTGGTGGCCCGCACCCTCGGCACCGTCAAGGCGGGCACCATCGCCCCCGAGAAGACCAAGCCGCAGGCCGAGCAGGAGCTCGCGGTGGCCACGTACAACGTCGAGAACCTCGACCCGACGGACCCGCAGGAGAAGTTCGACGCCCTGGCGAAGGCCGTCGTCGAGAACCTCGCCGCCCCCGACATCCTCGCCCTGGAGGAGATCCAGGACGACAACGGCGCCAAGAACGACGGCACCGTCTCGGCGGAGCAGACCCTCACCAAGTTCACCACGGCCATCGCGGCGGCGGGCGGGCCGGCCTACCAGTGGCGGACCGTCAACCCCGAGGACAAGAAGGACGGCGGCGAGCCCGGCGGCAACATCCGCCAGGTGTTCCTCTTCAACCCGGCGCGGGTCTCCTTCACCGAGCGCGCCCCGGGTGACGCGGTGACGGCGACGGGCGTCGTCAAGGAGAACGGCAAGACCCACCTGACCCACTCCCCCGGCCGCGTGGACCCCGCGAACCCGGCGTGGGCCGACAGCCGCAAGCCGCTGGCCGGCGAGTTCGTCTTCCGCGGCAAGACGGTCTTCGTGATCGCCAACCACTTCGGCTCGAAGGGCGGCGACGAGGGCCTGACCTCGCACCACCAGCCGCCGCTGCGTTCCTCCGAGGCCAAGCGGCTGCTCCAGGCGCAGGCCGTGAACGGCTTCGTGAAGCAGATCCTGGCGGAGGACAAGAACGCCAACGTCCTCGTCCTCGGCGACATCAACGACTTCGAGTTCTCCGCGACCACGGACGCGCTGGCGGACGGCGGGGCGCTGTACCCGGCGATCAAGTCGCTGCCGAAGACCGAGCGCTACTCGTACGTCTACCAGGGCAACGCGCAGGTGCTGGACCAGATCCTGACCAGCCCGGCGATCAAGAAGTTCACGTACGACAGCGTGCACATCAACGCGGAGTTCGCCGCCCAGAACAGCGACCACGACCCGCAGGTGCTGCGCTTCCGCCCGTAATCCCCGGGGCAGGAGCCGCAGGGGGGTCCGGCCGCCGTCCCGGGCGGGCCCCCTGCCGCGATCTCGCCATGATCTTCCGCCTCGCCGCACGCCGGGACCTGTCGGCCGTGCTCGCCCTGCTCGCCGACGAGGACCAGGTCCTCGACCCGGCGGGCCCGCGGGCACGGTTGCGGCCTGGTCCAGCTCACCAGCAAAACAAGCGGCGCACGGCGGCTGACCGCTTCCACGAGCGGCTCGGCCTCGCGCGCGGCCACGAGGGCTTCGAGCTGCCGCCGGAGCGGCTGCGACGGGCCGGTCCCGGGCGAGATAGGGACTTTCGGCCCTGGCGTGACGCTCGCCACATCCCTACCGAATCGACCGGTTGTGGTGTTGAGTGTCTGCACGCCCGATCTTGACCCGGCTCGCACCGACCGCACCCCTGGAGGATCCTGGTGTTCCCCTCGATCTCCCTCGCCCAGGAAATCGGCCTCGCCGTTCTGTTCATGGCAGTGCTCGTCTGGGTGGCCGGCGTGGGTCACATGCTGTGGGACAGCCGCTTCCACAAGCCGGAGCCCGACGCACCCGAGGGCCTGCCGATGATCCCGGCCCAGCGCACCTCCGCCGCGCACCCGATGGAATCGGTACAGCTGACCGAGGCGGAGGAGCAGGCCTTCGCGGGCCTGATCCGCACGATCCCCCTCCACTGAGGTCCCGCCCCGCGCCCGGATCCCGTTGACCGTCTCCGAGTGCCGCGCCTGCCACCGCGCGGTGGCCCCGCCCGTCATCGAGCGGTCCCGGGCGGATCCGGACACGGACGACGGCGGTACCGGCCGCCCTGACCACGGCGAGCGCCCTCCCGGGCCGCGGCGGGTCCGGGAGGGCGCTCGGAGACGGCTCGACCGTCAGTTGTGGCTGTGCAGGACCTCGTTCAGGCCGCCCCAGTTCGCCTTGTACGGGCGGGCCTCCACGGCGCCGGTCACGGAGTTGCGGCGGAAGAGGATGTTGTCGGCGCCGGAGAGCTCCAGTGCCTTGACGACCTGGCCGTCCGGCAGGGTGACGCGGGTGCCGGCGGTGACGTACAGGCCGGCCTCGACGACGCACTCGTTCCCGAGGGCGATGCCGATGCCCGCCTCGGCGCCGATCAGGGTGCGCTCGCCGATCGAGATGATCTGCTTGCCGCCGCCCGAGAGGGTGCCCATGGTGGAGGCGCCGCCGCCGATGTCGGAGCCGTCGCCGACGACGACGCCCGCGGAGATGCGGCCCTCGACCATGGAGGTGCCGAGGGTGCCGGCGTTGAAGTTGACGAAGCCCTCGTGCATGACGGTGGTGCCCTCGGCGAGGTGCGCGCCGAGGCGGACGCGGTCCGCGTCGGCGATGCGCACGCCCTTGGGGGCGACGTAGTCGGTCATCCGCGGGAACTTGTCGATCGAGGTGACCTGGAGGTGCAGGCCCTCGGCGCGGGCGTTGAGGCGGACGGTCTCGACCTGGTCGACGGCGACCGGGCCCAGCGAGGTCCAGGCGACGTTGGCCAGCAGGCCGAAGACGCCGTCGAGGTTCTGGCCGTGCGGCTTGACGAGGCGGTGGCTGAGCAGGTGCAGGCGCAGGTACGCGTCGTGCGCGTCCAGCGGCTTGTCCTCCAGGGAGGCGATGACCGTGCGGACGGCTACGACCTCGACGCCGCGGACCTCGTCGCCACGGATCGCCTTGGCCGCGGCGGCGCCGAGGAGCTCCACGGCCTGCTCGGCGGTGAGGCGCTCGGTGCCGGCCGGGCCGGGCTCGGCGACCAGCTCGGGGGCGGGGAACCAGGTGTCGAGGACGGTGCCGTCGGCGGTGATGGTGGCAAGTCCGGCGGCGACGGCGCCGGTGGTACGCGTAGCAGTCATGCCCGAAACCTAACCGGCGACGGCCTGAGGTTGCGAACCGGTCTCATGTGCCGGTCGGACCACGTGTCGCCGCTGCCGCGCCGAGGCGCACAGCACCGCCGCACCCGCCGCCGTCGCGAGCCCGGCGCACAGCGGCCACAGCAGCCCGGGCGCCGCCGAGTACAGCGCTCCGCCCAGCGGCGGGCCGATGACGACGCCGCTGACGGAGATGCCCGCGTACAGGCTCTGGAACCGCCCGACGGCGTGCTCGGGCGCCTCGTCGGCGACGTAGGCGGTGGCGGTGGTCTTGTAGAGGATCTCGCCCAGGCTCAGCAGCACCATCATCGCCACGGCGCTCGCGATCCCCGCTCCGAGCAGCAGCGCCGCGTACCCGGCCCCGACCAGCACCAGCCCCGTACCGATCACCGGCAGCGCCGGCCGCTCGCGCAGTGCGACGGCGGCGGGCAGCTCCAGCAGCAGGATCACCGCGCCGTTGAGGGCGATGACGAGCCCGAAGGCACGCGGGTCCAGGCCCTGGTCGGTGAGGAAGACGGGGAACGTGGAGTACTGCTGGCGGTAGACGACGTCGGTCACCAGGATCGCGCCGAGCACCACCAGCAGGGCGGGCCTGGCCCGTAGTTCGGCGGCGATTCCGCGGCCCCGACCCCCGTCCGGGGCCGCGGAGGTCTGGCGGGAGGCGCCGCGCGCCGGGACGACCCGGGCCGTCCAGAGGGCGAAGAAGAGGGTCCCGACGCCGTCGGCGACGAAGAGCCAGTCGTAGGAGAGCCCGGTCGCGATCAGGGCGCCCAGCGGCGGCCCGAGGGTGAAGCCTCCGTTGGACACGCAGCGTACGAGGGCGAAGGCCTGGCGGCGGCCTCCCTCCGGGACGGTGACCGCGACCAGGGCGGAGTTGGCGGCCCGGATCACGCCGGAGGCGTACTGGGCCACCGGCATGGCCGCGAAGAGGAACGGGAGGGGCAGCAGCGGGAAGGCCGTGAGGGTCAGCCCGCACAGGGTGGCGGCGGCCAGCAGCACCCGGCGGTGGCCGAAGCGGTCGCCGTACCAGCCGCCGGTGAAGTTGCCCGCGACCAGCCCGACTCCGCCGATTCCGGTGACGATGCCGGCCTGCGCGGCGCCGAGGCCGCGCGGGCCGGTCAGGTAGAGGAAGACGAAGACGAAGGTGAAGCTGACGACGGCGTTGACGAACACCCCCGCAGCCAGCAGCCACACGACCCTCGGTATGTCCTTGAACCCCTGCAGCACACCCACGCCCCCCGCTTCCGACGACACTCGACCGGCGAGTGAGTTCCTTTTGGGAACGGACTATGTCAGCATGACAGCCTTGGGTCAACGGACAAAGGAGTTCCCATGGCCCAGCGCACACACCTCGGCGACGCCGACTGCGCCATCGCCCAGGCACTCGACGTGGTGGGCGACTGGTGGACGCTGCTGATCGTGCGCGACGCGGCGCGCGGCCTGCACCGCTTCGACGAGCTCCAGCGCGAGCTGGGGGTGTCCCGCAAGGTGCTGGCGGAGCGGCTGAAGCTGCTGGTCGAGGCCGGGGTGCTGTCGCGCGAGCCGTACCAGGAACGCCCGGTGCGGCACGAGTACCGGCTGACCCCGCGCGGGCGGGGGCTGCTGCCGGTCCTGGTGGCCCTCCAGGACTGGGGCGACACCTGGGTCCTGGGAGAGGGAGAGATGACGGCCACGACCGACGAGGCCTCACGCGAGGCGGAACGGGTGCACGCGCTGCACGGCACGCGGATCCCCGAGCTGCTGCTGCCGGACCGTTTCGGCGGGGTCGGCGACCCGGTGGCGGACACGCCGTTCACGGTCCTGTACTTCTTCCCCGGCGCCTACGCGCGGGCCGAGTCCTACCCGCCCGGCTGGGCGGGGATCCCGGGCGCCAAGGGCTGCACGTTCGAGTCGTGCACCTACCGCGACCAGCTCGCCGAGTTCACGGCGGCAGGCGCCACCGTGCACGGGGTCTCCACCCAGCGCCCCGACGAACAGCGGGAGTTCGCGGAGCAGGAGCAGCTGCGCTTCCCGCTCCTCTCGGACGCCGACCTGGCGCTGACGGCCGCGCTGCGGCTGCCGACGTTCCGAGCGGCGGGGGTGAGCCGGATCAAGCGGCTGACCCTGGTCGTGGACCGCGACCGCACGGTGCGCGAGGTGATCTATCCGGTCCGCGACATCGAGGCGAGCGTGCAGACGGCCCTGTCGACCGTCCGCGCCGCCGCCCTCCGGGACCCGGCCCACTAGGGCGTGTGCCGAAAGCACGGACAGGCCGGGCGGGGTGATGCCCCGGTCCGGCCCGTCCGCTCTCTGCTAGAGGTCGAGCTGATGCCGGTGTGTCGTGTGCGTGGGCATGTAGCCGAGACCGTCGTTGATCCGTCGCATGTGCGCGTTGCTGTCGGCGGTGTCGGTCAGAAGGCCATCGAGGTCCGGACAGTCCCTACGGGCTTGTCGGATCGACTCGGCCTTCATCCATCGGCCGAGGCCGTGACCACGGTGCTGGGGCAGCACGCCCGTGCCGTAGTGCTGGCCGTCGCCTGCGCCGTTGCCAGGGATGACGAGTTCGGTGAACCCGGCGATCGAGCCGTTGGAGGCGTCGATGGCGACGACGGTGCGCAGGTGGTCGCCGCGCTGTTCGACGGCCTTCGCCGCGGCCCGCACGCGGTCCACGTCCCAGGCCACGGTGCCGTACTCGGCGTCGTCCATGGGCATGTCGTCCATGGCCCGGCGTGAGGCGGCGAACGTCCGGGCGAGGTCGTCAGGGACGGTTCCCTGCCATGACGTCAGCCGGTAGCCAGGGTGCGGACTCTCGACGATTTCGCCGAGGACGGCGGTGTCCACATCGGCCATCCCCAGGCGGGTGTACCTGAAGGTGAGGACCTTCCGGAAGCCGCGTGCCGCCAGGAAGTGGTCACCGGGCGATCCGGCGTCGGCCTGCGCTACGACGCGGCGCCGGGCGTTGTCCCGGGCGGTGGCCACGGCGGTGTCGAGGAGCCGGGAGCCGACGCCTTTGCGGCGCTCCGCGGGATGAACGCGGAGGTCGAGCTCGGCGAGGTGCTCTTGTCCGCCGTCGAGCAGGCGCAAGAAGGCGGCCCCGACAGGGATGGAGTCCGCGTCCGAGGCCAGCCAGGCGAGACGTCGGCCGTGCGGCCCGTGAGCGGGGTCGGTCAGTGGGGTGATGCGAAGGGACAAGGTGTCTCCGTCGAGAGGAGGTGGCAAGGGTCGGTACGCGAGCTCAACTCCTGGGCACTCGTGCGCATGTGCTCCACACCTCCTGATCGACAGCGCCGGCCTGCATCGATGCGGGCGGCTGGGCGAACCTAGCTGGCCGCCGGACCCTGGGCAACGGAATAACGAGAAGGCGGTGCGGGTCAGTGGTCACAGCCACTCGTTGATGGCCGCGAGGACGGCGGTCGCCTCATAACGGACCGCGAGCTTGTCGCATCCCGCGGCCACGGCGCGATGCCTGTTGAGACGTCGATGCCACATTCGACCGCATGCCGAGCCTTGCGGTCCTCGGCGTCGAGCCTGGCCGGTCGGCCGCCGCGAGCGCCGAGTCCCTTGCGGTTGCGAGCCTGGTCGGCCTCGTCCGGGATGCTGCAGCGAATGCCACGTCGGCGCAGGTGGGCGCGGACACATCATGGAGTCGACACTCACGTCCCGCGTGATCGCACCTTTCGCGTCAGCCAGGGACCGACACTGGGGGAGGACACGGTGCCAGGTGCCAGCCCGTTGCCACCGACGGAACTTCAGGTTGTTCCGGCCCCACGGCCCGTACTCGGCGGGCACCTCCCGCCATGGAAGACCGGTCGGGGCCCGGAACCGTATGCCGTCGATCAACTGCTGCCGAGACCAGACAGACGGCCGACCTGCTTTCAGACCCTTCGGCAGCAACGACGCCAGCGCAGCCCCCTACTTGTCCGTGAGGTCTACCCGCCCCCGGAATCCCTTACGGATCTGCTGGGCTCGCGGCGCGGCACCGCACCTCGCCGCGTTGCCGCCGGTCGCCGCCGCGCATGGATTTCTCCTCCGCCTTGCGATGCACCGCATCCGACGCCGCGCGCTGGCCCATCGGGGATTACGGGGCAGCCCTCAGTCCAGGACCCGGGCCAGGATCTCGCGGGCGTACGACTCGTCGTACTCGGCGTCCGTCAGCAGGACCTGGAGGCTGATGCCGTCCATCACCGCCACCAGCGCCCGGGCCGTGACCGGGTCGGTCCGCGGGATCAGCGCCTCGGACGCGGCCTCGCACCACTCGGCGGCGACCGGCCGCAGGGCCGGGCGGCGCAGGGCCGCGAGGTAGAGCTCGTACTCCAGCTCCACCCGGCCCCGGTCCCCCGCCAGGAACTCGCCCAGGAGACGGGCGAGCGCCCCGGCGAGGTCCGCGTCCGGGTCGGCCAGCGCCGGCGAGTCCGCCAGCGCCTGCGCGAAGCCCTCGTTGGCCTGCCGCAGCGCCGCGACCAGCAGGTCGTCCAACGTCTTGAAGTGGTACGTCGTCGAGCCGAGCGGTACGTCGGCCTCCGCGGCCGCGCTGCGGTGGCTCAGCCCGGCGATGCCCCTGGCGCCGACCACCCGGATCGCGGCGTCGATGATCCGCTGGCGCCGGTCCGGGTCGTAGCGCCGCACGCTCTGCGGCATCAGTGCGCCCCGCCCAGGTTCAGCAGCACCACCCCGCCGATCACCAGGGCGATCCCGGCGATCTTCGCGGCGGTGGCCGCCTCCCCCAGGAACACCATGCCGATCGCGGCGATCGCGGCGGTGCCGACGCCGGCCCATATCGCGTAGGCCGTGCCGACCGACATGGTCCTCAGCGTCTGCGCGAGAAGGGTGAAGGCTATGGCGTATCCCAGCAGGGTGCCCAGCGAGGGCCACAGCTTCGTGAAGCCGTCGCTGTACTTCATGGCGGTGGTGCCGGCGACCTCGGCGGCGATCGCCGCGGCGAGCAGGACGTAGGGCATGCGTACAAGAGTACACATCGATGCGTACACCCGTACACACGAGCTGCGCCGCAGCGCCGGCGTGCGGATGCCCGGGTCCGATGCCGCGCCATGCGCCGCCCGCCCCTTCGTCGCCCGCGGAGGCGATACACGGCAGCGCCACGGACCTCAGGAGCACCGGGCCGTGCGGTGGATCACGGCGGCCGCCGGGGCCGCCACGCTCGCCACCCCCTCCTGGGCCGTCGGCAGCCGGTCCTTCCCGCAGCCGGCTGCCGGAGCGCCGTCAGGGCTCACGATCAGGGCTCACGATCAGGGGGGCTTGCGAAGGAGCCGGAAAGCGGCGAGGGCCCCCGGCACGACCGTGCCGGGGGCCCTCCTGTGCGAGCGGGGGTGATCAGACGTTGAAGCCGAGCGCACGCAGCTGCTCACGACCGTCGTCCGTGATCTTGTCCGGACCCCACGGCGGCATCCAGACCCAGTTGATCCGGAGTTCGTTGACGATGCCGTCCGTCGCCGACTTCGCCTGGTCCTCGATGACGTCCGTCAGCGGGCACGCCGCCGAGGTCAGGGTCATGTCGAGGGTGGCGATGTTGGCGTCGTCGATGTGGATGCCGTAGATCAGGCCCAGGTTGACGACGTCGATGCCCAGCTCGGGGTCGACCACGTCGTAGAGGGCCTCGCGGACCTCCTCCTCGGTGGCCGGCTTGGTCGACGCCTCGGGCGTCGCGTTCTCGGTCATGCCGTCTTCCTCTCCGCGTCGCCCAGAGCCTGGGCGGTCGCGTCCTTCCACGCCATCCAGCTCAGCAGGGCGCACTTCACACGGGCCGGGTACTTGGAGACGCCGACGAACGCGACCGCGTCCTCCAGCACCTCCTCCATGGCCTCGTCGGGCTCGATCTTGCCCTTGGACTGCATCATCTCCAGGAACACGGCCTGGATCCTCTGCGCCTCGGCCAGTTCCTTGCCCACGAGCAGCTCGTTCAGTACGGAGGCGCTGGCCTGGCTGATGGAGCAGCCCTGGCCCTCGTAGCTGACATCCGTCAGCTTCTCACCGTCGTACTTCACGCGCAGCGTGATCTCGTCGCCGCACGTCGGGTTGACGTGGTGCACCTCGGCGTCGCCGTCGCGCAGGCCACGCCCGTGCGGGTGCTTGTAGTGGTCCAGGATCAGTTCCTGGTACATCGAATCCAGCTTCACTGCGTCCTCGTCGCCTCGTCCGTCAGCCGAAGAAGTTCCGTACGTGCTCCAGCCCGTCGATCAGAGCGTCGACGTCGGCCGGAGAGGAGTACAGGTAGAAAGACGCTCGCGTCGTCGCCGGAATTCCGTAGCGCAGGCAGACGGGGCGCGCGCAGTGGTGTCCCACGCGGACCGCGATGCCCTGCTCGTCCAGGACCTGGCCGACGTCGTGCGGGTGGATGTCGCCGAGCACGAAGGAGATCGCCGCTCCGCGGTCCTCGGCCGTGGTGGGGCCGATGATCCGCAGGTCGGGCACCTCGGCGAGGCGCTTGATCGCGTACTCGGTGATCGCGTGCTCGTGCGCGGCGATCTTGTCCATGCCGATCGAGGTCAGGTAGTCCACGGCCGCACCGAGGCCGACGGCCTGGGCGATCGGGGGCGTCCCGGCCTCGAACTTGTGCGGCGCGGGGGCGTAGGTCGAGGCGTGCATCGACACGGTCTCGATCATCTCGCCGCCGCCGAGGAACGGAGGCAGGTCCTCCAGGAGCTCCTGGCGGCCCCACAGGACGCCGATGCCGGTCGGGCCGCACATCTTGTGGCCGGTGAAGGCCACGAAGTCGGCGCCGAGCGCCTGCACGTCCAGCGGCATGTGCGGGGCGGCCTGGGAGGCGTCGATCAGCACCAGCGCGCCGACGTCCTGGGCGCGCCGGACGATCGCCTCGACCGGGTTGACGGTGCCCATGATGTTGGAGACCAGCGTAAAGGAGACGATCTTCGTCTTCTCCGTGATGACCTCTTCGATGTTGGACAGGTCGAGCCGGCCTTCGTCGGTGAGGCCGAACCACTTCAGCTTGGCGCCGGTGCGCTGCGCGAGCAGCTGCCACGGCACGATGTTGGAGTGGTGCTCCATCTCCGTGATGGCGATCTCGGTCTCGCGGTCGACCCGGTAGGGCTCGTCCGCCCAGCCGAGCATGTTCGCGACGAGGTTCAGCGACTCCGAGGCGTTCTTGGTGAAGATCACCTCGTCGCGGCTCGGCGCGTTGATGAAGGCGGCGACCTTGTCGCGGGCGCCCTCGTACAGCGCCGTGGCCTCCTCTGCGAGCACGTGCACGCCGCGGTGGACGTTCGCGTTGTGCTGCTCGTAGTACTCGTTCAGCGCGTCGAGCACCTGGCGCGGCTTCTGCGAGGTCGCAGCGTTGTCCAGGTAAACGATCTTCTTCCCGTCGTGGACCACACGATCCAGCAGGGGGAAGTCCTTGCGGATCGCCTCGATGTCGAGGAGGCCAGGCAGCTGTGTCACGCGGTCGCGCCACCCTTCACGTACTTGTCGTAGCCCTCGTTCTCCAGCTGGTCGGCGAGCTCGGCGCCGCCGGACTCGGCAATGCGGCCGTTCGCGAACACGTGCACGAAGTCGGGCTTGATGTAGCGCAGGATGCGCGTGTAGTGGGTGATCAGCAGGGTGCCGACCTCACCGGTCTCGCGGACGCGGTTGACGCCCTCGGAGACGATGCGCAGGGCGTCGACGTCCAGGCCGGAGTCGGTCTCGTCGAGGATCGCGATCTTCGGCTTGAGGAGCTCCAGCTGGAGGATCTCGTGGCGCTTCTTCTCACCGCCGGAGAAGCCCTCGTTGACGTTGCGCTCGGCGAAGGCCGGGTCCATCTGGAGCTGCTCCATCGCGGACTTGACCTCCTTCACCCAGGTGCGCAGCTTGGGGGCCTCGCCGCGGATGGCGGTGGCGGAGGTCCGCAGGAAGTTGGAGACCGAGACGCCGGGGACCTCGACCGGGTACTGCATGGCGAGGAAGACGCCGGCGCGGGCGCGCTCGTCGACGGACATCTCGAGGACGTCCTCGCCGTCGAGGGTCACCGTGCCGCTGGTGATCGTGTACTTCGGGTGACCGGCCAGCGAGTACGCCAGCGTGGACTTGCCGGAGCCGTTCGGACCCATGATGGCGTGCGTCTCACCCTGCTTGACGGTGAGGTCGACGCCCTTGAGGATCTCGCGGGCGCCGTTCTCGGCCTCGACGGAGACGTGCAGGTCGTGGATTTCAAGCGTTGCCATGGATACCTCAGGACTCCTGGGTGAGGGAGACGAGCACGTCGTCCCCTTCGATCTTTACGGGGTATACGGGGACGGGGCGCGTCGCGGGCAGACCGGAGGGCTTGCCGGTGCGCAGGTCGAAGGCCGACCCGTGCAGCCAGCACTCGATCATGCAGTCCTCGACCTCGCCCTCCGAGAGCGAGACGTTCGCGTGCGAGCAGATGTCGTTGATGGCGAACACCTCCCCGTCGGTGGAGACGATGGACACCGGCGTGCCGTCGAGTTCCACCCGCTTGGGGGTGTCCTCCTCCAGCTCGCTCAGCGCGCAGGCCTTGACGTAGTTCATCAGACGGAACCCTGGAGCTCGGCCTCGATCTTGGAGATCAGGCGCTCCTCGATGTCGTCGACACCGATCTGCTGGACGAGCTCGGCGAAGAAGCCGCGGACGACCAGGCGGCGCGCCTCGTCGGCCGGGATGCCGCGGGCCTGCAGGTAGAAGAGCTGCTCGTCGTCGAAGCGGCCGGTGGCGGAGGCGTGTCCGGCGCCGACGATCTCGCCGGTCTCGATCTCCAGGTTCGGCACGGAGTCGACCCGCGCGCCGTCCGTGAGGACGAGGTTGCGGTTCATCTCGTACGTGTCGGTGCCCTCGGCGGTCTTCTCGATGAGCACGTCGCCGATCCAGACGGCGTGGGCGTCCTGGCCCTGCAGGGCGCCCTTGTAGACCACGTTCGACTTGCAGTGCGGCGCGTCGTGGGTGACCAGGAGGCGGTGCTCCTGGTGCTGGCCCGCATCCGTGAAGTACACGCCGAGCATCTCGGCCTCGCCGCCGGGGCCCGCGTAGGTGACGCGCGGGTGCAGGCGGACGACGTCGCCGCCGAAGGTGACGACGACGGACTTGAAGCCGGCGTCGCGGCCGAGAAGGGCATTGTGCTGCGAGGTGTGGACCGCCGTGTCGTCCCAGTCCTGGACGGACACGAAGGTCACCTTGGCGCCGTCGCCGACGAGGATGTCCACGTTGGCGGCGCGCACGCCGTCACCGGTGTGGTCGATCACGATGATCGCCTCGGCGAAGGGCTTCACGTCGAACACGGTGTGGCCGAAGGTCGTGCCGCCCTCACCGTGCAGGGCGATCCGGATGGGCTCGGCGAGCACCGTCTCCTTGGGCACGGTGATGACCGTGGCCTTGGCGAAGGAGGAGAAGGCCTGGGCGGCGACCCGGTCGACGGGGGTGCCGGCCTTGCCGATCCGCTCGTCGCCGCGTTCGACGGACTCGACGGTCACCCCCTCGGGCGCGTCGATCTGGGCCTTCATGGTGCCGTCCGCGACAGCGGTGCCGTCGTGCAGGCCCTTGAGCCGGGCGAGCGGCGTGAAGCGCCACTCCTCCTCACGGCCGTGCGGGACCGGGAAGTCGGCCACGTCGAAGGACGGGGGCGCGCTCATCCGGGTGGCGACGGTGGACTCGGCGGCCACCGCGATCGCGCCGGCGGTGGTGGAGCCCGCCGGAATGTTCTGAGCCTCAGCCATGGCTGTCGTCTTGCTCGCTCTCTTAAAAGAAGCAGGTCTGCGTCTGTGGATGTGCTGCGGGCGGGGCGGTCGGACTAGCCGACCGAGCCCTCCATCTGCAGCTCGATCAGCCGGTTGAGCTCCAGCGCGTACTCCATGGGCAGCTCCTTCGCGATCGGCTCGACGAAACCGCGCACGATCATGGCCATGGCCTCGAACTCGGTGAGGCCGCGCTGCATCAGGTAGAAGAGCTGGTCGTCGGAGACCTTGGAGACGGTGGCCTCGTGGCCCATCGTCACGTCGTCCTCGCGGACGTCCACGTACGGGTACGTGTCCGAGCGGGAGATCGTGTCCACGAGCAGCGCGTCGCACAGCACGTTGGACTTGGAGCCGGCGGCGCCCTCGCCGATCTCGACCAGGCCGCGGTAGGAGGTGCGGCCACCGCCCCGTGCCACCGACTTGGAGACGATGTTGGAGGAGGTGTTCGGCGCCATGTGGACCATCTTGGAGCCGGCGTCCTGGTGCTGGCCCTCGCCCGCGAAGGCGATGGACAGGGTCTCGCCCTTGGCGTGCTCGCCCATCAGGTACACGGCCGGGTACTTCATGGTGACCTTGGAACCGATGTTGCCGTCGATCCACTCCATGGTCGCGCCCTCGTATGCCACGGCGCGCTTGGTGACCAGGTTGTAGACGTTGTTCGACCAGTTCTGGATCGTCGTGTAGCGGCAGCGGCCGCCCTTCTTGACGATGATCTCGACGACGGCGCTGTGCAGCGAGTCCGAGGAGTAGATCGGGGCGGTGCAGCCCTCGACGTAGTGGACGTAGGCGTCCTCGTCGACGATGATCAGCGTCCGCTCGAACTGGCCCATGTTCTCCGTGTTGATGCGGAAGTAGGCCTGGAGCGGGATGTCCACGTGGACACCCTTGGGGACGTAGATGAACGAGCCGCCGGACCACACCGCGGTGTTCAGCGACGCGAACTTGTTGTCGCCGACCGGGATGACCGTGCCGAAGTACTCCTGGAAGAGCTCCGGGTGCTCCTTGAGCGCGGTGTCCGTGTCGAGGAAGATCACGCCCTGCTCCTCCAGGTCCTCACGGATCTGGTGGTAGACGACCTCGGACTCGTACTGGGCCGCCACGCCGGCGACGAGGCGCTGCTTCTCCGCCTCGGGGATGCCGAGCTTGTCGTACGTGTTCTTGATGTCCTCGGGCAGATCCTCCCAGGAAGCGGCCTGCTTCTCGGTGGAGCGCACGAAGTACTTGATGTTGTTGAAGTCGATGCCCGAGAGGTCGGAGCCCCACATCGGCATGGGCTTCTTGTCGAAGAGCCTCAGCCCCTTGAGGCGGAGGTTCAGCATCCACTCCGGCTCGGACTTCTTCGCCGAGATGTCGCGGACGACGTCCTCGGACAGACCCCGCTTGGCGGCGGCACCGGCCGCGTCGGAGTCGGCCCAGCCGTATTCATAGGTGCCCAGGCCATCGAGCTCAGGGTGAGCAGTCTCCGTGGTCATGCGGGGTTCCTCCCGGCCGTACTTGCAGATACTGATGTGTCGGTCTGTGTGGTGCCCGCGCTTCGCGGAATGAACGTCGTGCACACTCCGTCGCCATGGGCGATCGTGGCGAGGCGCTGCACGTGCGTCCCGAGCAGGCGTGAGAAGACCTCGGTCTCCGCCTCGCAGAGCTGCGGGAACTGCTCGGCCACGTGGGCGACCGGGCAGTGGTGCTGGCAGAGCTGTTCACCGCTGTGCGGACCGGGAGCGCTCTTCGCCGTAGCAGCGTACCCGTCCTGCGTCAACGCCTTGGCAAGGGCCTCCGTGCGGCCCTCGGGGGCGGCCGCCTCGACGGCCTCCCGGTAGGTCTGCGCCTGCGATTCCATCCGCGCCCTGGCGAAGGCGGCGACGGCCGCCTCGCCCTGCTCGCCGCCGCCGACGGACTGCGCGATCCAGCGCAGGGCGTCCGCGGCGAGCGTGTCGTAGGACTGGTCGAAGGCGTCGCGGCCGCAGTCGGTGAGTGCGAAGACCTTGGCGGGCCGACCCCGGGTCCGCGCTCCGTACACGCGCTGCTCACGGGCTTCGACCACGTCGTCGGCGACGAGTGTGTCGAGGTGGCGGCGGACGGCGGCCTGGGTGAGGCCGAGGCGCTGGGCGAGGTCGGCGACGGTGGACGGGCCGTGGTCCAGGATCGAGCGCGCCACCCGGTTGCGGGTTGACCGCTCCCCGGTGGTGAGCTCCCCCTGGGGGGCCTCGTTCTGCCGTTCGCCGTATTTCACAACGCCATTGTTGCGTAATTAACCGAGCCCGGACAAGCCGTGACGGACGCCACGCCTGGTGGCCTCTATCACTAAGGGTTACCTTATTTATCTACGGAGAGTTATTCGGAAAGATTTATTCCACTCATCCCCATGCCCGCCTTTCCACCAGGTGCAAGGCCTCCACCTGCACTCATGCACCCACAGCGGCCCCGGCCGCCCGCAGCATCGAGCGCATTGAGAGATCACCGAAACCGGATGGGCCCCCCTGGACCACCAGGCTGAAAAAGCCATGTACGCGGCCGGGTGTCCGCATGGCCCGCCCTCGGCCCGGGGCCCTCCCCGCAGCTCCGTAGACTCACCCACCATGAGCAACGACCCCGCCGTGGAGATCCGCGGACTGGTGAAGCGGTACGGCGCCAAGACGGCGGTGGACGGACTGGACCTCACCGTGCGCACGGCATCCGTCACCGCGGTCCTCGGCCCCAACGGCGCGGGCAAGACGACCACCGTCGAGACCTGCGAGGGCTACCACCGCCCCGACGCCGGCACCGTCCGCGTCCTCGGGCTCGACCCGGTCGCCCGGGCCGAGGCGCTGCGCCCGCGGATCGGCGTGATGCTCCAGTCCGGAGGCGTCTACTCCGGGGCCCGCGCCGTCGAGATGCTGCGTCACACGGCCAAGCTGTACGCCGACCCGCTCGACCCCGACGTCCTGGTGGAACGCCTCGGACTGGGCAGCTGCGGACGCACCCCCTACCGCCGGCTCTCCGGCGGCCAGCAGCAGCGCCTCGGCCTGGCCATGGCCGTCGTGGGCCGCCCCGAGCTGGTCTTCCTCGACGAGCCCACCGCCGGCCTGGACCCGCAGGCCCGCCGTGCCACCTGGGACCTCGTACGCGAACTGCGCGCCGACGGGGTCACCGTCGTCCTCACCACCCACCACATGGACGAGGCCGAGCAGCTCGCGGACGAGGTCGCCATCGTGGACGCGGGCCGGGTCATCGCCCACGGCAGCCCCGAGCAGCTGTGCCGGGGCGGCGCCGAGAACACGCTGCGCTTCACCGGCCGCCCCTCCCTCGACCTGGCCTCGCTGCTGAAGGCGCTGCCCGACGGCACCCAGGCGGCCGAGGTCACCTCCGGCGTCTACCGGGTGACCGGCGAGGTCGACCCCCAGCTGCTGGCGACCGTGGCCTCCTGGTGCGCGCAGAACGGCGTCCTGCCCGACAGCCTCTCGGTCGAGCGGCACACCCTCGAAGACGTCTTCCTCGAACTGACCGGTAAGGAGCTGCGCGCATGAGCGCCGGTACGTTCACCCCCCGCCCGGGGGCCGCGCCCGTGTCCCGCATGATCCTCGCGCAGACGGCGCTGGAGACCCGGATGCTGCTGCGCAACGGCGAGCAGCTGCTGCTGACCGTGATCATCCCGGCGCTGCTCCTGGTGCTGTTCTCCGCCGTCGACATCGTCGACACGGGCGCGGGGAAGTCGGTGGACTTCCTCGCCCCCGGCATCCTCGCCCTCGCCGTGATGTCCACCGCCTTCACCGGCCAGGCCATCGCCACCGGCTTCGACCGCCGCTACGGGGTCCTCAAGCGGCTCGGAGCCTCCCCGCTGCCGCGCTGGGCGCTGATGGCCGCCAAGACCCTCTCGGTGCTGGTCACCGAGGTGCTGCAGATCGCCCTGCTGACCGCGATCGCCCTCGCGCTGGGCTGGTCCCCGCAGGGGAACCCGCTGTCGGTGGCCGCGCTGGTCCTGCTGGGCACCGCCGCCTTCTCGGGACTCGGACTGCTGATGGCGGGCACGCTCAGGGCCGAGGCCACCCTGGCCGCCGCCAACCTCGTCTTCCTGCTGCTGCTGGTCGGCGGCGGGGTCATCGTGCCGATGGAGAAGTTCCCGGAGTCGATGCGGTCCGTCCTGGAGCTGCTGCCGATCTCGGCCCTGACCGACGGGCTGCGCGAGGTGCTCCGGAACGGGGCCGCGCTGCCGTGGGGCGACGCGGCCGTCCTCGCGGCCTGGGCCGTACTCGGACTGGGCGCCGCCGCGCGGCTCTTCCGCTGGGAATGAAACCCTTTCCCTCGCGACGGCGCAGCCGCGAGGATGGGCGCCTCCACACATGAAGCCGGGGGGCGGACATGGTGCAGCGGGAGGCCGTTCTTCGGCTGGACGACCAATGGGCTCGGGTGCGGTCGGGGGCCGCGCAGGCGGAGCCGGCGGAGCGCGAAAGACTCCTCGACGAGCTGATCGGCGCCCTGCGCACCCTGGCGGACGACCCCGAGTGCACCGCCCTGCTCGGGCTGCGCCTCGCCGACCGGGCCGCCCTGCGATTCGCGGCGGGGGACCGCGCCGGCGCCCTCGCCACCATCGAGGAGGGGCTGCGCAGCTCTGAACGCGCCGCCCGGCACACCCCGGAGTACGCCCGCTGGTACGCCCGCGGGCTGATCAACCACGGCGTGTGGCTGGCCTGGCCGCTGAGCGACGCGGACCGGCTGCCGAAGCACCCGCTGGGACCGGCCGCCGACGGGGGCCCCAGCGCCATGGAGCGGGCCGCCGGTGAACGCGCCCGCGATCTGACCCGTACCGCGGTGGAGGTGTGGGCGGGACTGGACCAGCGGGATCCGGTCAATCGTCGAGGCCTGGCCCAGGCCAAGGTGTTCCTCGGGGACCGCCTCGCCGAGCTGGGTCTCACCGAGGACGCGGTGGCCTGGGCCGTGGACGCGGAGTCCGACTTCCGGCAGCTGCTCCTGGCCGATCCCGCCGCGCAGGAGGCCGAGGCCGCCGAGGAGGCGCTCGACCACATCGGACGCCAGCTGGAACTGCGCCTGCGCTACCTGGCCTTCGACGAACTGGTCGGCCTGCGCACGCGGGGGCTGCTGCCCGAGCGGCTGCTGCCCCGGGCCGTGGTGGCCGCCCGCATCCGGTCGGTGGAGGAGCCCGAGATCGCGGCCCGGCTGCACCTCGGGGCCGAACAGGTGCGCACGATGCTGGAGGTCACCCCGTGGCTCGCGGTGTGGCGCTTCGACGTCCGCGGCTCTGACGGGCTGTGGAACGCACTCCCCCACCCCTGGCGCGGCGCCACAGAAGTGAGGAACCGGACGGCAGAGGAGGTGGCAGCCGAATTGGTGCGCGGGTTCACGGGCTCTGCGGACTGTCCCGGCGACGCCGCGCACTGGCGCATCCTCCTCTGGTGGCACGAGGAGGGCGACCCGGCCGGGGCCAGGTTCCGGCTTCTCGCCGCTCCCGACGCACCTCCCCCCACCCCCTCGTGAAAGTTTGCACAAGGGTTCGCCTACGATATGGGGCGTGTTGAACCCCCTCGCATACATCGCCAGCCGCTGGACTCCGTCACCCCGGATCGTCCGGCGGGCCGCGCTCGCCGCGCTCGTCATGAGCGTGGCCATCGTCGTCACCGGCGGCGCGGTGCGGCTGACCGGATCCGGTCTCGGCTGCGACACCTGGCCCAAGTGCACCGACGACAGCCTGATCGCGACGCAGGAGCAGGGCTTCCACGGGGCCATCGAGTTCGGCAACCGGATGCTGACGTACGTGCTCAGCGCCGCCGTCGGCTGGGTGATCGTCGCGGCCCGCTCGGCCGAGCCCTGGCGCCGCTCGCTCACGAGGCTCGGCTGGCTCCAGTTCGCCATCGTGATGGCCAACGCCGTGCTCGGCGGCATCACCGTCATGACGGGCCTCAACCCGTACAGCGTGGCCGGGCACTTCCTGCTCGCGACCACGCTGATCGCCGTGACGACCATCACCTGGCAGCGCGTCGGCGAGGGCGACACCGCCCCCCGCCCGCGCGTCCCCGGGCCGGTGCGCAAGCTGTCGTGGGCGCTGATCTCCACCACCCTCGTCCTGATCGCCGCGGGCACGGTGGTCACCGGATCCGGACCGCACGCCGGTGACAGCAGCGAGATCAAGCGGATGCCGTTCGACTGGGAGGCCACCGCTCACGTGCACGCGGTCGCCGCCTGGGTGGTCTGCGCGCTGGCCGTCGCGATGTGGCTGGTGCTGCGCGTGGTCGACGCCCCCGTCGACATCCGGGCCCGCGCCCGCGACCTGCTGCTCGTGCTGCTCGCCCAGGGCGGCATCGGCTACGTGCAGTTCTTCACCGACGTGCCCGAGGTCCTGGTCGCCGCACACATGCTCGGCTCATGCCTGGTGTGGATCGCCGTGCTGCGGCTCGCGCTGAGCCTGCGCGAGCGGCCGGCCGACCAGCTCGGGGTCCCCGCGCCGGGCGAGGCCCGGCTCTCCTCCGTCTGAGCCGGCCGCGCAGGCCGCCCGGAGACGGCCCTCACGGCCGGTCCAGCCGGTAGACGCGGCGGGCGTTGCCCGCCGCGACCATGGCCGCCACCCGGTCCGCGTCCCGCCAGGACCACGACCCCTCGGCGACCCAGCGGCCCAGCACCCGGGCCAGCGCCTCCCGGAACACCAGGGCGCCCACCGCGTGCAGTTCGGGCAGCCGCCCTCCCCCGCTGGAGAACATCAGCTTCCCGAACGGCGCCAGCTCGAGCAGCTCGGCCAGGACCGCCGAGGCCCGCGCCCCGGTCCGCCCCAGGCCCGCGCCGGCATCGGCGTAGACGTGTGGGAAGGCCTCCGCCAGCCGCGCCGCGTGCCGGTGGTAGGGGTATCCGCCGAGCAGCACCATCCGGGTGCCGAGCCCCTCGGTGGCCCGCACGAACCCGGTCAGTGCCGCGGGGTCCCCCGTACCCGTGTGCAGCTGGAGCGGCAGCCCGGAGGCCACCGCGCTCCAGAGCAGGTGCCGCAGGAGGACGGGGTCCCGTACGGCTCCGCCGCGCGGCCGCCCGGCCAGCCAGCGTCCGGCCGCCCCGCGCACCTCGCCCGGGCCGGGCGGATCGGGATCGAGGACCGTGCCGTCCGCGCGGCCGGGGGCGGCGGCGCACGCGAAGGGCGTGGCGCAGGCGAAGGCCACGGCGCCTGCGGCGGCGTGATGGACGGCCTCGGCGAGATTGGCCAGGAAGGCGGCCACCGTCCCGGAGGTGTCGGCGGCCTGTTCCGCCAGTAACTCCAGCCGGACCGTCTCGAAGGCCTCGGCGTCGGCGGCGAGCGCCAGCTCCTTGGGGGCGGTGAGGTCTCCGGTCGGGCCGGTGTCCACCAGATAGGCGGCGACCTCGGACCCCCGCAGCAGCCGTCGCGCGGACTCGGCCGGGCCCAGCTCGCGGCGCCGGGCCAGATAGCGGGCGGGGGCGGCGTGCGGCTCCAGCCCCAACAGCGGCGGGCACCAGCGGCGGACCGCGAACCCGGTCTGGGTGTCGAAGAAGGTGGTACCCGCCGCGGGCGGGCCGGCCGAGTGGATCAACTGGGCCTCGAAGGTGCCCAGGCCCAGCTCCGTACGGAGGACTCCGTGGCAGTACTGGTCCACCAGGGGCGGCGTTTCGATCATCCGGGCATCCCGTTGCGGACGTGGGGAAGGCGCTTCCACACGTCCTAACGGGTGAGCGGGGTGTGAGGTGTTGCTCGGGCTGTTGACCGAGCCCGCGCGCCGGCCCCCCGGAGGGGTCCGGGGGTGGTCAGGCCGCCGGGTTCTCGGACCCGCCGAGCTGGATGCCCGCCATCCGCGACCACTCGTACGGGCCGGTCCGCACGCGCGCGGCGAACTCCCCGTCGAACTCCTCGTGGAGGGTCAGCCCGGCCTTCTCCGCGGCCAGCTGCGCCACCGCGAAGCTCGGGGCCACCAGGTCGCCCCAGCCGCCGTCCGTGCCCACGAGCACGATGCGGGTGCCGGCCTGGCCGATGTGGGCGAGCTGGCCCTCGGCGCCGCCGTGCTGCTTGGCGAAGGCGCCGATCTGCTTGGCCAGCTTCGCGGCGGTACGGTCCTGCTTCTTGTCCGCGGCGCCTGCGGCGGCCGGGGTGTCTGCGGTGTCTCCCATGGAAGCCATGCTACCGGCGAGTAATCAACGGAGGAAGGGATCCACGGCCACCGCGACGAACAGCAGCGACACATAGGTGATCGACCAGTGGAACAGCCGCATCTCCTTGAGCTTCGCGCCCGTCAGGCCCGCCTTGGCCCGCGCGTGCAGCGCGTGCGCCTCCCACAGCCACCAGCCGCCGGCCAGCAGCGCCACCGAGGTGTAGAACCAGCCGGTGTACCCCAGCGGGGTCAGCAGCAGCGATACGCCGACCATGACCCAGCTGTAGAGGACGATCTGGCGCGCCACGACCTTGTTGCCGGCGACGACCGGGAGCATCGGAACGCCGACGCGCGCGTAGTCGTCGGCCACCTTCATCGACAGCGGCCAGTAGTGCGGCGGCGTCCAGAAGAAGATGACGAGGAAGAGGATGACGGCGGCCCAGGAGACCTCGTTGCGGACCGCGGACCAGCCGATGAGCACCGGCAGGCAGCCCGCGATGCCGCCCCAGACGATGTTCTGGGTCGTGCGCCGCTTCAGCAGCATCGTGTAGACGACCACGTAGAAGAGGAGCGCGCCGAGCGAGAGCGCGGCCGACAGCCAGTTGACGAGCAGCCCGAAGAACAGGGTGGAGACCACGCCGAGCGTGATGCCGAAGACCAGACACTCCCGCGGGCTGACCATGCCGGTCACGAGCGGGCGCTGGGAGGTCCGGTCCATCAGCGCGTCGATGTCGCGGTCGATGTACATGTTCAGCGCGTTGGCGCCGCCCGCGGACAGGTAACCGCCGACACAGGTCACCAGGACCAGCCACAGCGACGGCACGCCCTGCTCCGCGAGGAACATGACCGGCACTGTGGTGATCAGCAGAAGTTCGATGATCCGCGGCTTGGTCAATGCCACGAAAGCCATGACGCGGGTCCCGAACGGCCGGTGACCGGGGCTCGTCCCGAGCACCCCCGCTGGACGGGATTCGACGGCCGTCACGCACACCCCTGAGAGAGAATCCAGCAAGCTCCGACTCGGGCCGTTCACAACATGGAGGCCCGGTTAAGGCTTGCGCGTACCACGCCACTGTAGACGTTGCGCTTACGTCGCCCCGCGCCGGGGTCGCCTCGTGTTGGGCCGATCGGACCGTGCATACATACGGGGGACGACGCCCGCCGCACCCCCGTGGCCGGGTGAACGCCGGTCGGCGGCGCGATGACGGACCGCCTGCACTCGAATAGCTGCACGCCGTTGCGGGGGTAGGCTCGGAATCTCCGGTGCACCGTTCGTCACCGGGATACAAACATGTGGAGAGGAGCCCTGACCCACGGTGAGCACCAAGCCGACCACCACAGAGCTCGAGTGGACCGAACTGGACCAGCGGGCCGTCGACACCGCCCGAATCCTGGCCGCTGACGCGGTCCAGAAGGTCGGAAACGGCCACCCCGGTACGGCGATGAGCCTGGCCCCCGCCGCATACACCCTCTTCCAGAAGGTGATGCGGCACGACCCGGCGGACCCCGAGTGGGTGGGCCGCGACCGTTTCGTGCTCTCCGCGGGGCACTCGTCCCTGACCCTCTACACCCAGCTCTACCTGGGCGGGTTCGGGCTCGAGCTGGACGACCTGAAGTCGTTCCGCACCTGGGGCTCCAAGACCCCCGGCCACCCGGAGTACGGCCACACCGCCGGCGTCGAGACGACCACCGGCCCCCTCGGCCAGGGTGTCGCCAATGCGGTGGGCATGGCCATGGCCGCCCGCTACGAGCGCGGCCTCTTCGACCCGCAGGCGGCCCCGGGTACCTCCCCGTTCGACCACATGGTCTACGCGGTCGCGGGCGACGGCTGCCTCCAGGAGGGCATCTCCCACGAGGCGTCCGCCCTGGCCGGCCACCAGAAGCTCGGCAACCTCGTCCTCATCTGGGACGACAACCACATCTCCATCGAGGGTGACACGGAGACGGCCGTCTCCGAGGACACCATGAAGCGCTACGAGGCGTACGGCTGGCACGTCCAGCGCGTCGAGCAGCAGGAGAACGGCGACCTCGACCCGAAGGCGCTGTTCGCCGCGCTGCAGGCCGCCAAGGCCGTCACGGACCGCCCGTCCTTCATCGCGGCCCGCTCGATCATCGCCTGGCCCGCACCGCACGCCCAGAACACCGAGGCCGCCCACGGCTCGGCGCTCGGCGACGACGAGGTCGCGGCCACCAAGCGCGTGCTCGGCTTCGACCCGGAGCAGACCTTCGAGGTCGCCGACGAGGTCATCGCCCACACCCGCAAGGCGCTGGACCGGGGCCGCGAGGCCAAGGCCGCCTGGGAGAAGGACTTCTCCGCCTGGCGCACCGCCAACCCCGAGCGCGCCGCCGAGTTCGACCGCATCAACGCCAACGAGCTGCCCGCTGGCTGGGAGGACCAGCTCCCCGTCTTCGAGGCCGGCAAGGGCGTGGCCACCCGCGCCGCCTCCGGCAAGGTCCTGCAGGCACTCGGCGCGGTCATCCCGGAGCTGTGGGGCGGCTCGGCCGACCTGGCCGGCTCCAACAACACCACCATCGACAAGGACTCCTCGTTCCTGCCGGTGGGCAACCCGCTGCCGGAGGCCGACCCGTACGGCCGCACCATCCACTTCGGCATCCGCGAGCACGCCATGGCCGCCGCCATGAACGGCATCGCCCTGCACGGCCACACCCGTATCTACGGCGGCACCTTCCTGGTGTTCTCCGACTACATGCGCAACGCCGTGCGCCTGTCCGCCCTGATGCACCTGCCGGTGACCTACGTGTGGACGCACGACTCCATCGGCCTCGGCGAGGACGGTCCGACCCACCAGCCGGTCGAGCACCTCGCCTCGCTGCGCGCCATCCCGGGCCTGACCATCGTGCGCCCGGCCGACGCGAACGAGACCGCGATCGCCTGGCGCGAGATCCTCAAGCGCCACACCAAGGTGTTCGGCAAGGGCACCCCGCACGGTCTGGCCCTCACCCGCCAGGGCGTGCCGACGTACGAGGCCAACGAGAACACCGTCAAGGGCGGCTACGTGCTGTTCGAGGCCGAGGGCGGCGACGCCCAGGTCGTCCTCATCGGCACCGGTTCCGAGGTCCACGTGGCCGTGGAGGCGCGCGAGCAGCTCCAGGCCGCCGGCATCCCGACGCGCGTGGTCTCCATGCCGTCCGTCGAGTGGTTCGAGGAGCAGGACCAGGCGTACAAGGACAGCGTCCTGCCGCCCTCCGTCAAGGCCCGGGTCGCGGTCGAGGCGGGCATCGGCCTGACCTGGCACCGCTACGTCGGTGACGCGGGCCGGATCGTGTCGCTGGAGCACTTCGGTGCCTCGGCCGACGCGAAGGTGCTGTTCCGCGAGTTCGGGTTCACGCCGGAGGCCGTTGCCGCCGCCGCCCGCGACTCCCTCGCCGCCGCCGCGCGCTGACGCCCGTACTACACCAGTAGGAGATGCAATTCCCATGACAGACGCACTCAAGCGCCTCTCCGACGAAGGCGTGGCGATCTGGCTGGACGACCTGTCCCGCAAGCGCATCACGTCCGGCAACCTGGCCGAGCTCATCGACCAGTCGCACGTGGTCGGTGTCACCACCAACCCGGCGATCTTCCAGAAGGCCATCAGCGGCGGCGAGGGCTACGAGCAGCAGCTCACCGACCTCGCGACCCGCAAGGTCACCGTGGAGGAGGCGCTGCGGATGATCACGACGGCGGACGTCAGGGACGCCGCCGACATCCTGCGCCCCGTCTACGACCGCACCGACGGCCAGGACGGCCGCGTCTCGATCGAGGTCGACCCCCGTCTGGCCCACCGGACCGCGGCGACGATCGCCGAGGCCAAGCAGCTCGCCTGGCTGGTGGACCGGCCGAACACGCTCATCAAGATCCCGGCGACGAAGGCCGGCCTGCCGGCGATCACCGAGGTCATCGGCAAGGGCATCAGCGTCAACGTCACGCTGATCTTCTCGCTGGAGCGCTACCGCGAGGTCATGGACGCGTACCTGGCCGGCCTGGAGAAGGCCAAGGCCGCCGGCCTGGACCTCTCACTGATCCACTCGGTCGCCTCCTTCTTCGTTTCCCGCGTGGACACCGAGATCGACAAGCGTCTGGACGCCGTCGGCACCGACGAGGCGAAGGCCCTGAAGGGCAAGGCGGCACTCGCCAACGCCCGCCTGGCCTACGAGGCCTACGAGGAGGTCTTCTCCTCGGACCGCTGGACCGCCCTCGAGCGCGCCGGAGCCAACAAGCAGCGTGCGCTGTGGGCCTCGACGGGTGTCAAGGACCCGGCGTACAAGGACACCCTGTACGTGGACGACCTGGTCGCCCCGAACACGGTGAACACCATGCCGGAGGCCACCCTGGAGGCCACCGCGGACCACGGGCAGATCACGGGTGACACCGTGCGCGGCACCTACGAGCAGGCCCGCGCCGAGCTCGATGCGGTCGCGAAGCTGGGCATCTCGTACGACGATGTGGTGCAGCTGCTCGAGGACGAGGGCGTCGAGAAGTTCGAGGCGTCCTGGAACGACCTGCTGAAGTCGACCGAGGCGGAGCTCCAGCGCCTCGCCCCCACGGAGGCCTGACCACTTTGTCTGTAAACGGAGCGAACCCGCTTCGTGACGCACAGGACCGGCGGCTCCCGCGCATCGCGGGGCCGTCCGGCCTGGTCATTTTCGGCGTTACGGGTGACCTGTCGCGCAAGAAGCTGATGCCTGCCGTCTACGACCTGGCCAACCGCGGCCTGCTGCCGCCGGGCTTCTCCCTCATCGGGTTCGCCCGCAGGGAGTGGGAGCACGAGGACTTCGCCCAGGAGGTGTACGAGGCGGTCAAGGAGCACTCGCGCACCCCCTTCCGTGAGGAGGTCTGGCAGCAGCTGGTGCAGGGCTGCCGGTTCGTCCAGGGCGACTTCGACGACGATGCCGCCTTCGAGACGCTGAAGGCGACGATCGACGAGCTCGACAAGGCGCAGGGCACGGGCGGCAACTTCGCCTTCTACCTGTCCGTGCCCCCGAAGTTCTTCCCCAAGGTGGTCCAGCAGCTCAAGGACCACGGTCTGGCGCAGAAGGAGGGCTCCTGGCGGCGTGCCGTCATCGAGAAGCCCTTCGGCCACGACCTGAAGAGCGCCGAGGAGCTCAACAAGGTCGTCCACGAGGTCTTCCCGCGTGACGAGGTCTTCCGGATCGACCACTACCTCGGCAAGGAGACCGTCCAGAACATCCTGGCGCTCCGCTTCGCCAACACGATGTTCGAGCCGATCTGGAACCGGTCGTACGTCGACCACGTGCAGATCACCATGGCCGAGGACATCGGCATCGGCGGCCGGGCGGGCTACTACGACGGCATCGGCGCGGCCCGTGACGTCATCCAGAACCACCTGCTCCAGCTGCTCGCGCTGACCGCGATGGAGGAGCCCGGCTCCTTCCACCCCAAGGCGCTGGTGGCGGAGAAGCTCAAGGTCCTGACGGCGGTGCAGCTGCCGGAGGACCTGGGCAAGCACACCGTGCGCGGCCAGTACGCGGCGGCCTGGCAGGGCGGCGAGAAGGTCGTCGGATACCTCGAAGAGGACGGCATCGACCCCAAGTCGAAGACCGACACCTACGCGGCCATCCGTCTGGAGATCAACAACCGCCGCTGGGCGGGCGTCCCCTTCTACCTGCGGACGGGCAAGCGCCTGGGCCGCCGGGTGACCGAGATCGCGGTGGTCTTCAAGCGGGCCCCGTACCTGCCGTTCGAGTCGGGCGCGACCGAGGAGCTGGGGCAGAACGCCCTGGTCATCCGGGTCCAGCCGGACGAGGGCGTCACGGTCCGCTTCGGGTCGAAGGTTCCGGGCACCTCGATGGAGGTCCGGGACGTCACGATGGACTTCGCCTACGGCGAGTCCTTCACGGAGTCGAGCCCCGAGGCGTACGAGCGCCTCATCCTCGACGTGCTCCTCGGCGACGCGAACCTCTTCCCCCGGCACCAGGAGGTCGAGCTGTCCTGGAACATCCTCGACCCGATCGAGGAGTACTGGGACAAGCACGGCAAGCCCGCGCAGTATCCGGCGGGCACCTGGGGGCCGGTCGAGGCGGACGAGATGCTCGCACGAGACGGACGGAGCTGGCGCCGGCCATGAAGATCGACCTCACGGAGACCAACTCCAGCAAGATCAACGCCGCGATGGTGCAGGCACGCCGGGACATCGGCACGCCGGCCGTCGGCATGGTCCTCACGCTGGTGATCGTGACCGACGAGGAGAACGCGTACGACGCGCTCAAGTCGGCGAACGACGCGTCCCACGAACACCCCTCGCGGATCGTCGTCGTCATCAAGCGGGCCAGCCGCTCGCCCCGCAGCCGCCGTGACGCCCGGCTCGACGCGGAAGTCCGCGTCGGGGCGGACGCGGGCAGCGGGGAGACGGTCGTGCTGCGCCTTCACGGCGAACTGGTCGACCACGCCCAGTCGGTGGTTCTCCCGCTGCTCCTTCCGGATGCGCCTGTGGTCGTCTGGTGGCCGGACGGTGCTCCCACGGACCTGGCGGGCGATCCGCTGGGTGCGCTCGGGCAGCGCCGGATCACGGACACGTACTCCTGCGAGGACCCGGTCGGCACGCTCGGCTCCCGGGCCGGGGCGTATGCGCCCGGGGACACGGACCTGTCGTGGACCCGGATCACCCCGTGGCGCTCCATGCTGGCGGCGGCACTGGACCAGCAGGCCCTGGCGGTCGTCTCGGCGACCGTGGAGGGCGAGGGCGACAACCCGAGCTGTGAACTGCTGGCCATGTGGCTGGCGGACCGGCTCCAGGTCCCCGTCCGCCGCACGCTGTCGGCGGGTCCGGGTCTGACGGCCGTGCGCCTGGCGACCAAGGACGGCGACATCGTCCTGAACCGGGCGGACGGCGGGCTGGCCACGCTGTGCATGCCGGGGCAGCCCGACCGGAACGTGGCGCTCAAGCGCCGCGACACGGCCGAGCTCCTGGCGGAGGAGCTGCGCCGGCTGGACCCGGACAACACGTACGAGGCTTCGCTGAAGTACGGGGTGTCCCAGCTGGCGGCGCACGCGCCGGCGCCCGAGGCCGAGGCCGAGGCTCCGGCGGAGGCCGCTCCGGCGAAGGCCCCGGCCCCGAAGCCGGCCGCCAAGCCTGCGAAGAAGGCCCCGGCCAAGTAACCGACCCGCTGCGCGGAGGCCTTCCCCCACCCCGCCCCGCCTCTTCCCGAACCGGGTCTCCGGAAGCGATGAAGGGGCGGGGCGGGGAGGAGCACCGCGCGACGGCCTCGGCCCCCTGAACTCCACAGAAGGCGGCAGCACATGGGTATGACGACTCCTCAGGTCGTCGTCCACCGGGACAAGGAACTGATGGCCCAGGCCACCGCGGCCCGGCTCATCACGAAGATCGTGGATGCTCAGGCGGCCCGCGGCACCGCGTCCGTGGTCCTCACCGGCGGGCGCAACGGCAACGGCCTGCTCGCCGCGCTGGCCACCGCCCCTGCCCGCGACGCGATCGACTGGCACCGGCTCGACCTGTGGTGGGGCGACGAGCGCTACCTGCCCGCCGACGACCCCGAGCGCAACCACACCCAGGCCCGCGAGGCCCTCCTGGACTCCGTCCCGGTCGATCCCGCCCGCGTGCACGCCATGCCGGCCTCGGACGGCCCGTACGGCGCCGACGTGGACGCGGCGGCCGCCGCGTACGCGGCCGAGCTGGCGCGGGCGGCCGGCCCGGAGGACCACGGTCCGGTTCCCCGCTTCGACGTGCTGATGCTGGGCGTCGGCCCGGACACGCACGTGGCATCGCTCTTCCCCGAGCACCCGGCGACCCGGGAGACCGAGCGCGCGGTGGTCGGCGTGCACGGCGCGCCCAAGCCCCCGCCCACCCGGATCTCGCTGACCCTCCCGGCCATCCGGGCGGCCCGGGAGGTCTGGTTGCTGGCGGCCGGCGAGGACAAGGCCGGAGCGGTCTCCATCGCCCTCGGCGGCGCCGGCGGCGTGCAGGCTCCGGCCGCGGAGGCGTACGGGCGCTCGCGCACCCTGTGGCTCCTGGACCGCGCGGCGGCGGCCAAGCTGCCGTCCGGGATGTACCCTCCGGCCTCCTCCTGACGGTCGCCCGGCAGGAGCCGGCACCAGGGGCCCGCCCTCCCCGGGAGAGCGGGCCCCTGGCGCGTGCGTCAGCTGCGTCCGCGCAGCTTCCGGTAGGTGGCGACCAACTCCTGCGTGGAGGGATCAAGGCCGGGCACGTCCGCCCCTTCGGTCAGTGCGGGCTCGACGCGCTTGGCGAGGACCTTGCCGAGCTCGACGCCCCACTGGTCGAAGGAGTCGATGTTCCACACGGCGCCCTGGACGAACACCTTGTGCTCGTAGAGGGCGATCAGCTGGCCGAGCACACCGGGGGTGAGCTCCGTGGCCAGGATGGTGGTCGTCGGGTGGTTGCCGTGGAAGGTCTTGTGCGGGACCAGCGACTCCGGCGCGCCTTCCGCGCGGACCTCGTCGGCCGTCTTGCCGAAGGCCAGGGCCTGGGTCTGCGCGAAGAAGTTGGCCATCAGCAGGTCGTGCTGGGCCGCCGGGGCCGCCTCCAGCTCGGCCACCGGCTTGGCGAAGCCGATGAAGTCCGCGGGGATCACCTTCGTGCCCTGGTGGATCAGCTGGTAGTAGGCGTGCTGGCCGTTGGTGCCGGGCGTGCCCCAGACCACCGGGCCGGTCTGCCAGTCGACCGGATTGCCGTCGCGGTCCACGGACTTGCCGTTGGACTCCATGTCCAGCTGCTGCAAGTACGCGGTGAAGCGGGAGAGGTAGTGGCTGTAGGGGAGCACGGCGTGCGACTGGGCGTCGAAGAAGGCGCCGTACCAGATCCCCAACAGGCCCATCAGGAGCGGGGCGTTCTCCTCGGCGGGCGCCGTACGGAAGTGCTGGTCCATCAGGCGGAAGCCGGCCAGCAGGTCGCGGAAGGCGCCCGGACCGATCGCGATCATGAGGGAGAGCCCGATGGCGGAGTCGAAGGAATAGCGTCCGCCGACCCAGTCCCAGAACTCGAACATGTTGGCCGGATCGATGCCGAACGCGGTGACCTTCTCCGCGTTGGTCGACAGCGCCACGAAGTGCCGTGCCACGGCGGCCTGGTCACCGCCCAGGCCCGCGAGCAGCCAGCCGCGCGCCGACGTGGCGTTGGTGATGGTCTCAATGGTGGTGAAGGTCTTGGAGGCGATGATGAACAGGGTCTCGGCGGGGTCCAGGTCGCGCACGGCCTCGTGCAGGTCCGCGCCGTCGACGTTGGACACGAAGCGCACGGTCAGGCCGCGGTCGGCGAAGGCGCGCAGGGCCTCGTAGGCCATCGCGGGGCCCAGGTCGGAGCCGCCGATGCCGATGTTGACGACGTTCCTGATGCGCTTGCCGGTGAAGCCGGTCCAGGCCCCCGACCTGATCTGCTCGGAGAAGGCCGCCATCTTGTCGAGGACCGCGTGCACGCCGGGGACGACGTCCTCGCCGTCCACCTCGACGACGGCGTCGGCCGGCGCCCGCAGCGCGGTGTGCAGGACCGCCCGGTCCTCGGTCGTGTTGATCTTCTCGCCGCGGAACATGGCCTCGCGCAGTTCGGCCACTCCTGTCGCCGCGGCCAGCTCGCGCAGCAGCTCCAGCGTCTCGTCGGTGACGAGGTGCTTGGAGTAGTCGATGTGCAGGTCCCCGACCCTCAGGGTGTAGCCGGCGCCGCGGCCGGGATTCTCCTCGAACAGCTGCCGCAGGTGCGTGTGCCCGAACTCCTCCCGGTGCTTGCCGAGTGCCAGCCACTCCGGCGTCCGGTTGAGCTTCGCCCTGCTCTCTGCGTTCATCTCCGACATCAACCCGTTTCTTCCGTCCTGTCGTGCCCCGCCGTTCACCAACTTAAGGGATCACAAGCGACGCAACGCACACAAAGAGGCCCGGCCCCGCAGGAGAGCTTCCTGCGGGGCCGGGCCTCACGTCACATTCGCCGGGCGGTGTCAGATCTCGCCCCGGAGCTTGGCGAGCGCCTCGGCGAGGATCGCCTCGCCGTCGGCGTCCGAGCGCCGTTCGCGCACGTACGCCAGGTGCGTCTTGTACGGCTCGGTGCGCGGCGGCGCGGGCGGGTTGTCCCGGTCCTGGCCGGCCGGGAACCCGCAGCGCGGGCAGTCCCAGGTGTCCGGCACCTGCGCGTCGCTGGCGAAGCTCGGCTGCGTCTCGTGCCCGTTCGAGCACCAGAAGGAGATGCGCAGGCGGGGCGCGGACTCGCCGCGCTCCGCCTCACCCATCGGCCCCGCTCCGACCCGGCTACCACGGATCGCGTTGCCACTTGCCACGGTCGTAACTCCCTGCGTGATGGTGCCGCGGAGTATGAGTGGAATTTCCGCCGCGGAGCGCCCAAGTCTACGTAAGGCCCAACGCACGTCCAGTGAGCGGAGTTACTGATTCCACGTCGTGAACGCCAGCCTCATCATAGGTCGGGCGATGCCGACCGGACTGCCGGAATGGCGAGAACGGTCAGGTGCTCGACTTCATCACCAGGCCGAGCGCGACGATGCACGCAAACCAGAGCAGACCCACGACGACGGTGATGCGGTCCAGGTTCCGCTCCGCGACGGAGGAGCCGCCGACCGACGACTGCATGCCGCCGCCGAACATGTCGGAGAGGCCGCCGCCCTTGCCCTTGTGCATCAGCACGAGCAGCATCAGCAGGGCGCTGAAGACGATCAGGGCGATCGAGAACCCCATAATCACGGCTGATTCCTACTTTCTGGCTTTTCAGGCTTTCCGGCTTTGCGGGATGTGCGCGGGGGCCAGCGGCTGGTGGTCCAGCCCCTGGCCCCCGCAAGGGTACGACGGATCGGCCCTACCGCATACTCACTGGTCGCGGAAGCGGACGATCTTGACGAACTCGTCCGCGTCGAGCGCCGCGCCGCCGATCAGGGCGCCGTCGACGTCGGGCTGGGCCATGATCGCCGCGATGTTCCCGGACTTCACGGAGCCGCCGTACTGGATGCGGACCTTGTCGGCCAGCTCCTGCGAGTACAGCTCCGCGAGGCGGCCGCGGATCGCCCCGCAGACCTCCTGGGCGTCCTCGGGGGTGGCGACCTCGCCGGTTCCGATGGCCCAGACGGGCTCGTAGGCGATCACGATGGACTCGACCTGCTCGGCCGGGACGTCCTTCAGGCCGCCGTCGAGCTGGGCGAGCGTGTACGGGACCTGCTGGCCGGCCTTGCGGATGTCCAGGCCCTCGCCGACGCACAGGATCGGGGTGATCCCGTGCTTGAAGGCGGCCTTGACCTTGGCGTTGCAGATCTCGTCGGTCTCGCCGTGGTACTGGCGGCGCTCGCTGTGGCCGACGGCCACGTACGTGCACTTCAGCTTCGCCAGCATCGGGCCGGAGATCTCGCCGGTGTAGGCGCCGGAGTCGTGCGCGGAGATGTCCTGGGCACCGTACTTGATCTTCAGCTTGTCGCCGTCGACCAGGGTCTGGACGGAGCGCAGGTCGACGAAGGGCGGCAGGACCGCGACCTCGACGGCGTCGTAGTCCTTGTCGGCGAGCGCGAAGGCGAGCTTCTGGACGTGGGCGATGGCCTCGAGGTGGTTGAGGTTCATCTTCCAGTTGCCCGCCATGAGCGGGGTGCGGGTGGTCATGCGGGTTCAGCCCTCCAGGGCGGCGAGGCCGGGGAGCGTCTTGCCCTCGAGGTACTCGAGGGAGGCGCCGCCACCGGTCGAAATGTGGCCGAAAGCGTTCTCGTCGAAGCCCAGCGTGCGGACCGCGGCGGCGCTGTCGCCGCCGCCGACGACGGTGAAGGCGTCACTGTCGACGAGGGCCTGCGCGATCGCGCGGGTGCCTCCGGCGTAGTCGGGGTGCTCGAAGACGCCCAGGGGACCGTTCCAGAACACGGTCGCCGCGTCGGCGATCTTCGAGGCGTACAGCTCGCGGGTCTTGGGACCGATGTCCAGACCCTCCTTGTCGGCGGGGATCTTGTCCGCGTCGACGGTGGTGTACTCGGCCGGGCTCTTGCCCTTGAGGTCGGGGAACTCCGTCGAGGCCAGGATGTCGACCGGCAGGACGAGCTCGACGCCGGTGGACTCGGCCCGGGCCATGTACTCCTTGACCTTTTCGACCTGGTCCTTCTGGAGCAGGGAGATGCCGACCTCGTAGCCCTTGGCGTAGAGGAAGGTGTAGGCCATGCCGCCGCCGATCAGGAGGCGGTCGGCCTTGCCGAGCAGCTCGTCGATGACGGCGAGCTTGTCGGAGACCTTGGCACCGCCGAGGACCACGACGTAGGGCCGCTTGACCTCGTCCGTCAGCTTCTTCAGGACGCCGACCTCGGTGGCGATGAGCTGGCCGACCGCGTGCGGGAGCCGCTTGGGCAGGTCGAAGACCGAGGCGTGCTTGCGGTGGACGGCGCCGAAGCCGTCGCCGACGTAGATGTCGGCCAGTTCCGCGAGCTGGTCGGCGAAGGCGCCGCGCTCGGCGTCGTCCTTCGAGGTCTCGCCGGCGTTGAAGCGGAGGTTCTCGATGACGGCCACCGTGCCGTCGGTGAGGGCGGCGACGGTCTCCTTGGCGGAGGAGCCCACGGTGTCGGTGGCGAACGCGACGTCCGCGCCGAGCAGTTCACCGAGGCGCGCGGCGGCCGGCGCGAGCGAGAAGGCCGGGTCCGGGGCGCCCTTGGGGCGGCCGAGGTGCGAGGCCACGATGACGCGGGCGCCGGCCTCGGCGAGCTTCGCGATCGTGGGCTGGACGGCGCGGATGCGGCCGTCGTCGGTGATGGTGCCCTCGGCGAGCGGGACGTTGAGGTCCGCGCGGACGAAGACCCGCTTGCCCTTGACGCCTTCGGCGAGCAGTTCGTCGATCGTCTTCATGTGTTTCTGACTCCTTTGGGCGCCCGTGTCGGGGGCGAAGAACGACTGGCAAGCTACAGGGTCCGGACTGCGCATCGTCGCGCGGCCCGGACCCTGTGCTTCACATCGTGGTGTCAGCCCGGGAAACTCAGAGCCGGCCGCCGACGAAGACGGTCAGGTCCACGAGGCGGTTGGAGTATCCCCACTCGTTGTCGTACCAGCCGACGACCTTGACCTGCTTGCCCTGGACCATGGTCAGGGAGGAGTCGAAGGTGCAGGACGCCGGCCAGTTCACGATGTCGGAGGAGACGATCGCGTCCTCGGTGTAGTCGAGGATGCCCTTCAGCTGGCCCTCGGAGGCCTTCTGGAAGGCGGCGTTGATCTCGTCCTTGGTGACCTCGCGGTCGAGCTCCAGCACGAGGTCGGTGACCGAGCCGGTCGGGACCGGGACGCGCATGGCGATGCCGTCCAGCTTGCCCTTGAGCTGCGGGAGGACTAGGGCGGTGGCCTTGGCGGCACCGGTGGAGGTCGGGATGATGTTCTCGGCGGCGGCGCGGGCGCGGCGCAGGTCCGAGTGCGGGAAGTCCAGGATGCGCTGGTCGTTGGTGTACGCGTGGACCGTCGTCATCATGCCCTTGACGATGCCGAAGTTCTCGTCCAGGACCTTCGCCATCGGCGCCACGCAGTTCGTGGTGCATGACGCGTTGGAGATGACGTGGTGGTTGGCCGCGTCGTACTTGTCCTGGTTGACGCCCATCACGATCGTGATGTCCTCGTCCTTGGCCGGAGCCGAGATGAGGACCTTCTTCGCGCCGGCCGCGAGGTGCTTGGCGGCGTCGGCCTTCTTCGTGAAGATGCCGGTCGACTCGATGACGATGTCGGCGCCCAGTTCGCCCCAGGGGAGGTTCGCGGGGTCGCGCTCGGCGAAGGTCTTGAACGTGTTGCCGCCGACGGTGATGGTGTCGTCGGTGTGGGACACCTCGGCCTTGAGGCGGCCCAGAATGGTGTCGTACTTGAGAAGGTGCACCAGGGTGGCGTTGTCAGTCAGGTCGTTGACACCGACGATCTCGATGTCCGCTCCCTGCTCCAGGAGGGCCCGGAAGTAGTTGCGGCCAATACGGCCAAAACCGTTGATGCCTACGCGGATCGTCACGAACCGATCTCCTCGTTGGTGCGCCGGTGAGAGCGCTGGCGAGCTGAAATGGGATGTCCCCGACCGCTTACGACCCTACCTCTCCGTGAGCTTCTGGGTGACATCGGTCGAGGGCTGACACTCCCCCCACTTCGCCGGGGTATCCCCTGCGGGGCCCGCTCCGGACGCACCGGCGCGGGCCCCGGGAGCCTGGGCCCCGGTCACTCTGGGTGAGCGTGGAGGATGGCGCTGATCAGCGGTTGAGCGAGCGGAGCGCCTTACCGACGAGTAGGGCGCGGTCCGCCGCCGCGGGCAGGTGTTCCAGGCCGAAGCCCAGAAGTACGGTGTCACGCGTGGTCACCGAGGCATAGGAGCGGAAGAGCTCTGCCGTGCGGGACCAGTCGCCTGCGACGTCGGGACTGCCGGCAGGCGCGCCCTGGGCCGCCCAGGCGCCGAGGGAGGTCTCGAACCCCTCGCCCGCCTGCTCCCCGCCGACGGTCGACAGGCGCGCCTCGTCCGCGAAGACGCCGCGTCCGCCCGAGCCCGGGTCGGTGATGTAGGAGAGCGAGAGCTCGACGGAACGGCCCGCGTAGGCGCTCAGGTCGAAGGAGACCTCCTTCCAGCCGCCGGAGGACCCGGTGAAGGTGTTCCACCGGCCGCTGGTGCCCTGCGGGCTGCAGCCGCCGCCGTCCAGGGTGAGGTAGCGGCGCAGGAACGGGTGGCCGTTGATGAAGAATCCGGCCGCGCACTCCTCCGGGACGGCCGAGCTGCTCAGCCCGCCCGCCTCCGGGAGCGTGGTCCAGTCGTCGCCGCCGGCGCTGCGGGCCTCCAGCGCGGCGTGGTCGTAGCCCTCCTCCGTGTTCCAGTTCAGGGCGAGCTTCAACCGGGGCCTGTCGGCCGCGGTGACGCCGGTGAGGTCGATGGTGCGGACGAGCCGCTTCCAGTCGCTGTCGGTGTGCAGCGCCGAGGCCATCCCGGCGCCGGCGTAGGGGGCGTAGGGGTTCGTGATCCCGGTGTACTGACCCGCCTGCGCGCTCTTGAACTGCGGGAACTGCGCGGGCGCCAGTGTGTCGGAGGTGACCGTGTAGGCGCCGGGCGCGTTCAGCGGGTTGCCCGCGGCGTCGCCGAGGCCGCCCTTGGCGTCCTGCAGGGCTCCGGTGCCGGCGAAGCCGGTGGCGCCGGGGGTGCTGGTGCGGCCGTAGGCACCCAGCCAGTACTGGCTGAAGTCGTTGGTCACGGCGCGGCCCACCTGGGCGTTGCCGCCCGCCAGCTCGCCGGCCTCGATCAGCCGGCCGCCCTCGTTGAGGAAGTCGCGCACCGCCAACTGTGTTTCGCCGCCGGGCGACTTGGCACCCGTGTAGTGGACGGCCGTGCCGAAGTGGGAGAGGACCCCGAGGTGGTGCGGGACGCCCTGGACGGCGACGTCCCAGACGGCGGCGGACCGGCCGTTGGCCCGCAGCGCCTCGACGTACTTCTGGGCGTGCTGGGCGGCGCCCCCTTCCTCGGCGATCACCAGGACGTCAGCGCGCGGACGCTCGGCGACCGTGTACGTGAAGTGCTCGCTGGAGACCTGCCTGCCGGAGCGGTCACGGCCGGTGAACCAGACCTCGACCTCGTCGCCCGGCCGGGCGCCCTCGACCTCGGCGCGGTACTCGTCGAACCAGTTGTTGTCCTCGCCTCCGTAGACGTCGCCGCCCTTCCAGGCCTCGAGGTCCTCGTCGTGCGTGCGGCCGCCGTTGATCCGGTAGTTGAGCTCCTTGTCCTTGAGCGCCTTGCGGGCCGTGACGGCGACCTCCTGGCCCTGTCCGCGGGCCGCGTAGGAGATGGTGAAGGGGTCCGGGGTGAAGTCGGCCGCGCTCAGGCCGACGGAGGACGCCGGGCGGTCCGGGTGCGCGGCGCTCTCGCCGACCGCGAGGGCGAAGGGGACGTTCTTGGCGAACTCCTCCTGGATGAGCTTCTCGTCGTCCGGGAAGTTGAAGCCGGAGGCACAGTCCTCGGGCCTCCACGGGTCGTTCGGGTCGCTCGCGGAGGCGGTCTGGCAGGTGGTCATCTCCGGCGTGAACATCATGATGCCGTTGACGTTGGCGCCGTGGCCGTCGGCCTCGCCGTTGGTGGTGTAGAGCTCCGAGGACACCTGCGGGTAGTAGCCCGGGACCGCCGGGTTCTCGGGGGTGCCGGCGAGGGCCTTGTAGGCCACGTCGTCGGGGGTGGGGGTGGCCACCTGCCAGCCGACGCCGTAGAGAATCAGCTCGGCGGCGGAGTGGTAGTTGACGGCGTACTCGAAGCCGATGCGCTTCTCGAAGGCGTCGAGGGCGACGGTTTCGGGCTCTGAGGAGGCCCGGGGGCCTCGGTAGGTCTCGCCGGCCTGGTTGGGTGAGGAGCCCTCGTTGTCGTAGCCCCACTTGTAGGCGAAGTTGCGGTTGAGGTCGACCCCGTCGCCGGTGGTGATCTTCCCGTCACCGTTGTTGTCGCGCAGGTTCTTGCGCCACAGCCGCTGGCTTTCGGCGGCGTGCGTGTGGTCGTAGCCGTCGGGGTTGGCACTGAGCAGGAACCACAGCTCGCTGGAGTCCACCAGCTTGGTGATCCGCTGGTCCTTGCCGTAGTTGTCGAGGGTGTGGTGCATCAGCCGCCGGGTCATCTCGGGGGTGATCCACTCGCGGGCGTGCTGGTTCGACATGTACAGCACGGAGGGTTTTGAGCCGTCCCTGGTCCGTTTCGCGTTCTTGCTGACCTTGAGGGCGAGGATGTCCTTGCCCTGGACGGTCCTGCCGATGGAGACGACCTTGGTGAGCGCCGGGTTCTCCCCGGCCGTGCGCAGGATCTCCTCCTGGAGGCCGCCCTTGCCGCTGTACGGGCGGAACACGCCGTCGCCCGCGGCCTTGGCCCGGGCCGTGCCCTGAGCCGGGACCTTGCGCTCGGCGAGCTTGACGCCCCGGGCCGCGAGCTCGCCGGCCTGGGCTCCGGTGAGGAAGAGCTCGACCCGGGCGGTCCCGGTCTCCGGGGCCCGCTCGGTGAGCTCATGGGCGTCCTGGCCGGCGGCGAGGACGAGCGGCACCTGTTCCCTGGTGATGTCGGCGTCGTAGACCCGCACCTCCTCGGCGCCGGACGCGCCGGCGGTACCGGGCCGGGCCTGGGCCGCCGCGGGCAGCGCGGCGAGTGTGGTTCCGAGAACGAGTGCGCTTGCGGCGAGGACGACTCTCGCGCGGTGACTCATGTGCCCCCCTGGGCGTCGGCTGCCACGAAAGGTTCGGACGCCAGACTCAAGACCGGCCCATGCTCATGTCAATGGGGCATACCGTGAAGGGGCCCGCACGAGTGATCGCGCGAGCCCCTTCTGCCGTAGGCGGTCTCCCGGCCCGAGGACTTATCCGGCCATGTTGTCGGCCATCTCCTCGCTGAGGTCGAGGTTCGACTCGGTGCCCGGGATGCCGAGGTCCTGGGCCCGCTTGTCGGCCATCGCCAGCAGACGCCGGATGCGGCCGGCGACCGCGTCCTTGGTCAGCGGCGGGTCGGCGAGCGCGCCCAGCTCCTCCAGGGATGCCTGCTTGTGCTCCATGCGCAGCCGGCCGGCCGCGGCGAGGTGCTCCGGGACCTCCTCGCCGAGGATCTCCAGCGCGCGCTGCACGCGGGCGCCGGCGGCCACGGCGGCCCGCGCCGAGCGGCGCAGGTTGGCGTCGTCGAAGTTGGCGAGGCGGTTGGCGGTGGCGCGCACCTCGCGCCGCATCCGCCGCTCCTCCCAGGCCAGGACCGACTCGTGCGCGCCGAGGCGGGTCAGCAGTGCGCCGATGGCGTCGCCGTCGCGGACCACGACCCGGTCCACTCCGCGCACCTCGCGCGCCTTCGCGGCGATGGAGAGCCTGCGGGCGGCGCCCACCAGGGCCAGGGCGGCCTCCGGGCCGGGGCAGGTGACCTCCAAGGAGGAGGACCGGCCCGGCTCGGTGAGCGAGCCGTGGGCCAGGAAGGCGCCGCGCCACGCCGCCTCTGCGTCGCACGTGGCCCCGGAGACCACCTGCGGGGGAAGACCCCGGATGGGGCGTCCGCGGCCGTCCACGAGGCCCGTCTGGCGCGCCAGCTGGTCACCGCCGGCCACGACGCGGACCACGTAGCGGCTGCCGCGGCGCAGTCCGCCGGGCGCCATGACCACGAGGTCCGAGGAGTGGCCGAAGATCTCCAGGATGTCCTTGCGCAGACGTCTGGCGGCGATCCCGGTGTCCAGCTCCGCCTCGATGACGATGCGGCCGCTCACCAGGTGCAGCCCGCCCGCGAACCGAAGGATCGCCGAGACCTCCGCCTTCCTGCAGCAGGTCCGGGTGACGGGCAGGCGGGAGATCTCGTCCTTCACCGCAGGCGTCATCGCCATGGGCCGATCCTTCCATGCATCCGAAAAATACGGTCGTACGCGGCGGCCAGCAGCTCCGGGTCGTGCTTGGGCGAGCCGTCCTGCCTGGCCACGGGCGCCAGCTCGACCGCGGCACCGAACCGTTTCGCGGCATCGGCAAGGGACTCGCGGTCGGGCACGGCGGCCTCGTCGGCCAGCACCACGTCCAGGGCGAGTTTAGGGGCGTGTCGGGCCAAAACCTCCAAATGACGCTGCGGAGAGAAGCCCTCTGTTTCGCCGGGCTGCGGCGCGAGGTTCAGCGACAGGACACGCCGGGCCTTGGTCTCGACGAGCGCGTCCAGCAGTTCCGGGACCAGCAGGTGCGGGATCACGGAAGAGAACCACGAGCCCGGGCCCAGTACCACCCAGTCGGCGTCCAGCACCGCCGCGACGGCCTCCGGCACGGCCGGCGGGCCGCTCGGCACGACCTGTACGGAGAGCACCTCGCCCGGGGTCAGGGCCACGGTGGCCTGCCCGCGGACGGTGTCGACGTCCTCGGGGCGGGCCGGGTCGTGACCCCTGACCAGGGCCTGGAGCTCCAGCGGCACCGCCGACATCGGCAGCACCCGGCCCTGTGCGCCCAGCAGCCGTCCCACCAGGTCGAGGGCCTGGACGGGGTCGCCGAGCTGTTCCCACAGGGCGACGATCAGCAGGTTGCCGACGGCATGCCCGTGCAGGTCGCCCTCGGACTGGAAGCGGTGCTGGATGACCCGGGCCCAGGTCTGGCCCCAGTCGTCGTCCCCGCACAGCGCTGCCAGCGCCTTGCGCAGGTCGCCGGGCGGCAGCACGCCGAGCTCCTCCCGGAGCCGTCCGCTGGAGCCGCCGTCGTCGGCGACGGTGACCACGGCGGTGAGGTCACCGGTGATCCGGCGCAGGGCTGCGAGGGAGGCCGACAGGCCCTGTCCGCCGCCGAGCGCGACCACCTTGGGCGTGGCGCCCCTCCGGCGGCCGGAGCGGCCCGCGCCTTCCTCTCCCCGTCCCGGGGTGAGGCGGCGCAGACGGCTCAGCCGCGGGGTCCGTGCGGTCACTCGCGCCCCATGTCCCTGTGGACGACGACGGTCTCGACTCCCTCGGAGGCGAGGCGGGCGGCGAGCTTCTCGGACATGGCGACGCTGCGGTGCTTGCCGCCGGTGCACCCGACCGCGATGGTCACGTAGCGCTTGCCCTCGCGGCGGTAGCCGGTGGCGATGAGCTGGAGCAGCTCGGTGTAGCGGTCGAGGAACTCCTTGGCGCCGGGCTGGCTGAAGACGTACCCCGACACCTCCTCGTTGAGCCCGGTGAAGGGGCGCAGCTCCGGGACCCAGTGCGGGTTGGGGATGAAGCGGCAGTCGACGACGAGGTCGGCGTCGACGGGGAGGCCGTACTTGTAGCCGAAGGACATCACGGTGGCCCGCAGCTCGGGCTCCTCGTCCCCGGCGAACTGGGCGTCCATCTTGGCGCGCAGCTCGTGCACGTTCAGGCTGGAGGTGTCGATCACCAGGTCGGCGTCGCCGCGCAGCTCGCGCAGCAGGTCGCGCTCGGCGGCGATGCCATCCGTGATGCGGCCGTCGCCCTGGAGCGGGTGCGGGCGGCGCACCGACTCGAAACGGCGGACCAGCGCGTCGTCGGAGGACTCCAGGAAGACGATGCGGCGCGTGACGCCCTTGTTGTCGAGGTCGGCGAGGGACTCGCGCAGGGCGTCGAAGAACTGCCGGCCGCGGACGTCGACGACGACCGCGATGCGGGCCACGTTGCCCTGGGAGCGGGCGCCGAGCTCCACCATGGTCGGGATCAGCGCCGGCGGGAGGTTGTCGACGACGAACCAGCCGAGGTCCTCCAGACACTTGGCCGCCGTGCTGCGGCCGGCCCCGGACATGCCGGAGATGATCACCAGCTCGGGGATGCCCGCCTCGGCGATCTCGCCGGGCTCCACTGTCGTGCCCGTACTCACCTGTGCTCCGTCTCGGTCGTGCGCGGTCTCGTGCTCGGTCATTGCTCGGTCCCCCGTTCGGACGATGCTCCCGCTGGCGCGGGGTTCTCATCCTCAATGATCTCTCCTGTGGCCGTGTTGACGGCAGGACCGGCGGGGACCGCCCCGGCGAGGGCCGCGGCCACGGTTTCGGCCGTCTTCCGTCCTATGCCGGGGACCTCGCAGATCTGGTCGATTGTCGCCTGTCTCAGCTTCTTCACCGAACCGAAGTGCTTCACCAGGGCATGCTTGCGGCTCTCGCCGAGGCCGGGCACCTCGTCCAGCGGCCCCGACTTCAGGCGCTTGCCGCGCTTGCTGCGCTGGTACCGGATGGCGAAGCGGTGGGCTTCGTCACGTACCCGCTGGAGCAGGTAGAGGCCCTCGCTGGTGCGGGGCAGGACGACGGGGTCGTCCTCGCCGGGCAGCCAGACCTCCTCCAGCCGCTTGGCGAGGCCGCACACGGCGACGTCGTCGATGCCGAGCTCGTCCAGGGCCCGCTTGGCGGCGGCCACCTGGGGCTGCCCGCCGTCGACCACGACGAGCTGCGGCGGGTAGGCGAAGCGCTTGGGCTTCCCGTCGTCCTCGGGGGGCCCGTCCTCGCCGTCCTGCGGGTCCCACTCCCCCGTCTTCGACTTCTCCAGCAGGTAGCGGCGGAAGCGCCGGGACACCACCTCGTGCATGGACCGGACGTCGTCCTGCCCCTCGAAGGACTTGATCTGGAAGCGCCGGTACTCGCTCTTGCGGGCCAGGCCGTCCTCGAAGACGACCATGGACGCGACGACGTCGTCCCCCTGGAGGTGGGAGATGTCGAAGCACTCGATGCGCAGCGGTGCGCCGTCCAGCTCCAGGGCCTCGGCGATCTCCTCCAGGGCGCGGGAGCGGGTGGTGAGGTCGCCGGCGCGTTTGGTCTTGTGCAGGGCGAGGGACTGCTGCGCGTTGCGGTGGACGGTCTCCATGAGGGCCTTCTTGTCCCCGCGCTGCGGTATCCGCAGGCTCACCTGCGACCCCCGCCGCCCGGCGAGCCACTGGGCCAGCGCGGGCGTGTCCTCGGGGAGGGCGGGGACCAGCACCTCCTTGGGGACGGACTCGCCCTTCTCCTCCCCGTAGAGCTGCTGGAGGGCGTGCTCGACCAGTCCCGCCGTGTCGACGGCCTCGACCTTGTCGGTGACCCAGCCGCGCTGGCCGCGGACGCGGCCGCCGCGGACGTGGAAGATCTGCACGGCGGCTTCGAGCTCGTCCTCGGCGACGGCGATCAGGTCGGCGTCGGTGGCGTCGGCGAGCACCACGGCGTTCTTCTCCATCGCCCGGCGCAGCGCCCCGATGTCGTCGCGCAGCCGGGCGGCCTTCTCGTATTCCATGTCCTCGGCCGCGAGGTGCATCTCCTTCTCCAGCCGGGAGAGGTAGGCACCGGTGCGGCCGGCCATGAAGTCGCAGAAGTCCTCCGCCAGTTCGCGGTGCTCCTCGGGCGTGACCCGGCCGACGCAGGGCGCGGAGCACTTGCCGATGTAGCCGAGGAGGCAGGGGCGGCCGATCTGGGCGGAGCGCTTGAACACCCCGGCGGAGCACGTACGGACCGGGAAGACCCGCAGCATCAGGTCGACGGTCTCGCGGATCGCCCAGGCGTGGGCGTACGGACCGAAGTAGCGCACGCCCTTCTTCTTGGGCCCCCGCATGACCTGGACCCGGGGGTACTCCTCGTTCAGGGTGACGGCGAGGGAGGGGTAGCTCTTGTCGTCCCGGTACTTCACGTTGAACCGGGGGTCGTACTCCTTGATCCAGGAGTACTCCAGCTGGAGCGCCTCGACCTCGGTGGCGACCACGGTCCACTCCACGGACGCGGCCGTGGTGACCATGGTGGCGGTACGGGGGTGCAGGCCGGCGACGTCCTGGAAGTAGTTGGCCAGGCGCTGGCGCAGGCTCTTGGCCTTCCCGACGTAGATCACCCGGCGGTGCTCGTCGCGGAACCGGTAGACGCCCGGGGAGTCTGGGATCTGCCCCGGCTGGGGGCGGTAGCTGGAAGGGTCGGCCATGGCAACCACCCTACTGGCGCGCGCCGACAACGGACCGTAGCCCTCCGGGGCGGCCTGCGGAGCCGGACGGCCCGCGGCGCGTGGCCTTCGCGGGCACACCGGCCTCGCCGGCGTTCGGGGCCGCGGGGTCCGGGGCGGGCCCCGGGAAACGTTGGAAGGGCGGCGGGGAGAGCTGCCCGCAGGGCCCGGCCCCGGGGTGGGGGCGGGCCGGGCCCTGCGGGGGGAGACAGCCGCTCAGGCTCGCGTGCCCACCCGGCGGGATCGCCGGACGGCGGTCACGCCGAGGGCCCCGAGCACCCCGAGCGCCACTCCGGCCCCTGCCGTCCACGGCACCTGCGCGCCCTCGGCGGCAGCAGGCACGGCAGCCGTCGCGGCATCGGCCTCGGCGTAGCCGCCCGCGGCGCCGCGGGCGGCGTACGGGGAGCCGGGGAGCTTGTCCCCGTACGCCTCGGCCACCCGCGCCCGGTAGGCGTCGAGGGTGGTGCCCCCGGCGCCCACGGCGCGCACGGCGTCCTCGTCCAGCGGCAGTACCCGGCTGCTGTCGGCCACGTACCAGGCGTCGATCTGCGGTTCCCTGAAGACGCTCCCGCCGGGCAGTTTCGCGGCGCCCAGCTGTGCGTAGCGGAATTCGTCGTCGCCGGTGGCGATGTTCACGACCTGCCAGCCGGAATCGGTGCGGACGGTCCACAGGACGGCCTGCCGGCCGTCTGAGGAGACCGCCTTGCTGGCGAGGAACTCCAGGCGGGAGACGGGCGCACCCTCCCGGGCCGCGACGAAGTCCGGGGAGAGGTGGTTGACCGGTATCGCCTCACCCTCGATGCGGGGCTGCGCGGCGGTGACGGAGACCCTGCCCTCGCGGGCGAAGAACCGGGAGAGGGTGGCCAGGGTGTCGGGGGCGGTCGCCGCCTGCGCCGCGGCCGCCCTGTTCTCGGCGGTGGCCGCCGTGGGCTGCGGCAGGGGGGCCGCGGCGGCGGCCTGCGGGGCGAGCCCCAGGAGGGCGGTGGCGGCGAGGACGGCCGCGGCGGCCGAAGCGCGCAGGGTCATGGCGGTCACGCCCCGATCCGGTAGAGGGAGTGGGTCCAGGAGAAGGTGTTGTTGTTGACGTACCAGGCGTGGGAGGCCCAGTTGTATCGGTCGCTGGAGGGCCAGGGGTCGCCCCAGTAGACCCAGTTGTTCGCGGTGTCGTAGCCGTGGAGGACATGCATGTGGCCGCCGCCGTTCGACCACTGGATGCGGGTTTCGATCGGGCGGTTCGCGTTGATCTCGGTCTGAACGGTGGAGTACTGCAGCCAGCCGTTGACGTAGGAGCCGGGGTTGATGCCCGCCCAGCGCAGCCCGGTCTGGACGTTGCCGAGGGTGGCCTGGTTGTTGGGGCATTCGGTGCCCTGCTGGCGGTTGAAGGCGGCGTTGCAGAACTGGTTCTGGCTGTGATTGCGGCCGAACCAGGTGGCGATGGTGTTGCCGCCCGCGGCCCAGCACCAGTTGGTCTTCTGCTGCGCCTGCATGGTGATGTTCAGGCGCTTTTGCGCCAGGGAGAGGCCGGGCGCCGTGTCGGCGTCGGCAGCGGTGGCGGTGCCGGCGGGCAGGGCGAGGAGCAGGGCGGTGAGAACGGCGGTGAGGAGGGCGGCCGGGGAAAGCCGCCGGTTTCGGTTGCGCATCGCGTTCCTCCCGAGGTGGGGAGTGGGGGGTGGAGGAGCGCGTCCGGACGCTGTGGAGGAGCATCAGGGAGTTGTCGCGATCAGGTCAACACGCTTCAATACGCGATGACGTTGCAGTGTGAACGGTGGGACTGCGGTGTGAACGGTTGCTGTCGTTTCACCTGGTCCCCCGACGCTGCCGCCGTGATCCCCCACCCCGGCGCGTGTGAACGTTCACAGAGGAGTCGCCATGCGGCCTTCCACGGATCCGGCGCACATGGCGGAACTGAACCGGCTGCTGCGCGGCGGCCCCTTCCATCTCGCCCTGCGCGCCGCCCTCGCCGCCCGCGGGCTGCCCCTCCAGCGGGTGCAGCACCACCTCGCGGCGCAGGGCATCAAGGTCGGCGTGACGAGCCTGAGTTACTGGCAGCAGGGCGCCCGCAGGCCGCGCCAGCCGGAATCCCTGCGGGCCGTCACCGCCCTGGAGGCGATCCTGGAGCTGCCCGACGGCGCCCTGCTCAGGCTGCTGGCGGTCCCCGACCCGGCATCCGTCGCGGGGCCCGCCGCCCGCCCGGCCGGCCGCTCGTACCGGGCCCTGTTCAGCGCGGGTGGGACGGTGGAGCGGCTGCTGGACGGGATGGAACTCCCACCGGACGGCGGGCTGCACTCACTCGGCCACCACGAGCGGGTCCGCATCGGAGAGGCGGGCGAGCTGCGGGTCCGCGAGTCGCAGCAGATCGTCCGGGCGCACCGGGACGGGGTCGACCGCTACCTCGCCGTGCATCACGGCGACCCGGGCTGCGACGTGTCCCGGGTGCGCGTGACCGCGTACGAGAACTGCCGTACGGGCCGGGTGCGGTGCCATCCCGAGGCCGGAGTGGTGGTCGCGGAGCTGCTCTTCGACGCCCGGCTGCGCCGCGGGGACACCTACGTCTTCGGCTACGGGGTCGAGGACGGCACGGGCCCGCGCAGCGGCGAGTACGTGCGCGGTTTCAGCTACGCGGGCGGCCAGTACATGCTCCAGGTCCGCTTCGACGCGGCGGCCCTACCGGTGCGCTGCCGGCGGTTCGCCCGCAGCGGGCCGGACGCCCCGCGCACCGGCCTGGCCGATCTGACGCCGAGCGGCCGGCACCGGGCGGTGCATCTGGTGGAGCAGTCGGTGCGGCGCGGGATCCTCGGGATCGCCTGGGACTGGGACTGATCCGTACGGGGTACCGGTCAGCCGGCGACGAGCCTGCCGTTCTCCGCGCGGACCGGCACCTCCGGCAGCGGCCGGTCGGCCGGGCCGCGCAGGACCTTGCCCGTCGACACGTCGAAGCGGCTCCCGTGGCAGGGGCAGTTCCCCTCCCCTTCGACGATCTTGTCGAGGACGCAGCCGGCATGCGTGCACTGTGCGCTGAACGCCTTGTACCGGCCCTCCGCCGGGCAGCTGACGATCAACTTCCGCTCCCGGTAGAGCTTCGCGCCGCCCACCGGGACGTCGGCCGCCGCACCCAGTTCCACGGGGGCGGTGGGGGTCGGGGGGGTGTTGCCGCCGCTGTTGGTCTCCGTGGAGCAGGCCGTGAGCGCCGCCCCGGCGCCGGCGGCCCCCGCGAGCGCGGCGGCGCCCTTGAGGACGGTACGGCGGGCGGCTGACTGCGGCACGGACATGCGGTTCTCCTGGGGTGCGGGCGCGGTGGGGCGGGGCACGGACGGGGTCTCGGACCGGGGCCCGGCCCGCGCACCGGCCCACCCGACGATACCGCCGCCCCATGGAGTACCTTCCTCCGCGTGATCGTCGTCGGCGGAGAAGCCCTCATCGACCTGGTGCCCGCGGTCGGACCGCCGGGCGCGCTGCTGCCCCGGCCGGGCGGCGGGCCGTACAACACGGCGCGCGCCCTCGGTCGTCTCGGTGCGGAGACCGCCTTCTGTTCCCGGGTCTCGACGGACGGCTTCGGCGAGAGCCTGCTGGCCGGACTGCGGGCGGCCGGGGTGGACGTGTCACTGGTCCAGCGCGGGCCGGAGCCGACCACCCTCGCCGTGCCCTCCCTGGCCCCGGACGGCTCGGCCTCATACGGGTTCTACGTCGAGGGCACCGCGGACCGGCTGTTCACCCTGCCGCCCGCCCTCCCGGAGGGAGTACGCGCCCTCGCCCTCGGCACCTGCTCGCTCGTGCTGGAGCCGGGAGCGAGTGCGTACGAGGCATTGCTGCGCCGGGAGTCGGCGCGCGGGCTGCTGACGCTGCTGGACCCGAACATCCGGCCGGCGCTGATCGCGGACCCGGCGGGCTACCGCGCGCGCTTCACCGACCGGCTGCTGCCGCACACCGGTGTCCTGAAGCTGTCCGAGGAGGACGCCGCCTGGCTGGGCGGCCGGGTCGGGGACTGGCTGGCGGCCGGCCCCTCGGCGGTGGTGCTGACCCGCGGCGCGGCGGGCCTGACGGTCTGGACGCGGGAGGGCGCCGAGCACTCGGCCGCGGCCCGCCCGGTCGCGGTGGCGGACACGATCGGGGCGGGGGACACCGTCAACGCCGCTCTGCTGCACCGACTCGCGGCGGATCCGAGCGCTCCGGTGGACTGGCCGGACGTCCTGGCCTACGCCGCCCACGCGGCGGCCCTCACCTGCACCCGTCCGGGAGCGGAACCGCCGTACGCGGCGGAGCTCAGCGGATAGGCGCCGAACGCCGCCGACGGCGGAGGGCCCCGGCACGACGGCCGGGGCCTCCCGCCGGGCCGGACGCAGCGACTAGGCCTTGCGGGCCCGCGTCGTCGTCTTCTTGGCCGCCGTCTTGGCCGCCGTCTTCTTGGCCGGGGCCGCCTTCTTCGCGGCGGCCGCCCTCTTGGCCGGGGCCTTCTTCGCCGCGGCCCGCACCGGAGACGCCCCCGCGTCGGAGACGCGGTCGGCGCCCAGGATGTCCCGCAGGAACTTGCCCGTGTGGCTCGCGCCCACCGAGGCCACCTGCTCGGGCGTGCCCTCGGCCACCACCAGTCCGCCCCCGTAGCCGCCTTCGGGGCCCATGTCGATGACCCAGTCCGCGGTCTTGATGACGTCCAGGTTGTGCTCGATGACGATCACCGAGTTGCCCTTGTCGACCAGCCCCGAGAGCACCTTGATCAGCTTCGAGATGTCCTCGAAGTGCAGGCCCGTCGTCGGCTCGTCCAGCACGTACACCGTCCGGCCCGTCGAGCGCTTCTGCAGCTCGGAGGCCAGCTTCACGCGCTGCGCCTCGCCGCCCGACAGGGTCGGCGCGGACTGGCCGAGGCGGACGTAGCCCAGTCCGACCTCGTTGAGCGTCTTGAGGTGGCGCGCGATGGTCGGAACCGCCTCGAAAAAGCCCAGCGCCTCCTCGATCGGCATGTTCAGCACTTCCGCGATGGACTTGCCCTTGTAGTGGACCTCGAGGGTCTCCCGGTTGTACCGGTCGCCGTGGCAGACCTCGCACGGGACGTAGACGTCCGGCAGGAAGTTCATCTCGATCTTGATCGTGCCGTCGCCGGAGCAGTTCTCGCACCGGCCGCCCTTGACGTTGAAGGAGAAGCGGCCCGGCAGGTAGCCGCGCACCTTCGCCTCCATCGTCTCGGCGAAGAGCTTGCGCACGTGGTCGAAGACCCCGGTGTACGTCGCCGGGTTCGACCGGGGCGTCCGGCCGATGGGCGACTGGTCGACGTGGACCACCTTGTCGACGAGGTCGTCCCCCTCCACGCGGGTGTGGCGGCCCGGCACCGAGCGGGCGCCGTTGAGCTCGCGCGCCAGGTGGGTGTAGAGGATGTCGTTGACCAGGGTGGACTTTCCGGAGCCCGAGACACCGGTGACGGCTGTGAGCACGCCCAGCGGGAAGGAGACGTCGATGTCGCGGAGGTTGTTCTCCTTGGCCCCGTGGACGGTCAGCCTGCGCTCGCCGTTCACGGGCCGGCGGATGTCCGGGATCTCGATGGACTTCTTGCCCGACAGGTATTGGCCGGTCATCGACTCGGTGTTCTTCAGCAGGTCCTTGAGCGAACCGCTGTGGACCACCTTGCCGCCGTGCTCGCCCGCACCCGGGCCGATGTCCACGACCCAGTCGGCAACCTTGATGGTGTCCTCGTCGTGCTCGACGACGATGAGGGTGTTGCCCATGTCCCGCAGCCGCACCAGCGTCTCGATCAGCCGGTGGTTGTCGCGCTGGTGCAGGCCGATGGAGGGCTCGTCCAGCACGTAGAGCACGCCGACGAGGCCGGAGCCGATCTGCGTGGCGAGCCGGATGCGCTGGGCCTCGCCGCCGGACAGCGTGCCGGCGGCCCGGTTGAGGGAGAGGTAGTCCAGACCGACGTCCACGAGGAAGCGGAGCCGCTCGTTGACCTCCTTCAGGACCCGCTCCGCGATCTTCTTGTCGCGGGCGTCGAGGCGCAGCCGCCCCAGGAAGTCCGCGCATTCGCTGATCGACATGGCGGCGACCTCGGCGATGGACTTCTCCATCACCGTCACCGCGAGGACGATCGGCTTGAGGCGGGTGCCCTCACAGGTGGGGCAGGGCACTTCGCGCATGTAGCCCTCGAAGCGCTCGCGGCTCGCGTCGCTCTCCGACTCCGAGTGCCGCCGCTTCACGAACGGCACGGCGCCCTCGAAGGCCGTCGTGTAGGCCCGCTCGCGCCCGTAGCGGTTGCGGTAGCGCACCTCGATCTGCGTCCGGTGGCCGTAGAGCAGGGCCTTCTTCGCGCGCACCGGCAGCCCGGCCCACGGGATGTCCGTGCGGAATCCGAGCTCGCCGGCGAGCGCGCCGATCAGCCGCTGGAAGTAGTCCTTGGTGTGGCCGAGCGACCACGGGGAGACGGCGCCCTCGTCCAGGGACTTCTCCTCGTCCGGGACGATCAGCTCCGGGTCCACCTCCATGCGCGTACCGATGCCGGTGCACTCGGGGCAGGCGCCGAAGGGCGAGTTGAAGGAGAAGGAGCGCGGCTCCAGCTCCTCGAAGGACAGGTCGTCGTACGGGCAGTAGAGGTGCTCGGAGTACATCCGCTCACGGTCGGGGTCGTCCTCGGCGAGGTCGACGAAGTCCAGGATCACCATGCCGCCGGAGAGGCCGAGGGCGGTCTCCACGGAGTCGGTGAGCCGGCGCTTGGCGCTGTCCTTGACGGTGAGGCGGTCGATGACCACCTCGATCGTGTGCTTCTCCTGCTTCTTCAGCGTCGGCGGCTCGGAGAGCTGGATGGTCTGGCCGTCCACCCGCGCCCGGCTGTAGCCCTTGGTCTGGAGGTCGGCGAAGAGGTCGACGAACTCGCCCTTGCGCTCGCGCACGAGCGGCGAGAGCACCTGGAAGCGGCTGCCCTCGGGGAGCGCGAGCACCTTGTCGACGATCGCCTGCGGCGACTGGCGCGAGATGGGCCGACGGCACTCGGGGCAGTGCGGCTTGCCGATGCGGGCGAAGAGGAGGCGGAGGTAGTCGTAGACCTCGGTGATCGTGCCCACCGTCGAGCGCGGGTTGCGCGAGGTGGACTTCTGGTCGATCGAGACGGCCGGGGAGAGGCCCTCGATGAAGTCGACGTCGGGCTTGTCCATCTGCCCGAGGAACTGGCGGGCGTACGACGAGAGCGACTCGACGTAGCGGCGCTGGCCCTCGGCGAAGATCGTGTCGAAGGCCAGGGAGGACTTGCCCGACCCGGAGAGTCCGGTGAAGACGATGAGCGAGTCGCGGGGGAGGTCGAGCGAGACGTTCTTGAGGTTGTGCTCGCGAGCGCCACGAACGATGAGACGGTCGGTCACGCCGGTCCGCACCTTTCTTGAGAGAGCGGGGGGCACGGCCCCCGTCCCAGGATATGGGGGGCGCCTCTGCGGTGGAGATGGAGTCTTGACTTCGAGCGTATAGCACGCACATTCGATTTACGGCACTCCGCAGACCTCTTCACCCGATCGTGTGGCCGCGGGCTTCGAGCACTAGGCTCGAAGCCATGACTGATCATGTGCACGACCTGCGATCTGTACGTGAAGCCACGGACCGGCTGCTGACCGCGGTCGCGAAACTGGACAACGCCGCCCTGTCCGAGGGGTCACACCTCCCGGGCTGGACGCGGGGCCACGTCCTGGCCCACCTCGCGCGCAACGCCGACGCCCTCCTGAACGTCTTCGAGGGCCGCCCGATGTACGAGAGCGGCGAGGCGCGCGACGCGGACATCGCACGCGACGCCGGCCGGCACCTGGAAGAACACCTGGCGGACCTCCGTGATTCCGCGGCCCGCTTCCTCGCCGCCACGGAGCACGACCAGGACTGGTCCCGCACCGTCGAGCTGCGCAACGGCGTCACCGACCTCGCCTCGAACGTGCCCTTCCGCCGCTGGGTCGAGGTGGACCTGCACCACGTCGACCTGAACATCGGCTACGAGCTCTCCGACCTCCCGGAGGAGTTCACCGACCGCGAGATCACCTTCCTCGCCGACCGCTGGTCAGGACGCCCCGAGGTACCCCCCACCGCCCTGGCCGCCGCCGACGGGCGCACCTGGCGCACCGGCTCCGCCGGGGACCCCGCCGTGACCGTGTCGGGCTCCCCCGCCGCCCTGCTCGCCTGGCTCGCGGGCCGCGGCGACAAGGGCGCCTCCCTGACCACCACGGGCGGCCCCCTTCCCGAGCTCCCGCCGTTGTAGGACGACACCTCTAGGATCAACACATGACGTACACCGGAGAGGTCAAGGTCGGCGGTCCGGCCGACGTGCACGAGCTCGCGGACCTGATGATTTCCAAGGTCGCGGTGGGTTCGATGAACAACAACGCGTACCTGCTGCGCTGTCGGGCCACCGATGAGCAGCTGCTCATCGACGCGGCAGCAGAACCCCAGACGCTGCTGAACCTGATCGGCGACGACGGCATCGCCTCCGTCGTCACCACCCACCGGCACGGCGACCACTGGGGCGCGCTCGCGGAGGTCGTGGCGGCCACCGGGGCGCGGACCTACGCGGGCGCCCTCGACGCCGAGGGCATCCCGGTCGCGACCGACGTCGCGGTCGCGGACGGGGACACCGTGCGCGTCGGACGGGTCGAGCTGACCGCACGGCACCTGGTCGGGCACACCCCCGGCTCGATCGCCCTGGTCTACGACGACCCGCACGGGCACGCGCACGTGTTCACCGGCGACTGCCTCTTCCCGGGCGGCGTCGGCAACACCCACGGCGACCCGGAGGCCTTCGAGAGCCTCCTCGACGACGTGCAGCACAAGCTCTTCGAGCAGCTGCCCGACGAGACCTGGGTCTACCCCGGCCACGGCAACGACACCACCCTCGGCGCGGAGCGTCCGCACCTGGCGGAGTGGCGCGAGCGCGGCTGGTAGGGGCCGTCCAGGGATCGCAACGCGTCAACTTCGGCGCGCGGCGCACTCCTTCCGGTCGTTGACGGCCGAACTCATGTCCCGGCGGACGGGGAGGCGGTATCTGGTGCGGCATGCAACAGGACCCCTCCCCGCCCCACGTCCCTGCCGCCCCCACTCCGGCCCCGCGGGCCGCTGACGACGGCGGCCCCGCCCGGCCCGGCATGCTGCGGGTCGCCACCGCGGCGCTCGCCGGGACCGCCATCGAGTTCTACGACTTCTTCGTGTACGGCACGGCCGCCGCACTCGTGCTCGGCCCGCTCTTCTTCCCCTCCTTCTCCCCGCTGGCCGGGACCCTCGCCGCCTTCGGCACGTTCGGCGCGGGCTTCCTCGCCCGCCCGCTGGGATCCGCCCTTTTCGGCCACATCGGCGACCGCTACGGCCGGCGCCCGGTCCTCCTGGCATCCCTGCTGCTCACCGGCCTCGCCACGGTCGCCGTCGGCTGTGTGCCGACGTACGGGACGATCGGCATCGCCGCGCCGGTGCTGCTGCTCCTGCTGCGCTTCCTCCAGGGCCTGGGGCTCGGCGGCGAGTGGGGCGGCGCGGTGCTGCTGACCGCCGAGCACGCCCCGGAACACCGCCGCGGACTGTGGGCGAGCTTCCCGCAGATCGGCCCGGCGGTGGGGTTCCTGCTGGCCAACGGCCTGATGCTGGGGCTGTCCGCCTCGCTGTCGGAGGCGCAGTTCACCTCCTGGGGGTGGCGCGTGCCGTTCTGGGCGGCCGGACTGCTGGCCCTGGCCGGGCTGTGGCTGCGCCGCTCGGTGGAGGAGACCCCCCAGTTCCGGGCGCTGGCGGCGACGGGGCGGCGGGCCGACGCCCCGCTCGCCGAGGTGGTCCGGGGCCACTGGCGGCTCCTCCTGCTGACCGGCGGGGCCCTCGCCGTGGGCTACGCCGTCTTCTACGCGGTCACCACCTGGTCCCTCGCCTACGCCACCGAGCACCTCTCGGTGGGCCGCACGACGATGCTGGCCTGCATCATGGCGGCCGTGGCTTTCAAGGGCCTGATGACCCCGCTGCTCGCCGCGCTCGGCGACCGCTACGGTCGGCGTCCGCTGTGCCTGGCCGGGTGCGCGGCCAGCGCCGTGTGGATGTTCCCGCTGGTGGCGCTGTTGCGGACGGCCGACCCGTTGCTGATGACGCTTGGCTTCGCCGTGGCGCTGCTGGGCATGGTGACGATGTTCGCGGTGGTGGGCGCCTACCTCCCGGAGCTGTACGCGCCGCGGATCCGCTGCACGGGTGCGGCCGTGGGCTACAACGTGGGCGGCGTGCTGGGCGGGGCGCTGACCCCGATCGTGGCGACGGCGCTGGCGGACGGCTCCGGTCCGCCGTGGGGCGTCGCGGCGTACCTCACGGCGATCGCCCTGGTCAGCCTTGCGTGCTTCGCGCTGCTCCCGGAGACCGGTCCCCGGGTGGTGGGGAAGCGGTCGGGCGGGCCCGCCGGGGTGCGGGAAACGCAAACGGGGGCGGCCGAAGCGGCCGCCCCCGCCTAGGTCCGGGTCAGGCGTCGATGCTCTCGGTGCGGGTGGCGGCCTCGGCCGCCGCCTGCTTCTTCGAGGCGATCAGGCTGGTGATCGTGGTGATCACCAGGACACCGCAGATGACGCCCAGGGAGAGCGGGATCGAGATCTCCGGGACGTGGACCCCGGACTCGTGCAGGGCGTGCAGCACCAGCTTGACGCCGATGAACCCGAGGATGATCGACAGGCCGTAGCTGAGGTGGACCAGCTTCTCCAGCAGGCCGCCGATGAGGAAGTACAGCTGGCGCAGACCCATCAGCGCGAAGGCGTTGGCCGTGAAGACGATGTACGGGTCCTGGGTGAGGCCGAAGATGGCCGGGATCGAGTCCAGCGCGAACAGCACGTCGGTGGTGCCGATGGCGAGCATGACGATCATCAGCGGCGTCAGCACGCGCTTGCCGTTGTTGACGATGAAGAGCTTGGTGCCGTGGTACTGGTCGGCGACCCCGAACTTCTTCTCGACGGACTTCAGGAGGCGGTTCTCCTCGAACTCCTCGTCCTCCTCGTCCTTGCGTGCCTCCTGGATCAGCTTCCACGCGGTGTAGATCAGGAACGCGCCGAAGATGTAGAAGACCCAGCTGAAGCTGGCGATGATCGCGGCGCCGGCGGCGATGAAGATCGCGCGCAGGACGAGTGCGATCAGCACGCCGATCAGCAGCACGCGCTGCTGGAGGTGGGAGGGCACCGCGAACTTCGCCATGATCAGGACGAAGACGAAGAGGTTGTCGACGCTCAGGGACTTCTCGGTGATGAAGCCCGCGAAGAACTCCTGCGACGCCTGGGGGTTGCCGAAGAACCACAGGCCGAGGCCGAAGAGTGCGGCGAGGACGATCCAGACGACCGTCCAGGTGCCGGCTTCCTTGATCGACACGTCGTGGGGCTTGCGGCCGATGAAGAAATCGGCGCCGATGAGCAGGGACAGACCGAGGATGGTCGCGACCCACAGGGCCCAGGAAACTTCCATGGTGAATACGCCTCCGGCGGATGGCTCAGCACTTCGTCAGCGTCATCGCTGCCGGAGGTCTCTTCCACCCGGGCGGCCTGGAGGCCGTGGGCCGACGCCCCGGGACCCACGTGCGTTCATCTCAAACGCAACGGTCCGTATTGACGGGTACGCCGTAGCAGGAAAGCAGGAATACTCCCCTCCGCACGGACGAGCTTACCCGCCGAACACGGCAAAGGTAAAGGGAATGCCAAAGGATGGTCACGGACGGGTAGTGCGCCGGGCCTCCGCCACCCGCTCGAGCGCCTGGTCGAGGACCCGGCTGCCCTGCGGCGGAAGGTCCGCCTCGAAGGTCCAGGCGTGGTGCACCCAGGGGTCCGCGAGGTGGTTGTCCGGTACCGGCGAGAGCCGCATCAGGGAGCGCCACAGCGGATCCAGCAGCGGCCCGTAGGCGGACGCCTCGTCACGGTCGGCGACCATCAGCAGGTGGACGCCGACCGCCGCGCCCTCGTCGGCGAGGTAGCGCAGCTGGGTGACGGCCCGGTCGTCGAAGCCGTGCGGGAAGTCGTGCACGATGAGTAGTTGCTCGGCCGTGTCCACGTCCGGCGGCAGGTCCTCGGGGGCTCCGGCCTTCAGCGCCATCTGTACGAGGTCCACCCGCCGGGTCAGAGCCGCCAGCGTACTGCTGACCCCTGCGGCCCCGGCGGCGGGCGGCGCGGCGAGCACCCCGGCCCGCACGAGGGGCGCCAGGGAGGCGGCACCGGCCCCGGCCGCGTCGATGACGTGGACGGAGAACCGGTCGGCGGGGTGGACCGCGAGCAGCCGCACCGCGTGGGCGACGGCCATGTCCATGGCGGCGCGGCGCAGCCGGTCGGTGTCCATGGCCATCGCGGCCTCGGAACCGGTGCGGCCGTTGTCGATCCACAGTCCGCGCTCCAGCGGCACCCGGACCAGCATGGGGATGCGCAGGTCGGGCCGCTCGGGAAGGTGCAGGTCGCCCAGGCGCAGGGCCAGGGGGCCCTCCTCGGGCGTGCGGTGGCCGTGCCAGACGGGGTTGTCCCAGCGGGCGTACGAGGCCGGCAGCGCGGGCTCGACGACCTCGGACTCGGCGATCAGCTGGGCGAGGTCGCGGTCGAGGACGGCCTGGGCCTGGGCGACCAGTTCCTCGCGGCGGGCGCGGGCGGTGTCGCGAGCGGCGTTGCCGGAGCCGCCGATGCGGTGGCGCGGGTCCGAGAGGGCGTCGTCGAGCTCCCGGTCCATGCGGGTGTCGGCGAACTCCACGGCGCTGCGGTAGGCGGCGACCGTGCGCGCCAGGTCCTCGAACATGCCCCAGACCTGGTTGTAGAGCCGTTCGTCCATGGACCAGCCGCTGGCGTCGCCGGCGACCGGTCGCGGGGGCTGTCCGGGCTCGGCCGCCGGGGCGGGACGGGGGCCCGGCTCGGGCGGCTCGCTGCTGGTGCGGCGGCGGGGGTGGGTGTAGCTGATCGTGGGCGGGGAGCCCTCGCCGGCGGGCGCGGGGCCGGGCGTACCGGCGTACGGGACGCCGGAGACCGGCATCGGGTCCGGGGGCTCCGGGGCGGGCGCGGGGGCCTGGGCGGGGGTCTGCGGGGGGCGCAGCTCGCCGACGAGGCTGGGCATGGCCGCGAGCGTCGTGTCGGCCTCCTTCGCCGGCGCGGCGGCGCGCAGTGCGGTGGCGGCCAGCTCCCGGGCGGCCGGTGCGGGCATCCCGCCGTCGGCGAGCAGGGCGCCGAGGCCGTCGGCGTAGCCCTGGCCGACGGCGCGGACCTTCCAGGCGCCCTGGCGCCGGTACAGCTCCAGGGCGATCACGGCGGTCTCGGCGTCCAGACCGGTGAGCGTGTAGCCGGCGATCTCGCCGCCGCCGTCGGGAGCTGCCACGGCCACGTAGGAGGCGGGGACCGCGCCGAAGCGGACCGGACCGCCGGGCGGCAGTACGAGCAGCACGCCGACCTGGTGGACGTCCGCCGCGACGGCGTCGAGGTCCACGGCGAAGGTGTGCCGGTCGGCGAGGTCCGCCGGCGCGTGCACGCCGGGGAGGGACCTGGCGCCCGGGTGGGCCAGGACCCCACTGCCGGTGAGCCGGCCCTGTTCGTCGGCGAGCGAGGCCAGGGCGAGCACCGGTGTGCCCGCCGAGACCCTGATCTCCACCCGGCTCCGGGACACGGGGTGGTTCTGTCCCCGGACCAGTTCGGCCGTCATCGTGCAGCCCCTCCCCCGTGCGTTCTTCTCTTCTTCCGGTACTGCTACAGGTGCGGCAGGATCGCCGGCATCAGGTCCTGGAAGGTCCGGCCGTTGGCCGGGTTGCCCAGGGCCGTCATCTGCCAGCCGGATCCCGCGCGGGACACCTTCGCCATGATCTGCGCGGTGTACGCGCCGCCGCCGTCGAGGGTGTAGCGGGCCAGCTCCTGGCCGTTGGTCTCGTCGACGATGCGGCAGAAGGCGTTCTGCACCTCCTGGAACGTCTGGCCGGTGAAGGAGTTCACCGTGAAGACGATCTGGTCGATGTGCACCGGCACGCGCTGGAGGTCGACGAGGATCGCCTCGTCGTCCCCGCCCTGGCCGACGCCGCCGACGAGGTTGTCACCGGTGTGGCGCACCGAGCCGTCGTCGCTCTGCAGGTGGCGGAAGAAGACCACGTCGACCGGCTGCTTGTCGGCGAAGAGCACCGCCGACGCGTCGAGGTCGATCTCCCGCGTCCGCGAGCCGAACAGTCCGCGGCGCTTGGCCGCCTGCCAGCCCAGGCCCATCCGGACCGCGGTCAGCGTCCCTCCGTCCGCCTTCTGCAGACTGATGGCCTGACCCTTGGTCATGTTGACCGTCACGCGCGTCCCCTCTCCATAGCCCGCCCCAGTTGACTGGTGCGCAGCGTGTTCCTGCGGCTGTGACCCAACCCTACTGACAGCCCCCGACTCAGGCGAGGCCCGCTTCCTTCATCTGCCGAAGCTCCTTCTTCAGCTCGCCGACCTCGTCCCGGATCCGGGCCGCGACCTCGAACTGGAGCTCCGCCGCGGCGGCGCGCATGCGCTCGGTCATCTGCTCGATGAGCGAGGCCAGTTCGGCGGCCGGGCGGTCGGTGAGCACCTCGGCGCCCTTCGCTCCCCTGGCTCCCTTGGCCGGCTTCGCGCCCTTGCCGCCCTTGGCGCCCGCCGGGGCGTGGGCCGCGAGAGCGCCGAGCGCCGGCACCGGCGCCTTGGTGCCCTTGCCCTCCTTGCCCTGCCGGTATCCGGTGCCGAGGAGCTGCTCGGTGTCCAGTTCCTCGCGGGCGATGGTGGCCACGATGTCGTTGATCTTCTTGCGGAGCGGCTGCGGGTCGATCCCGTTCGCCGTGTTGTAGGCGATCTGCTTCTCGCGGCGCCGGTTGGTCTCCTCGATCGCCTTCTCCATGCCCGGCGTGACCTTGTCCGCGTACATGTGGACCTGGCCGGACACGTTGCGCGCGGCGCGGCCGATGGTCTGGATCAGGGAGGTGCCCGACCGCAGGAAGCCCTCCTTGTCGGCGTCGAGGATCGCCACCAGGGAGACCTCGGGCAGGTCGAGGCCCTCGCGCAGCAGGTTGATGCCGACGAGGACGTCGTACTCGCCGGCCCGCAGCTCCCGCAGGAGCTCGATGCGGCGCAGGGTGTCGACGTCGCTGTGCAGGTAGCGGACCTGGATGCCGAGCTCCAGGAAGTAGTCCGTGAGGTCCTCGGCCATCTTCTTGGTGAGGGTGGTGACCAGGACCCGCTCGTCCTTCTCGACCCGCTTGCGGATCTCGTGGACCAGGTCGTCGATCTGGCCCTCGGTGGGCTTGACCACGACCTCGGGGTCGATGAGGCCGGTGGGGCGGATGATCTGCTCGACGAAGCCGTCGCCCCGCGAGAGCTCGTACTTGCCGGGGGTCGCCGACAGGTAGACGGTCTGTCCGATGCGCTCCTGGAACTCCTCCCACTTCAGCGGCCGGTTGTCCAGCGCGGACGGCAGCCGGAAGCCGTGGTCGACCAGGGTCCGCTTCCGTGAGGCGTCGCCCTCGTACATGGCGCCGATCTGGGGCACGGTGACGTGCGACTCGTCGATGACCAGGAGGAAGTCCTCCGGGAAGTAGTCGATCAGGGTGTTGGGCGCCGACCCGCGCTCGCGGTCGTCCATGTGCAGCGAGTAGTTCTCGATGCCGGAGCAGGACCCGATCTGGCGCATCATCTCCAGGTCGTAGGTGGTGCGCATGCGCAGGCGCTGGGCCTCCAGCATCTTGCCCTGCTTCTCCAGCTCGGCGAGGCGCTCGGCCAGCTCCGCCTCGATGCCGTTGATCGCCTTCTCCATGCGCTCGGGGCCGGCGACGTAGTGGCTGGCGGGGAAGACGTACAGCTCGCGGTCGTCGCTGATGACCTCGCCGGTCAGCGGGTGCAGCGTGGAGAGGGCCTCGATCTCGTCGCCGAACATCTCGATGCGGACGGCCAGTTCCTCGTAGACCGGGAAGATCTCGATGGTGTCGCCGCGCACCCGGAAGGTGCCGCGGGTGAAGGCGACGTCGTTGCGCGTGTACTGGATGTCGACGAAGCGGCGCAGCAGCTGGTCCCGGTCGATCTCCTCGCCCACCTTGAGCGAGACCATCCGGTCGACGTACTCCTGCGGGGTGCCGAGGCCGTAGATGCAGGACACCGAGGCGACGACGATCACGTCCCGCCGGGTCAGCAGCGAATTGGTGGCGGAGTGGCGCAGCCGCTCCACCTCCTCGTTGATCGAGGAGTCCTTCTCGATGTACGTGTCCGACTGCGGTACGTAGGCCTCGGGCTGGTAGTAGTCGTAGTACGAGACGAAGTACTCGACGGCGTTGTTCGGCAGGAGCTCGCGGAACTCGTTCGCCAGCTGGGCGGCCAGCGTCTTGTTCGGCGCCATGACCAGGGTGGGGCGCTGGAGCTTCTCGATCATCCAGGCGGTGGTCGCCGACTTGCCGGTGCCGGTCGCACCCAGCAGGACGACATCCTTCTCACCTGCACGGATGCGCTTCTCCAGCTCGGCGATGGCCGCCGGCTGGTCGCCGCTGGGCTGGTAGGGGCTGACGACCTCGAAAGGCGCCACCGTGCGTTCGATCTTCGATACGGGCCGCATGTCTCCACCGTACGACCCCCCACCGACACTCACGTCTCCCCGCCCGGTACCGGCGCGCTCCGGGAGGCGCCGCCGGTGCGGGCCACCGTCATCCGTTCTGGTCCGTTTGTCGTAGTTCGGTGGCGGCTCGGTGATCTTCAACCCCATGATCGCGGTGAAGTGCATCGCCACAACGTCTGCCGCTCCGCACCCGTCTGACGCAGGAACAGGGCTCACGACCCGAGGAGAACGCACATGTACGTCCGACCCGCCGCCGCGGCCGCCGCCGCATTCCTGGGCCTCGCCCTCACCCTGCTGGGCGGGACGGCCTCGTACGCCGCCGCCGGTCCCGGATCCGAAGCCGGACCGCTGGGGCTGGGAGGGCCCGTCGTGTACGCCCACCGGGGCGCCTCGGCGTACGCCCCGGAGAACACCCTCGCCGCGGTCGACCTGGCGATGCGGCTGGGCTTCGACTGGGTCGAGAACGACGTGCAGCGCACCAGGGACGGCGAGCTGGTGGTGATCCACGACGACACCCTGGCCCGGACGACGAACGTCGAACAGCTCTTCCCGGACCGCGGGCCCTGGAAGGTCAAGGACTTCACGGCGGCCGAGATCGCCCGGCTCGACGCGGGCAGCTGGTTCGGCGAGCAGTACGCGGGGGCCTCCGTCCCGACGCTGCGGCAGTACCTCGACCGGGTGCAGCGCAACCGGCAGCGGCTGCTGCTGGAGATCAAGAAGCCGGAGCTCTACCCGGGGATCGAGGAGCAGACCCTGAGGGTGCTGGGCGAGTCGGGCTGGCTCGACGCGCGCCACGTCTCGCAGCGCCTGGTGGTGCAGAGCTTCAGCGCCGACTCCGTGCGCATCGTGCACGGGCTGCACCCCGGCCTGGTGACGGCCTTCCTGGGTACCCCGCCCGTGGCCGACCTGCCGCGGTACGCGGAGTTCACCGACCGGATCAACCCGTGGCACACCACCATCACGGCCGACTGGGTCACGGCCGTGCACGGTCTGCTGGGGGCCCACGGCAGGGCGATGGAGGTGGACACCTGGATCGTCGACGACGCCGCGACCGCCCGTAAAGTGCAGGAGATGGGCGTGGACGGGATCATCACCAACGCCCCGGACGTGGTCCGGGAGGCGGTCGGCGGCTTCTGACGCCTGCGCGGGGTGGCGGGCCGGGAGGACGGCGGCCTGTCGGAGGGGGGCCGTACCGTGGACGGGTGGACAGCACCGAGCGGCCCCGCGGGCCGCACCTCGAATGGGCCGTCGTCGCCAGCGACATAGGCCCCCTTCTCCTGGCCGCGACGCCCGAGGGGCTGGTCCGGGTCGAGTTCCATGCAGGGCCGGACCGGCTCGACCGGATGGTCGGCCCGCTCGTCTCCCGGCTCGGCGCCGACGCCCGGCGGGCCGCGGCGGGTGAGGAGGTGCTGCTGGCCGAGCCGGTGCGCCAGCTCGCCGCGTACTTCGCCGGTTCGCTGCGGCGCTTCGACCTGCCGCTGGACTGGCGCCTCAGCTCCGGCTTCAACCGGCAGGTGCTCCAGGAGCTGGACCGTTCCGTGCCGTACGGATCGGTCGTCGGCTACGGAGAGCTGGCGGCCCGCGTCGGACAACCCGGCGCCGCCCAGGCCGTGGGCAACGCCATGGGATCGAACCCTCTGCCGCTGGTGGTGCCCTGCCACCGGGTCGTGGAGAACGACGGCGGCATCGGCGGATTCGGGGGCGGGCTGGAGACCAAGCGGCAGCTCCTCGCGTTGGAGGGGGTGCTCCCGGAGCCGCTGTTCTGAGTTCGCTCGGCCCGCACGGGACGCCCCGGCCACCGGGTCCGGCACCCGGTGGGTCCGCCACCCGGGGAAACCCACCGGGTGCGACAGCCGCGACCTGCGGGCCCGGCCGTTGCGCCGGGCCGGTTCCGCCGGGCGGTAAGGGGTGGCACACTGCGGCGGTGACTACTGCTGCCGCCGCACCCGGCTCCGCCACGTCCCCCGCGCCCCGCGCCGCGCACCCGCGAGGGCGGTGTACGGCGTGACCGCCTCGCCCGGCACGGACCGGCCCGCCCCGCCGCTCGGCGTCCCGGACCTCGCGCGGCTCCAGAAGCGCACCTCCCGGGTGCTGATGGCCGGCCAGGTACTCGGCGGCCTCGGCGTGCCCATCAGTATCGCCCTGGCCCCCGTCCTCGCGACCGAGGTCAGCGGCACCGAGGCGCTGTCCGGCTTCGCCTCGACCGCCTCGGTGATCGGCACCGCCCTGGTCTCGTTGCCGCTCGCCGCCCTGATGACCGCGCGCGGCCGGCGCCCCGGGCTGGTCCTGGCGTACGGGATCGGCGCCGCCGGGGCGGGCCTCGTCGTGCTCGCCGCCACGATCAGGAACTTCCCGCTGCTGCTGCTCGGCATGGCCGCCTTCGGGGCCGCCTCCTCGGCCAACCTCCAGGCCCGGTTCGCCGCCGCGGACCTCGCCGCCCCGGACCACCGGGCCCGGGCCATCTCGGTCGTCGTGTGGGCGTCCACCCTCGGCGCGGTCCTCGGCCCCAACCTGTCCGCTCCGGCGAGCCGCAGCTTCGCCGGGACCTCCATACCCGAGACGGCCGGTCCCTTCGTGTGGGCCGCCGTCGTCTTCCTGCTGACGGGCGCACTGATCGCCGTACTCCTGCGCCCGGACCCCCTGCTGACGGCCCGGGCGCTCGCCGCACCCGAGGAGCAGACCCGCGAGGGCCGCTCGATCCGTGCCGGAATCGCCGCGGTGAGGTCCTCGCCGCGGGCCCGCCTCGCCCTCCTCACCGTCGCCGTGTCCCACACCACCATGGTCTCGATCATGGTCATGACCCCGATGGACCTGGGCCACCACGGCGCCGGGCTCGAACTCGTCGGGCTGGTGATCAGCGTTCACATCGCGGGGATGTTCGCCTTCTCCCCGCTCATGGGGTGGCTCGCGGACCGGCTCGGGCGGCTCACCGTGATCGGCCTCGCCGCGGGGCTGCTGTCGCTCGCCGCGCTGCTCGCCGGGACGGCCGGGCCCAGCCACGGCCAAAGCGCCCTGGGGCTCTTCCTGCTCGGCCTCGGCTGGTCCGCCGGGATGGTGTCCGGATCGGCCCTGCTGACCGACTCGGTGCCGCAGGCCGCGCGGGCCGCAGTACAGGGTTTGAGCGACCTCACGATGAACACGGCCGCCGGCGTGGGCGGGGCCGCCGCCGGCGTGATCATGTCGCAGGCCGGCTACGGCTGGCTCAATGCCGTCGGGGCGTCGCTGCTGCTGCCGATGGCGGCGCTCGCCCTGTTCACCGCGCGCCGTCCCGCGCATTCCAAGGGGGTCAGTAGCTGATCTGGTAGGCCTTGCGGAGCGTCTCGTGGACGGTCCAGACCGTCTTGTCGCCTTCCCGCAGGACGCAGGCCGAGCCGGGGCCGACCTCCAGCGTCCCGCCGCCCTCGATCTCGACGGTGGCGCGGCCGCCGACCACCACGAACAACTCGTTCGCCTCGACGTCGGTGACCACGCCCGGGGTGATCTGCCAGATCCCGCGCACCTGCTTGCCGTCGGCCGACTCCCACAGGACCTTGCCCGTGACGACCGGTTCGCCGGAGACGATCTGTGCGGGGTCGAGGTCGTCGGGCTCCAGCTCCACGTCCGCCACGGTGACGGCGAAGGAGGCGGGGGCGGCCGGGGCGGCGGAGTGATCGCTGGTGCTCATGGCGCGCCAGCCTAGTGCGGCCCGTCCACCCGGGGCGGTGACCACAGCGTCCAGGAACGGACCGGCCTACGAGTCACCCTGTCGAGTCGGATCGGGACGCCGGGCGGTGAGGACCGGCTGGTGGAAGCCCGTTGTGGGCCGGAGCGTGCCAGGCGGTGTCGCGCCGGCCCTCCGGACGGGCGAACTCCGCGGTCCTCTCCTGCGGAAGCGCCCGGTACGCGGCGCACGAGGTCCGGGGCGTCCAGGTGTCGCCGGCCGGCAGCAGGCGGAAGAGCACCAGGTCGCAGCGTTCCCCGCCGGGGTGCCGGTGCCACAGCTGGAAGGTGATCGTCCGCCGCCCGTCCGGGCCGGTGGGACATGCGGGGCCACGCTCTGCGGCCGGGCCCGGAGCAGGTCCGCGTACGGGCGGGTGAACGGCAGGAGGAGTCCGCCGGGGCGCAGGACCCGCCGGGTTTCGGCCAGGGCGGCGCGCGCGTGCCGTGCGGTCAGCAGGTGGGGCAGTGCGTTGTCGGCGCAGACCACGTCGAAGCGGGCGTCCGCGAAGGGCAGGGCCCGCATGTCGGCGGCGGCGTGCAGGTCGAGTCCGCGGCGGGCGCCCTCCCTCGCGGCGCGGGCCGCGGAGCGGGGGCTCAGGTCGGTCCCGGTGACCCTGCGGCCCGTCGCGGACAGGCCGAGGGACTGGGTGCCGATGCCGATGCCGCAGGCGCTGTCGAGGACCGTGTGCGGTCCCGGGCCCAGCGCGGCGGCGGGCAGGGCGTCGAGTGCCCGGCCCTGCCGGGCGGCGGAAGCGTCCCGGTCCGCGTGGACGAGATCGTGGCGGTCGGCGAGCCCGTCGTAGAAGCCGCGCGTGTCCAAGGGGGGAACGCTACTCGGACAGCTTGGGGCGGGTGTGACGGGAGTGCGTTTGGAGGCGCCGGTCCCGTGCCATGGATGGGGACATGTCACAGCACAGAGCAACTGCATCCCTGCCCGGTGGACCGGTCCTGTCGGAAGAGGTACGCGAGGCGCTCGCGCAGAGCAGGCCCGTGGTGGCCCTGGAGTCGACGATCATCGCGCACGGCCTGCCCCGCCCCCGCAACCTGGAGGTGGGCCTCGAACTGGAGGAACTGGTCCGCGCGGAAGGAGCGGTTCCGGCAACGGTCGCGGTCGTGGACGGCGTGGCCCGCGTCGGCCTCGACAAGACCCGGCTGGAGCGGATCGCGGCCGGGGACGGCGTGCGCAAGCTCGGTCACCGGGACCTGGCGCCCGCACTGGCGACGGGTACGACCGGGGCGACGACGGTGTCCGCCACGGCCTTCCTCGCGGCCAGGGCGGGCCTGCGGGTCTTCGCGACGGGCGGGCTGGGCGGCGTGCACCGCGAATGGGCGCAGACGCAGGACGAGTCGGCGGACCTCTCCCTGCTGGCGCGGACCCGGATCACGGTGGTGTGCGCGGGCGTGAAGTCCATCCTGGACGTGCCGGCGACGCTCCAGCGGCTGGAGACGCTGGGGGTGGGGGTGCTCGGGTACGGAACGGAGCGGTTCCCCGGGTTCTACCTGGCCGATTCCGGCGAGCCGGTGGGCTGGACCGTGCACCGGCCCGAGGAGGTGGCGGCGGTGATGGCCGCTCAGGACGCGCTGGACGGGCCGGATTCGGCGCTGCTGGTGGCCAATCCGGTGGCGGCCCGGGAGCAGCTTGACCCGGAGCTGCACGACCGGGTCCTGGCCGAGGCCCTCGCCGTCTGCCGCGAGCGGGGGATCACGGGGCAGGCGGTGACCCCGTTCCTGCTGGACTTCCTGGTACGGGCGACGGACGGGGCCTCGCTGGAGGCGAACCTGGCCGCGGTACGCGGCAACGTCCGGCTCGGTGCCCGGATCTCCGGGGCCTGGGCGGCGCGGGCATGACGGCTGCGGGGGCGCTGCTCGTGGTCGGGGACGTGGTGACGGACGTCGTGGCCATACATGCGGAGCCGCTGGCTCCGGCCACCGACACCGCGGCTCGCATCCGCACCCTGCCGGGCGGTGCGGGGGCCAACGCGGCGTGCTGGGCCGCCCGTACGGGCAGCGCGGAGGTACGCCTCCTCGCGCGGGTGGGCACGGAGTCCGCGCGGTGGCACGAGCGGGCCCTGGTGGACGCGGGGGTCCGGCCGCGGCTGGTGATCGACCCGGAGGAGCCTACCGGGACGGTGGTGGCCCTGGTCGGCAAGGACGCGGAGCGGACCTTCCTGACCGACAGCGGGGCCTCGCTGCGGCTGTGTCCGGCCGACTGGGCCCCGTCCCTGCTCGACGGGGCGGCGCACCTCCACCTGTCGGGTTATCTGTTCTTCGCCGACAGCAGCCGGGAGCTGGCCATGGTCGCGCTGCGGGCGGCCCGGACGCGGGGGGTGCCGGTGAGCGTGGACCCCGCGTCGGCGGGGTTCCTGGGGACGCTGGGCCCGCAGCGCTTCCTGGACGCAGTGGCGGGCGCGGGGGTGCTGCTGCCGAACGAGGACGAGGCCCGGCTGCTGGCCGGGCTGCCGGACGGGTCCGGTGCGGCCCGGGCCGCGGCGGCGCTGAGCCGACGGGTGCCGCTGGTGGTGGTGACCCTGGGCCCGGCGGGGGCGCTCGTGGCGGAGCGGGGCCGGATCACGGCCGAGGTGGCGGCCGCGGAACCGGCCGAGGCGGTGGTGGACTCCACGGGAGCCGGCGACGCCTTCACGGGTGCCTTCCTGGCGGCCCGCCTGGAAGGCGCCGACCCGCCGGAATCGGCCCGCGCGGGCTGCCGAGCGGCGGCCCTGGCCATAGCCCACCCGGGTGGCCGCCCCTGAGGCGCATCTTTCGGATCCTGTCGGACGGGGCCCGCATCGTTCGGGGCCCGCGGGCCCGGCACGGTCCGCGCTAGGTCCTCCGGGGCCCGGGTGCGGTGTCCCTCGCCGGGACGTGGATGGCGTAGACGTCGCCCGGCCGCAGGTTCCGCGGGGTGCTGTACTCGCCGTACGTGCTGACGACCGTGACCGCCGCCCGGGAAACGGGGTGCTCGTACCTGCGGAAGTACGGCGCGTGCGGCGGGACTTCAGGGAGGGGCACGAGAGGGGCCCCGCGGCGCTCCAGCAGCCGGTGCAGCTTGTCGAAGCGGAGCCGGGGGGCGAACCGGCCGTACCGGGCGCGCAGTCCGCCGCCGGCGAGGGCGCGGTCACGGTGGGCGAGGCGGTGCACCTGGAGGCTGACGTGGTGACCCGACCACGGGTCGGCGGCGCGGCCCCGGTGCCAGTGGAACTCGACCAGGCCGTAGTCCCGCCACAGGGTGCCGCGGCCGCCGTTCTCCCCGTAATCCGTCCCCAGGACCTCCGCCACGCGTTCGGGAGAGTCGTCGGGGCACAGGCCGAGGACCGTGCCGGTCATGACGGCGTCGAGGTAGAAGGCCAGGGAGTACGGGGTCATGTGCGGATCCTGGCCGCCTCTCTCGGGCCTTGCCGGTCAAGCCCACGGCGTCCGGCGCGCCGTGCATCACGGGTCGAGGGTACCGCCCGCCCGCCCCGGCCTCGCCGGCGGTCGAGGCGCGTGCTCGGAGCGCGGGGTCGTGCTCCGTGGGCGAGATTCGGCATCGCCGCCGGTCGAGGCGCGGGTCCGGCGGCGCACGGGAAGCCGAGGAGCGGGGAGGCGCCAAGCAGCGGCAGCGGCACCGCCCCCCGGGGTCACCGCTCCCGGATCCCCGTCCAGGCGGGGTGCCTGGGATCATCGGCCCGCACCACCACATCGGCGGCGGCAGCCGGATCCACCTCGGCCTCGTACCGGGCGAACGCCGCCCCCGTCCACCGCTCGGACTCCCCGGTCCGCCGCGCGAGCGCCCCCGCCGACAGCCGCACGTGGACGCTCAGGTCGAAGGGGAACCACCGTCCCAGCAGCAGCGGCCCGTGCACCAGCAGCACACCTCCGGCGGGGAGTTCCACGTAGGGGCTGCGGGTCGCCCGGTCGGTCACCGGATCCCACAGGTCCGGCAGCACCCGCCCCGTCCCGCCGGAATCGGTCGGACCGAACACCTCGCGCCAGAGCGCGGCCGTGTCGTACCAGCCGTCCAGGTACGCGTCCACGTCCTGCCGGCCGTACTCGAAGCGGAGGGAGGCGGGCCGCAGGAAGCCGCCCGTCGCGACCACCAGGACCGGGCGGCCGCGCAGCCGCAGCTCCTCGGCGAGCAGCCCGGCGAGGGTGGCGGTGTCCGCCGCGGGCGCTCCGTCGATGCCCACGCGCTGCCGGCCTTCCGGTCCGGGGGCGTTGGCGGGGTCGTCGAGGTGGCCGGCGAGCCGCTCGGCCATCCGCTGCCATGTGATCGATTCCCACTGCACCGGCCCATTGTCAGTGCTCGGCCCTAGCTTTTCCCAGGAGGGATCACCGCGGAAAGGGCGCCGGTGGCCCGGCTTTCGGGGAGGGGTCTGTCATGGCTCGGGAGACGACGTATCTGGAGCTGTCGCAGGACGGCGGCGGGGCGCACAAGTTCTACGAGGTGGTCGTGGACGGCACGGCCGTCTCTGTGCGCTACGGACGCATCGGCGCGCCGGGCCAGTTGCAGAGTTCCTCGTTCCCGACGGCCGAGAGGGCCCGGGCGGCCGCCGCCAAGAAGATCGGCGAGAAGGTCCGCAAGGGGTACGCCCCGGCCGTGCAGGGGCAGCGCGCCGCCCGGGCGGTGACGCGCCGCCAGGTGGCGTCGGCGCCTTCGACGGCGCGTGCCGTCGCTCCGGTGCTGTGGCGTTTCCGTACCGGTTCCGCGGCTTTCGGAATCCACGTCGACGAGGACCGCTGCTGGGTCGGCAACCAGGCCGGCGACGTGTACACGCTGAGCCACGGCGGCGAGGTGCTGGCCCGCTATTCGCTGCCGGACGGGGTGAAGTGCCTGGTGGCGGACGAGTTCTGGATATACGCGGGCTGTGACGACGGCACGGTGTACGACCTGTCGTCGAAGGTCCCCTTCGGTGCGTACGCCATCGCGGCGGACGTGGACATCTACTGGCTGGACATCCACGAGGGGGTGCTCAACGTCTCCGACGCGAACGGCGGTCTGACCGTCATCGACCACGAGGACGAGCACCAGTGGTCTCGGAAGTCCTCGGGGTCGGGTGCGTGGATGGTCCGGGCCGACGAGCGGGCCGTCTACCACGGGCACAGCGCCGGCGTGACGGCCTACGCGGCCGACGGCACCGGGCAGTTGTGGCACAGCGCCACCCCGGGCGGTGTCCTGTTCGGCTGGCAGGAGGAGCACTCGGTGTACGCGGGTACGGTCCGCAACACCGTGCAGCGGCTCTCGAAGGCCTCGGGGGCGACGGAGGCCACCTACCGGTGCGACGCGGCGGTGTATTCGTGCGCGACCTCGCCGGACGGCCGCCACGTCTTCGCGGGTGACTCCTCCTCCTCGGTCTACTGCTTCGACGCCGGCGGGAACCGGCTGTGGAAGCTGGGCACCGGTGGCGGGTCGGCGCTGTCGATGCAGTACCTGGACGGGCGGCTGTACCTCGTGACCACGGACGGCTCGCTGGTCTGCGTGGACGCGAGCGAGCAGGCGATCGCGGCGGCCCAGCAGGGTTCGGTGCCCGCGCCGATGGACGTGAAGTCGGCGGCTGCGCTGCCGGTGTTCACGCCGGCTGCGTCGGCCTCGGCGGTGGCCACGGTCTCCATGGCGGCGGTGGCCGCGGAGCCGGCGGGCGGCGTGGTGGTGGAGTGCGTCCAGCAGGGCGGCCGGATGCGGGTGCAGGTGGTGTCGAGCGGCTTCGAGTCCTCCTGGAACGTGCAGTTCCCGCGGGGGATCAGGGAGGTCGGCGCCCGGTACGTGGTCGACGGCCTGCACGCGGCCTCCGGGGGCTTCTACCGGGTCCGCGGGGAGATACGCCGACTGGTGTGAGCGCGACCGGCGGCGGGCCCGGTTCGGGGGGGCGGCTCAGTGGGGGTGGTGCCGGCAGACCTCCGGTGTGGCACCGGAGGGGGCCGGCGCGGGTATGGAGAACGGGGTCCCCTCGGGCAGCCGGGGGGTCACGTGGAGCACGACCGGCTCGGTGCCGAGGTTGTGGCCCAGGTGTATGTGGCCGATGCCCGCCGGTTCCACGAACGTGGTTCCGGGCCGGTGCACTTCGACGGTGAGGTCGTGCAGGACCCGGGTCAGGGTGCCGGCCAGGACGACGGCTTCGAGCCGCACCCGGTGGTAGTGCCAGCCGGTGCAGCCGCCCGGGGGGATGACGATCTCGTGGCCCGCCGGGACCGTGGCGACGCATGCCCTTCCGGCGGTCATGCCGAAGCCGATCACCGGCGGCCGTGCCGTCGTCGTCCGCCGTGCGCCCATGTGCTCCTCCTCCGTGGACCGACCCCCGCGGTCAGCGGTTCAAGGCCCACCGTAGGAGTGATCAGGCCGATCACAAAAGAGTCGGTGAAACCTCAACCGCCCTTCTCCACCAGGTGATATGAGGGCCGCAGGGCGGTATCACACCTGTATGAGCCTGATCGTGTTCGAGTCGGCGAAGCGGATCCACTGCGCGGAGTGCCGGCAGGGCCCCCTCCGGCACCTGGTCCGCGAGGCCGGTGTGCCGCGGTGCCTGGACTGCGCGGATCTGGGGCACCTCGTCTACCTGCCCCGCGGGGACGCCGCGCTCACCCGCCGATCCCGCGAGGCCAGTGCGCTCTCCGCCGTCGTGGTCCGCTTCAACAGGCGCCGTCGCCGCTACGAGCGTCTCGGACTGCTGGTCGAGGACGCCGCTCTGGCGGGCGCGGAGCGCGCCTGCCTGGCCGACTCCGAGGCGCGGGCGCGCCGCCGGGAACGCGACCGGGTGCGCCGTGCGGCGGAGGACGTCCGGTTCACGGCGGCCTTCGCCGCCGAGATCGTGCGGCTGTTCCCCGGCTGCCCGGCCGACCGGGCCGTGGCGATCGCCACCCACGCCTCGGTGCGCGGCAGCGGCCGGGTGGGCCGCACCGCGGCGGGGCGGGCCCTGGACGAGGCGGCGGTCTCGGTGGCGGTGCGGGCGGCGGTCCGGCACACGGACACCGAGTACGACGCCCTGCTGATGGCGGGTGTCCCCCGCTTCGCGGCCCGCGCCCGGCTGGCTCCGCGGATCGACGCCATCCTGGACGGGTGGCGCAGCGTGCCGCGGAGGGAGGCTAGTTGAGCCGGAAGCGGCGGTAGAGGAGGACACCGCCGAGCAGCAGGGCCCCACCCGCGGGCAGGAGGTACCCGGCGCCGTCGGCGCCGGTGTGGGCGAGCGCCTCATTGTGCCGCGGCGGCTGGACCTCGGTGACCGGGGCGACCGGCTCGACGGGGGTGGCCGGCTTGACCGGGGTGACCGGGGTGACCGGCTTCTCGACGACGGGCGGCTGGACCGGCTTGCCCTCGGTGGGCTTCTCGACGTTGACGGACGTGTTGCCGTGCGCGGGGTTCCCGATGCCGACCACGTTGACGGAGTTGCCGCTGACGTTCAGCGGGAGGTCGACCGGGAGCTGGATCCCATTGCCTGACAATACGCCCGGAGAATCCTTTGCCCGCCCCTCTGCCACCGCACCCCCGCCGTTCCCGCCGCCCTGCTGCGGCGTGTGCGCGTCGCCACCGCCCCGCGACTCGTTCGCACAGCGGTTCCCGGCCGCCGGGTTGAGCACGCCGGCGACGTTCACGGTGTTCCCGCAGAGGTTCACCGGCACGTTCACGGGCAGTTGCACCAGGTTCCCGGACAGCAGACCGGGCGACCGCTCGGCCGTGCCGCCGGCGTCCGCGTCGGCGTGGGCGAGCCCGCTCACGCCCGCGACGGCCAGGCCGCCACCCGCGACGACCGTCGCGATCAGGCCACTTCGACGACTGTGACGCATCACTTTCCCTGCCTTCCGGTGGATTTCGGGGACCAGCCCCGCACCGGTAAACAACGCCTCCGAACCCATACGGGTTATAGAAGCGGTAGGCATTTCACTCAATCGTGTACGGGGTACTGGGTACTTCATGACTGAACGCCCGCTGCTCCTCCTCGACGTGGACGGCCCGCTCAACCCCTTCCGTTCCCTCTCCGCCGGACTGCGCGGATACCGCAGCCACCGCATGTGGCCGGACGTCTGGCTCTCCTACCGCGATCCGGAGACCCGCAGGGCCCGGCGCGGCGCGCGGGTCCGCCTCCACCCCTCCCACGGTGCCCGGCTGCTGGCCCTGCCCTTCGAGATCGCCTGGGCCACCGCCTGGACGCACCAGGCCAACACCCTGATCTCCCCGCACATCGGGCTTCCCGGCGACCTGTCGGTCGTCGAATGGCCCGAACTGTTCGCCAAGGACCCCGACGGCCTGTCCTGGAAGACCCGTCACCTCAGGGACTGGGCGGCCGGCCGCCCCTTCGCCTGGGTCGACGACATGATCACCCCGCGGGACCGGGCCTGGGTCGCCGCCCACCATCCGGCCCCGGCCCTCCTGCTGCGCGTCCACCCCCGTCGCGGTCTGCGGGACCGCGACTTCACCGCCCTGACCCGCTGGGCGGAGGGCCTCAGCCCAGCAGTGCGCTGACCGGGTCCGGGGAGGGGCGGCCCGTGGGCCACCAGTCGTCGCCGTCCGGGCGGGACTCGTAGGCGTACCAGAGGGCGTCGCGGCCGAGCCGGAGCTGGCGGGTGTGGGCCGTCAGGCGGTTGCGGTCGGGGCGGAAGGCGCCCTGCGACGCGGCGAGGAGCGCCGGGCGGGCACGGTCGAAGGGGCCGGCCGGCGGATCCCAGGGCTCTTCCAGCGCGGCGAGGGCGGGGCGGCCGCCCTGGCGCCAGGCGGCCGCGGCCCGCGCGAGGTCGGTGGTGGTGCGCCCGGTGGCGCGGGCCAGGTCCCGGTAGAGGGTGCGGGCCGCACCCGTCAGGCCGGACGTGGGCTCGGCGGAGGCCAGCCGTACGGCGTCCTGCCAGAGGGAGAGCCCGGCGATCGGGTCCTCCCCGGTGGTGAGCAGTGCGAGGGCGCGGGCGGCCGCATCGGAGGCGAGCTGGTCGAGGGCCAGCGGGTCCGGCGCCGCCGGGTCGGCCGGGTAGGCCGGCGGCAGACCCGCCGCAGCGGGCGCGGCGAGCGGCGCGGGCAGCGGCGGCAGCACGGTGCGGGCGAGCGCCCCCCGGGCGGCGACACCGGGGAAGTCCGGAGCGGTGTCGGGCTGTTCGCGTGCGGCGTGGGCTGCGTTGCGGCGGGTGAGGTCCTCCAGGAGCTCCCGCTCGCCGCGGCCGCGCAGGAGCAGCAGGACGAAGGGGTCCTCGTCGAGGAGACGGGCCGCGCGGTAGCAGAGGGCGGCGGCGTGCTTGCACGGCGGACGCCCGAAGTCCGGGCAGGAGCAGTGCGGAACGAGCTCGCCCACCCCCGGCAGGACGGTCCCCGCCAGCGACTGCGGGACCTCGCGCTCCAGGAGGGCGCCGAGCGCCGCCGGGTCGGCCGCGACCTCCTCCAGCAGCTCGCTCCACTGCGGGTCCGTGAAGGCGGGCAGGGCGAGCTCGGTGCGGTACGGGCGGGGCCGGCTGCCCCGGACGTACGCGACGATCCGGCCGGGGGTGACGGTCACCGCGTCGACGTGCCCGGCCGCGGCGTAGCCACGGCCCCGGGCCAGGCGGGCCGGGTCGCCGGAGGCCTCCTCCAGTGCGGACACCCAGGCCCGGCCCCACCAGCTGACGGCCTCCGCCCCGGCGGGCACGGTCTCGAAGGTGCGGCGGCGGTCGTCCCGCGCGGTGATCATGCGGGCCTCCGCAGGGAGACGAGGTCGGCGAGCTCGCGGTCGGTCAGCTCGGTCAGCGCCGCCTCGCCGGAGCCGAGGACTGCCTCGGCCAGGGCCCGCTTCGCCTCGAGCATCTCGGCGATGCGGTCCTCGACGGTGCCCTCGGCGATGATGCGGTGAACCTGTACGGGCTGGGTCTGGCCGATGCGGTAGGCGCGGTCGGTGGCCTGTTCCTCGACGGCCGGGTTCCACCAGCGGTCGAAGTGGACGACGTGCCCGGCGCGCGTGAGGTTCAGGCCGGTGCCCGCGGCCTTGAGGGACAGCAGGAACACGGGGACCTCGCCGGCCTGGAAGCGGTCCACGAGCTCCTCGCGGCGCGGGACCGGGGTGCCGCCGTGCAGGAGCTGGGTGGCGATGCCGCGGTCCGACAGGTGCCGCTCGATGAGCCGGGCCATCGTCACGTACTGCGTGAAGACCAGCACCGAGCCGCCCTCGGCGACGATCGTGTCGAGCAGCTCGTCCAGCAGGGCGAGCTTGCCCGAGCGGTGCGGGAGCCTCGGCTGCTCCTCCTTCAGGTACTGCGCGGGGTGGTTGCAGATCTGTTTGAGCGAGGCCAGCAGCTTCATGATCATGCCGCGTCTCTCTATGCCCTCGCTGGACTCGATCACGGCCATCGCCTCGTCCACCGCGGCCTGGTAGAGCGAGACCTGCTCCCGGGTGAGGGAGACCGGGTGGTCGGTCTCCGTCTTCGGCGGCAGTTCGGGGGCGATGCCGGGGTCCGACTTCTTGCGCCGCAGCAGGAACGGCCGTACGAGGGCGGACAGCCGGGCGACCGCGGCCTCGTTGCCGCCGTCCTCCTCCTGCTGGTGCTCCACCGGGCGGGCGTGGCGGGCCCGGAAGGCGGTCAGCGGGCCCAGCAGGCCCGGCGTGGTCCAGTCGAGCAGCGCCCACAGCTCGGAGAGGTTGTTCTCCACCGGGGTGCCGGTCAGTGCCACCCGGGCCGGGGCCGGGATGGTGCGCAGCGCCTTCGCGGTCGCCGAGTGGGGGTTCTTGACGTGCTGCGCCTCGTCGGCGACGACCATGCCCCAGCGCTGTTCGGCGAGCCGGGCTGCGCTGGCGCGCATCGTGCCGTAGGTCGTGAGGACGAACCCGCCCTCGCAGGACGTCAGGTCCTCGGTGCTGCGCCCGCCGCCGTGGAAGCGGCGCACGGGGGTGCCGGGCGCGAACTTCTCGATCTCCCGCTGCCAGTTGCCGAGGAGGGAGGCCGGGCACACGACGAGTGTCGGCTCGCGGCGGTCCCGGTGCAGGTGCAGTGCGATGAGGGTGACGGTCTTGCCGAGGCCCATGTCGTCGGCGAGGCAGCCGCCGAGGCCGAGGGAGGTCATCAGGTCCAGCCAGGCCAGGCCGCGCGCCTGGTAGTCGCGCAAGGTGGCCCTGAGCGCGGCGGGCTGCGGCAGCGGCGCCAATTCCCCCGTCAGCCGCTCCCGGAGCGCGGCCAGCGCGCCCACCGGCACCGCCTCGACCTGTTCGCCGCCGACCTCCGCGGTCCCCGACAGGGCTGCGGCCAGCGCGTCCACCGGGTCCAGCAGGCCCAGTTCCCGCTTGCGCGCCTTGCGCACCAGCTCCGGGTCGACCCGCACCCACTGGTCGCGCAGCCGTACGACCGGCCGGTGGGCCTGCGCCAGCGCGTCCATCTCGCCCGGGGTGAGCCGGTCGCCGCCGAGGGCGAGTTCCCAGGAGAAGGCGAAGAGGTGTTCCGCGTCGAAGAAGGCGGTCCCGTCGGTGGCGGACCCGGGCGCGGTGGACCGTACGACGGCGGTCGCGGACAGCGTACGGGCCAGGTCGCGCGGCCAGTGGACGACGACCCCGGCGGCTGCCAAACGGTTCGCGGCGACCCCCAGCAGGTCTTCCAGCTCCGGGTCCGACAGTGCCAGGGCGTCGGGCACGGGCTGGTCCAGCAGCCGCAGCAGCGGCGGCCAGACCCGCGCGGCCCGGCGCAGCGCGAGCACGGCGTCGATCCGGGCGCGGGGACCGAAGCCGACCCCGGCGGTGCCGGCCCACAGGGGCCCGGCATCGGTGACCAGCGTCGGGTCGGCGAGGCTGTGGACCTGGACGACGGCGGCCCCGGCGCGCCGGGTCTCCTCCCCCTCGGCCTCGTCGAAGAGGCGGAAGGAGGACAGGTCGAGCCGGAGCGAGAGCCCGACCCCGGTGTCGGACCCGGCCGCGACCTGCGCGGCCCACTCCTGTATTCCGGGCACCCGCTGCGGTTCCCGGGCGGCGAACGGCAGTCCGACGGCGACGGCGGCCGCCGGGGTGCGGGGCAGGCTGTCGGCGACGGCGTCGAGGAACGCGCGGACCAGTGCCTCCGGTTCGGGCAGTTGGAGCGGGCGGCGGCCGGCGAGGGGCGTCGCGTACCCCTCGTGGGGCAGGGCGGCGGCGACCGCCCTCAGGTGGGCGATGTCCGCGGCGTCGAGCGGGCCCGCCCGCCAGGCGTCGACGCCGTCGGGGGTGAGCCCGGGGAGCAGGCGGCCGCGCGCGGCCAGCGTGAGGGCCTGCGTGGCGGCGGTGCCCCAGGCCCGGGTGGCGGGGTGCGCGGCAGGGCTGCGGGGGGCCGGGGCGAGCAGGGGCAGGGCGGCGGCGACGGAGAAGGTCACCGCGGGCACGGTCCGGCTGCGAACCCCGGTGCCGTGTGGCCGTACGACGGTGAGCGGACCGGGTGTGCCCGCCTCGGGCAGAGGCTCGCCGTCGGGCGACCAGAAGGCGACCCGCCCTTCCCGGGGGACGGCTGCGGGCAGGAAGACGGCGGCGTGTCGAAGCAGCGCGGATGCGTGGGGCACCGCCGGCGGCCGCGCGGGCGCCGGCGTGCCCGGCTGCGGCTGGACCTGCATGCCCGGCTGCGGCTGCCTCTGTGCTGGTGGCGGCCACTGCGTCTGCGCTGTCATGCGTCCCCCTCCCTCACGATGCCCTCTCGGACCTGCCGAGCCCTTCCACACGAGTCTAGGTGTGACCACTGACAAAGCACCTGACCTGCGGATTCAGCGGGACCAGCGACCCAGTTCGAGGGCGTATCCGTAGACGGGCCGACCGGTGGCGGCGCTCGTGCGCAGCGGGCGGCCGTCGTCGTCGATGCGCAAAGTTCCCGAGCCGTCCGGCGAGGACCAGCGCAGGTCCAGGGACCAGTCGCAGTCGCAGCCCGTGGTGGTGGCCGCCACGCGCAGGACGGCCGGCTCGGCGGCCGAGACCCGCATCGGGAAGGACGGGGCGGGCACCCGGTTTCCGAAGTCGTTCCCGGCGACGGGTCGGGCCAGGGGGCGCGGCGCGTCCAGGTTGACGGCGAAGAGGGCCGGGGTGATGCCTCCGCCGCAGCCCTGCGACATTTCGTAGACGTTCCAGGCGGGCGGTGTGCGGCGCGCCGCCACCCGCACCTCCAGCCCCTCCAGGACCACCGCGCCGCCGCCCGTGCCGTGCAGGGTGACCTCCACGATCTGGTTCCCGGCGTGCACGGCGCGCTGCGCCGCCGCCCAGGCGGGCGCGTCCGCCTCCACGGGCGGCGGGGGCACCGCTGCGGGACCGCGCTCGGCCAGGTAGGCATGCTCGCAGCCCGCGGCCCACACGTGCGACCGCACCGCCGCCCTGAGGGGCGCCGCCGGTGCCTGGCCGGGGGCCGGCACGGGCGGCGGGGCGGAGGTCGGCGCCGGCGCCGTGGCCGGTCCCCCCGACGGGGCCACGGGCGGTGCCGAAGCTGTCGCCGGCTCGGTCGGAGCCGCTCCCTCCGCCGTCGCGGTCACCGGGGGCCCGGATCCCGCGGGCCCCCGCGCACCCGCCCCCGGGCCCGACCCGGATGCGGCGTGCGGCGCGACCCGGCCGGGTCCGGTCAGCGCCAGCAGCGCCGCGGCCACCGCACCCGCCGCCAACCCGGCGGCGGCGACCACGACCGCCCTGCGCCGGTACCAGGACGGGCGGGTTGCCGGCGCCACCACCGCGGCCGGACCCACCTGCAGGGCCGGCTCCCGCGCGACGACCGGTACCGGTACCGGATCCGGATCCGGGGCCAAATCCAGGGCCGGGGCCGGGGCCGGATCCGGCACAGGGCCCCGGAGCCGGTGCGCGGCCGGCCCCGCGCGCCGCCGCGCGTCCGCCAGCAGCCACGCCCGGTGCAGGTCCACCGCCTCCGCCGCCGACGCCCCGCAGGCTCGCGCGAAGCGGTCCACCACCGCGAACTCCGCCGGCAGCGCCTCACCGTTGCAGTAGCGGTGCAGCGTCGACGTACTGGTGTGCAGCCTGCGCGCCAGGACGCCGTAGCTCCGCCCGCCGCGCTCCTTCAGCTCCCGCATCAGCCGCGCGAAATCCTCGGCCTCACTCACGGTGTCCCCCGTCCCACGTCCCGCGGCTCCGTTCCATCCCTGAGGTGTTCCCCCAGCTGACAGCGCGCACGGGCGTTCCAGTGTCCCGGTTTCGCCCCGAACCGTGGCCCTGCGCCCCCACCGGGGAACAGCTTTGGCAGGCACACCGATGCATCCACGGGGAGAACCGACATGTTCCGACGTACCGACACCTTCGCCACCCTCGCCACCGCGGTGACCGCGGCGGCCGCCGCCCTCGTCCTCGCCACCTCGGCCTCCGCCGCGGCCGCCGGCGCGCCCGGCTTCCTGACCGGCACCGACCTGCCGCCGCACCCGACGTCCCCCTGGTACGCCGGCGAGATCACCGAGGGACTGCCCGAGACGGCGCCGTTCTGCCTGGACGGCGCGCTCCCGGCGGCGGGCAGCTGGCACCGCACGTTCGGCACCGAGCTCGACACCGGGGCAGTCCAGGTCTCCGTACGGTCCGCCTCGCCCGCCGCGGCAGCGAAGCTCGTCGGCGCGCTGGAGCGCAAGGTCGCCGCCTGCGCCGCCGACTGGCTGCGCACGACCCCGGGAGGCACGGCCTCGTGGCAGGACTACGGGGCCCTCCCCGTCGAGGAGGGCGCGCACGTCTACGGCGTCCACACCTCGATCCCGGAATCCGAGCCGGGCGTGCACCTGTACGGGATCGGGCGCGACGGCTCGACCGTGACCGTCGTGACGTGGGGCCAGATGGGCGACCTGTCGCAGGCCCCCGTCGCCGCCTTCAAGAAGACGACCACCAAGGCCGTGAACAAGCTCAACCCTTGACCCGAAACCCGTAACCCGGCCCTCGGCCGGTGTCCTGCCCCGCGGACGCCCGCCATCCGGTACCGGCCCCGCCGGGCGAGTGGGACCATGGACGGCGAGAGGCGATGACCATGCGCTCCGGAAACGAGCCGGTGACAGCGCGCACTCCGCTGCGGCTGCGGTTCTGGCTGGGTGTCTGGGGGCTGGTCTGGGCGGCCGTCGGCACGGCCGCCTTCTCGCTGGCGGGCCGTCCAGGGTGGGCGGCTGCGTGCGGGGCGCTGGCGGTCGTGGTGAGCGTGGACCTGTTCATGATCGTGCGCCACCTCCGCCAGGGCCCGCACTACCAGCCGGGCCGGGACGTCCCGCCGTACGAACCGCCCGACAGCCGATGACCGCCTGATCCGGCCGGGTCAGGCGGACAGGCGGCAGGCGGACAGGCGGCAGGCGGCAGGCGGCAGGCGGACAGGCATCAGACGGTCGGTGATCAGTCCTGTTGCTCGAAGCGGGCCGCCGCCAGGTAGTCGGGCTGCGGGTCGAGGGCCGCGGCCAGCCGGAAGTGCTTGCGCGCCTGCTCCGGCCGGCCCGCTCGCTCATGCGTACGGGCGAGCGCGAAGTGCGCGAACGCGTTGTCCGGCTCCCGCTCCAGCACCAGCTCGAACTCCATCTGTGCCGGTCGCAGTTGGGCGGCGGCGAAGAAGGCCCGGGCGCGCAGCAGACGGGCCGCCGTGTTCTCCGGGTGGGCGGCCACGACCGAGTCGAGCAGTTTGACCGCGCCGCGCGGGTCGCGTGCGGCGAGCAGCTGCTCGGCGGCCCGGAAGTCGATGACGTGTGTTTCCGGGCTGGACGGCGTGGGACGCATGGTCTCGGACACGGTATGGATCCTTCCCTCTACCGGCGCCTTCAACGCCACCGCCGCGCGCACTATTCCATGCACACGTCAGGCGGTGGCGCTGCCCGGGGTCCGGCCCGAGGCCCGTGCGGTGAGTTCTTCCCACAGCTTGCGCACCTGCGGCTCCAGCGCCTCCAGCGGCCCGTCGTTGTCGATCACGAGGGTGGCCACCGCCAGCCGCTGCTCGCGCGTGGCCTGTGCGGCCATCCGGGACCGTGCCTCCTCCTCGGCCATCGCACGCAGCGCGGTCAGCCGGGCCAGCTGCGTCTCCGGAGCCGCGTCCACCACGACCACAAGGTCGTAGAGGGGCGCGAGGCCGTTCTCGGTGAGCAATGGTACGTCGTGGACGACGATCGCGTCGGGGCCGGCGGCGGCCTCCAGTTCGGCGGACCGGGCGCCGACCAGCGGGTGCACGATCGCGTTGAGGGTGCGGAGTTTGTCCTGGTCCGCGAACACGATGGATCCCAGCTTCGGCCGGTCCAGCGCTCCCTCCGGAGTCAGCACCTCCTCCCCGAAGGCCGCGACGACGGCCGCGAGCCCCGGCGTACCGGGCTCCACGACCTCGCGCGCGATCCGATCGGCGTCGACGACGATCGCCCCGTACCCGGCCAGCAGTCGCGAGACCTCGCTCTTGCCGGCACCGATTCCGCCCGTCAGGCCCACTTTCAGCATGCCCCGCAGCTTAGGGGGTGTCCGGACACCCGTGCGGGGCCGGGCCGCCGGGCGGTGATTCAGCCCTCGCCCTCGCGCTCCGCCAGGAACCGCTCGAACTCGCGGCCGATCTCGTCCGCCGACGGCAGCTCCGCCGGCTCGGCGATCATGTTGCCCCGGGTCTCGGCCCCGGCGGCGGCGTCGTACTGGTGCTCCAGCCCCTGCACGAGGCTGACCAGCTCCTCGTCGCCCTCGCGGATCTGCCGGTCGATCTCCGTCTGCGTGCGGTGCGCCTCGGTCCGCAGTGCGTGCGCCACGGCCGGGAGCACCAGACCGGTCGCCGCCGTGATGGCTTCGAGCACCGTCAGCGCGGCGTCCGGGTACGGGGAGCGCGCCACGTAGTGCGGGACGTGCGCGGCGACGCCGAGCACGTCGTGCCCGGCCTGCGACAGGCGGAATTCCACCAGGGACTCGGCGCTGCCGGGCACCTGGGCCTCGTCGAAGGGGCTGCGGTGGCCCGGCATGAGGTCGGTCCGGTTGCCGTGGGGGGTGATGCCGACGGGCCGCGTGTGCGGGACGCCCATCGGGATGCCGTGGAAGTTGACCGAGAGCCGGACCCCGAGGCGCTCGACGATCTGCCGGACGGCGACGGCGAAGCGCTCCCACTCCACGTCCGGCTCCGGGCCGGACAGCAGCAGGAACGGCGCTCCGGTGGCGTCCTGGACCAGCCGGACCTCCAGCCGAGGCTCCTCGAACTCCGCCCAGTGGTCGCGCTGGAAGGTCAGCAGCGGACGGCGCGCCCGGTAGTCCACGAGCCGGTCCGCGTCGAAGCGGGCGACCACCTGGTGGGGCAGCGTGTCCAGCAGCCGCTCGACGATCTGCTCGCCGGCCTCCCCCGCGTCGATGTACCCCTCGAAGTGGTACAGCATGACCAGCCCGGCCGAGTCCTGGGCGACCGCCAGGTCCGCCACCGCCAGACCCTTGGCATCCCATTCGTACAAGCCCTGTGGATCAAGCACCGCCACCACTCCTCCTCGTCTCGTTCTCTGCCAAGAACGTCCAAGGGGCCGCCGCCATTCCCCAGTTGGCCCTCTTCACAGGTACGCAATGGATCACACCGGGCACGGGGATCACCGAAGCACGGGGACGGCGGAACCGCTCCGGGAACGCAGAGAGGCCCGCCCCCCGAAGGGGACGGGCCTCACCGTCGTACTGGGTCAGCTCTGCTCACACCGGAGTGCGATGCGCGCTGCGATCAGCTCTGGCCGCCGGCCAGCTTCTCGCGGAGCGCGGCCAGGGCCTCGTCCGACGCCAGGGCGCCGGAGGTCTCGTCCGACTCCGAGGAGTAGGAACCACCCGAGATGCCCGCACCGGCGTTGCCACCGGCGGCCGGGGCGGCAGCGCCCTCGGCAGCAGCGGCCTCGTCGGCCTCGCGGCTCTTGATGACCTGAGCCTGGTGCTGCTCGAAGCGGGCCTGCGCCTCGGCGTACTGGGTCTCCCAGGCCTCGCGCTGCTTCTCGTAGCCCTCGAGCCAGTCGTTGGTCTCGGGGTCGAAGCCCTCGGGGTAGATGTAGTTGCCCTGGTCGTCGTAGGACGCGGCCATGCCGTACAGGGTCGGGTCGAACTCGACCGACGCCGGGTCGGCACCGAAGGACTCGTTGGCCTGCTTCAGGGACAGCGAGATCCGGCGACGCTCGAGGTCGATGTCGATGACCTTGACGAAGATCTCGTCGTTGACCTGGACGACCTGCTCCGGGATCTCCACGTGGCGCTCGGCCAGCTCGGAGATGTGGACCAGACCCTCGATGCCCTCGTCCACGCGGACGAACGCACCGAACGGAACCAGCTTGGTGACCTTGCCCGGGACGACCTGACCGATCTGGTGCGTACGGGCGAACTGCTGCCACGGGTCCTCCTGCGTCGCCTTCAGCGACAGGGAGACACGCTCGCGGTCCATGTCCACGTCGAGGACCTCGACGGTGACTTCCTGGCCGACCTCGACAACCTCGGACGGGTGGTCGATGTGCTTCCAGGACAGCTCGGAGACGTGGACCAGACCGTCGACGCCACCCAGGTCCACGAAGGCACCGAAGTTGACGATCGAGGACACGACGCCGGAGCGGACCTGACCCTTCTGCAGGGTGGTGAGGAACGTCTGGCGGACCTCGGACTGGGTCTGCTCCAGCCAGGCACGGCGGGACAGGACCACGTTGTTGCGGTTCTTGTCCAGCTCGATGATCTTCGCCTCGAGCTCCTTGCCCACGTAGGGCTGGAGGTCGCGGACGCGGCGCATCTCGACGAGGGAGGCCGGCAGGAAGCCACGGAGGCCGATGTCGAGGATGAGACCACCCTTGACGACCTCGATGACGGTACCGGTGACGATGCCGTCTTCTTCCTTGATCTTCTCGATCGTGCCCCAGGCACGCTCGTACTGAGCGCGCTTCTTGGACAGGATCAGACGGCCTTCCTTGTCCTCCTTCTGGAGAACCAGGGCCTCGATCTCGTCGCCGACCTTGACGACCTCGTTCGGGTCGACGTCGTGCTTGATCGAGAGCTCGCGGCTCGGGATCACGCCTTCCGTCTTGTAACCGATGTCGAGCAGGACCTCGTCCCGGTCGACCTTCACGATGACGCCGTCGACGATGTCGCCGTCGTTGAAGTACTTGATCGTCTCGTCGATCGCGGCGAGGAAGGCTTCCTCGTTACCGATGTCGTTGACCGCTACCTGCGGAGTGGTAGAGGTGGTCTCGGTGCTGCTCGTCATGTGGGAAAGGGCTCCGGTTACGGACAGAAAGTCGTAGGTACTGCTACGCCGGGAGCCCTTATCGGCATCTGCCGAAGAAGCCGGACAGCCAAGGAAGCCCCTGATCCGCACAAGCGGGGGAGGGCCTCGAAAACCGAGGGGACATCAACAGATGCAAGCGCAGCCTGCTAGGTCTGAGGAGCACAGGCTCGCAGCGCAACTTGTAGCATACGGGGACGGCCGGACAGGGTCAATGCGCGAAGGCCCACAGCCCGGGCGGATCACCGCACAACCGGCACAATTCATGGGCGGGAACGCCCTGATGGCGGTTCCTGCCACATCCCAAGACACTCGCAGACTACGACGACGGGCCCCATGAACCAAGAGGACGACGCCCCCGAAGACGCGTACGCGGCCGATCCGGGCTCCGCGGACGACGCCGAGGCCACACGCCGTGACGCGGGGGAAGCGGAGAGCAGCCGGGCGAGCCGCGGCTGGTGGGATCGCAACGCCGACGAGTACCAGAGCGAGCACGGCGCCTTCCTCGGCGACGACCGGTTCGTCTGGGGCCCCGAGGGGCTCGACGAGGCGGACGCGGCCCTGCTCGGCCCCGCCGACTCCCTCAAGGACAAGGACGTGCTGGAGATCGGCGCCGGCGCCGCCCAGTGCTCGCGCTGGCTGGCCGCCCGGGGCGCCCGCCCGGTGGCCCTCGACCTCTCCCACCGCCAGCTCCAGCACGCGCTGCGCATCGGCGACGGCATCCCCCTGGTCGAGGCGGACGCCGGCCGGCTCCCCTTCCGCGACGGCTCCTTCGACCTCGCCTGCTCCGCCTACGGCGCCGTCCCCTTCGTCGCCGACCCGGTGAACGTGATGCGCGAGGTGCACCGCGTCCTGCGCCCCGGTGGCCGCTGGGTCTTCTCCGTGACCCATCCGGTGCGCTGGGCCTTCCCCGACGAGCCCGGCCCCGAGGGCCTGACCGTCTGCGCCTCCTACTTCGACCGGACCCCGTACGTCGAGCAGGACGACCAGGGGCGCGCCGTGTACGTCGAGCACCACCGCACCCTCGGCGACCGCGTCCGCGACGTGGTGGCGGGCGGCTTCCGCCTGCTCGACCTCGTCGAGCCCGAGTGGCCCGCGTGGAACGGCCAGGAGTGGGGCGGCTGGTCCCCGCTGCGCGGCAACCTGATCCCCGGCACCGCGATCTTCGTCTGCGAGAGGGCCTGACGCCTTGATCCGCCAGGCCGCCCTGGGCGCCCTCCCCGTACGCGAGGCCCTGCCCGGACTCGTCTCCGCGCTCGACGACCACGGCACCGCGGTGCTCTGCGCGCCGCCCGGAACCGGCAAGACGACACTGGTCCCGCTGGTACTCGCGGGCCTGGTGGGCGGCGGGCCGCGGCGCCGGGTGGTCGTGGCCGAGCCGCGGCGGATCGCCGCCCGGGCCGCGGCGCGCCGGATGGCCTGGCTGCTGGGCGAGCAGACCGGCGGCTCGGTCGGGTTCACCGTCCGCGGCGAGCGGGTGACGGGCCCCGGCACGGTGGTGGAGGTGGTGACCACCGGAGTGCTGCTCCAGCGGCTCCAGCGCGACCAGGAGCTGGCCGGCGCGGACGTGGTCGTCCTGGACGAGTGCCACGAGCGGCACCTGGACGCCGACACGGTCGCCGCGTTCCTGCTCGACGTACGGGAGACCCTGCGCCCGGAGCTGCGGCTCGTGGCGGCTTCGGCGACGACCGACGCGGCCGGGTGGGCCCGGCTGCTCGGGGGTGCGCCGGTGGTGGAGGCCGCGGGCGTCTCCTACCCGGTGGAGACCGTCTGGGCGCCCCCGGCCCGCCCGGTGCGGCCCCCGCACGGGATGCGGGTGGACCCGGCGCAGCTCGCGCACGTGGCCTCGGTGGTGCGGCGGGCGCTGGCCGAGCGTCCGGGTGACGTGCTGTGCTTCCTGCCCGGTGTGGGCGAGATCGCGCGGGTGGCGGGGCAGCTGGGCGGTGTGGACGCGGAGGTGCTCCAGGTCCACGGCCGGGCCCCGGCCGCCGTGCAGGACGCGGCGCTGTCGGCCTCGGACCGCCGCCGGGTGATCCTCGCGACGGCGGTGGCGGAATCGAGCCTGACCGTCCCCGGGGTACGCGTGGTGGTCGACTCGGGGCTGGCCCGCGAACCCCGGGTGGACCATGCCCGCGGGTTGGGCGCGCTGGCGACCGTTCGGGCCTCACGGGCGGCCGGGCGCCAGCGGGCGGGCCGGGCCGGGCGTGAGGCGCCGGGTGTGGTGTACCGCTGCTGGACGGAGGCGGAGGACGTCCGGCTGCCGGCGTTCCCCGCGCCGGAGATCCGCATCGCCGACCTGGCGCAGTTCGCGCTGCAGGCGGCGTGCTGGGGCGACCCGGACGCGTCGGGGCTGGCGCTGCTGGACGCGCCGCCGGCCGGGGCGATGGCCGCGGCGCGGGAGGTGCTCGTGGCCGTCGGCGCGGTGGACGCGGCCGGGCGGCCGAGCCCGCGCGGGCTGCGGATGGCCCGGCTCGGGCTGCATCCGCGGCTGGCGCGGGCCCTGCTGGACGGCAGTGCCGCGCTCGGCGCGCACCGGGCGGCGGAGGTGGTGGCGCTGCTGAGCGAGGAGCCGCCGCGGGAGTACGGGGACGACCTGGCGGCGGCCTGGCGCCGGGCCCGCGCGGGCGGCGACGCGTACGCCGCCCGCTGGCGCACGGAGGTCCGCCGCCTGGAGCGTTCCGCCGCCCCGGCGGGGCTCACGTCCGCAGCCGGGCCCGGCTCCGCGTGGCCGGGCTCCGGCGCGGACCCCGGCGGACCGCGGCCGGCGAGTCCGGCCCCGCCGGCGAGGGAGGTGCGGGGTGCGGGACGCAGCCCCGACGACGCCGCGGCCGGGCTGGTCGCGGCCCTCGCGTTCCCCGAACGGGTCGCCCGGGCCAGGGGGGTGGGGGCGTTCCTCATGGCCTCCGGTACCGGGGCGGAGCTCGGTGACGGCTCGGGCCTGCGCAACGCGCCCTGGCTGGCCGTCGCCGTCGCCGACCGGCCCCCGCACTCAGCCTCGGCACGGATCCGGCTGGCTGCCGTCATCGACGAGGACACCGCCCTGGCGGCCGCCGCACACCTGCGCACCGACACCGAGGAGGTGCAGTGGGAGGACGGGGACGTGGTCGCCCGCGCGGCGCAGCGGCTCGGGGCGGTCGAGCTGGCCGTACGTCCGCTGCGCACCCCTGACCCGGGGCTCGTACGGGCGGCCCTGCTCGACGGCCTGCGTGCGGAGGGGCTGGGCCTGCTGCGCTGGTCCCCGGAGGCGCGGGTACTGCGGGCCCGCCTCGGCTTCCTGCACCGGACGCTCGGCGGCGCGTGGCCCGACGTGGAGGCGGACGCGGCGCTCGTGGAGCGGGCCGACGACTGGCTGGAGCCCGAGCTGTCCCGGGCCCGGCGGCGCGCGGACCTGGCCCGGATCGACGCCGGCCAGGCCCTGAACCGGCTGCTGCCGTGGGCCACCGGTGAGGCGGCCCGGCTGGACGAGCTGGCGCCCGAGCGGATCGAGGTGCCCAGCGGGTCCCGGATCCGCGTCGACTACACGTCCGAACAGCCCGTGCTGGCGGTGAAGCTCCAGGAGCTGTTCGGCCTGGCCGAGACCCCGCGTGTGGCGGGGGTGCCGGTGCTGGTGCACCTGCTGTCGCCGGCCGGGCGGCCCGCGGCCGTCACCGCGGACCTGGCCTCCTTCTGGCAGGGCGGCTACCGGGCCGTCCGCGCGGAGCTGCGCGGCCGCTACCCCAAGCACCCCTGGCCGCAGGACCCGGCCACGGCCGAGCCCACGCGCCACACCAACGCCCGGCTCAGACGCTGACCTCGTCCTGCGGGACGGGTTCGACCCGCACGCGGCGGCCCCGGGCCTCCAGCCACAGCGCCACCCCGAGCAGCGCGAGGCCGCCGGCGGCCAGGCCGGCCGGGGCGTAGGTGTGCAGCGCGAGGATCTTGGCCCGGTTCGCCTTGACCAGGTCGACGGTGTAGTCGGAGTAGTCCTCGCGCATGGTGACGTGTCCCGCGAAGGCGGTGAGCCGGCCGTCGGGGCCGCCCGAGGCGATACCGCCGCGCATCTCCTGCTGGATGTCCTGTTCAGCGTTGACCGGCGCTCCGGTCACCGGGTCGACCCAGAAGCGCACCTTGGCGGTGTACCAGAGGGTGGTGCCGGTGGCCGCCTCGATCGTCGCGGGGTCGATGCCCTCGATCGGCATCTTCTTCGGCATGGCCACCTTGGTCCAGGGGATGGTCTGCTCGAAGTAGTAGACGTCCATGCCCTTGAAGCGGCGCGGTCCGACGTAGTGGATCGGCGAGGAGGTGCGTGTCTGGGCGTCGAAGTAGAGGTAGTCGCGGGGTTCGGTGAAGAAGGGCCATTTGAACTCGATCCCCTGGCGCTCGACCGCGTCGCCGTCGACCATCTCCCCGGTGGCGTGCACCGGGTCCTGGGTGTGCGCGTCGAAGATATAGCGCTCGGGGATCTGGGAGACCATCTTGCCGTCCGGGCCGATGATGTGGGAGAGCGTGTCCCACACGACGACGTCCCTGCCGGCACTGGCCTCAATCTCCCTGGAGGCCTCCACGTTGCCCTTGAGGGTCTGGACGATCGTGACCTTGTCGACCTTCTTGGGCTGCATGCCGCCGGTGTAGTCGAGGAGCGTCGCGTCCTTCGCCTCCAGGACCATCTCCTGGTACTGGTTCGGCGGGATCTTCGCGAGTCGCGGGTACGCGTACCAGCGCAGCAGCGGCGCGAGGGCTGCGCAGAACACGGCTAGGGCCAGCAGGACAAGGCTCGCTCTGCGTCGCACGCCCGGCCCTCCTCTACTTTCCGGGCGCGGGGGGCGCGGTGGTGAGCAGGGGCTTTGGCGAGGTCTCGCCTTCGGGCATCCCGAACGCCGTGACGGCGAACACGAGGGCCAGCGCGGCCGCGAGACCGATGACGGCGGCGACGAATGCGCGCATGCCGGGGCTCCGAAATCTGATGAGGCGTCAGAGAAGGGGCACCGTAGCAACGCGGGGTCGAGATGAGAACCGTCAGGCGACGGGTCCACCGCGGTGGGCGGGAAGCGGCGAGCCACCTGCTCGTGGCGGGCAGGCCACGGGCGGGTGGCATCACCCGGTCGGCGCTACGGGGTCGCCGTGGCCGTCGCGGGGGACGGGGCGGGCTCCGCAGTGGCCGGCGGCACCGCGATCCGGGCGGGCGCCGGCGCGCTCGCCGTGGGGGACGGCTTCGGCGCCGGCGTCACGGCCGGGCTCGGCGTCGGCGTGGGGGCCGGGGAGGACGTCGGCTTCGGGTCGGGCGTAGGCGTCGGCGTGGGGGTGGGGGTCGGCGCAGGCGTCGGGGTGGGGGTGGGGGTGGGGGTCGGCGTGGGGGTGGGGGTCGGTGTCGGCGTGGGGGGCGGGCTCGGCTTCGGGTCCGGCTTCGGGTCCGGCGTCCGCGTCGGTGTCGGCTTCGGGGACGGCTTCGCGGGGTCGGGTTCCGGTGTACCGCCACCGCTGTCCGGGACCTCGTGCGTGCCCTCGAGGTAGTACGTGAACCACGACCGCACCGTCCGCAGGTACTCCGTGGAGTGGTTGTAGGAAAGCACCGCGCGGTCCAGGTCCGCCTCCACCCGCAGGTCCCGGGTGCCCGCGCACAGGTAGCGGGCTGCCGCGAGGGCCGCGTCGTGCACGTTGTTCGGGTTGCGGCGCCCGTCGCCGTCCGCGTCCTGGCCCCAGGCCGCCCATGTGGAGGGGATGAACTGCATCGGCCCGACCGCCCGGTCGTACGTCGCGTCGCCGTCGTATGCGCCGCCGTCGGTGTCCCGGATGTTCGCGAATCCGTTGCCGTCGAGCACCGGTCCGAGGATCGGCCGCAGGGTCGTCCCCGCCGCGTCGACCCGGCCGCCGCGCGCCTGCCCGGACTCCACCTTGCCAATGGCGGCCAGGAGTTGCCAACGCAGTCCGCAGCCGGGATCGCTCCGTCCGACGGTCCTCTCGGCCCGCTGGTACGCCGCGAGCACGCTCGCCGGTATTCCCTGCGCCCCTTCCCGCGGCCCCGTCACGACCGGCGCGGAGGGCTGTTCGGGCTGCACCTCCGGGTCCGCGCCCGCCGTCGGCGGCGTTCCCTCCGGCAGCAGCACCGCCGGCGGCTGCGGGCTCACGAGCGGGGGCAGTTCGGTGAAGTAGGCCGAGTCGCCGCCGCTCTCCGGCGCCGGGAGCGACCCGTCCGCGCCCCCGCCTGCCGCCACCGCCGCGTTGGGCGGCGGACCCGCCGGACCCCGAGAAGCGGTCAGTGCGGCGACCGTCAGCGCGCAGACCAGCGCGGCCGTTGCCCCCTTGCGCAGCCTGCGGCCGAATATCCGAGACGACATGAGCCGGACCCCTCCCCCTCGACGTCCGCGTGACCCTACGTCAACTCCCTGCAACGGGCACGCACCACGGGCTGGAATTCACCGGATCCCCACGTCCACGGGCAGCTCACGCATACTGTCGGCACCGTTCGGGCGCTTTGGCCCGAAGTGGGAACGACCGCAGGAACGCACAGAAGAGGTGTCATGCCGTTCACTCTCAGCCATGCGGCTGCCGTACTGCCGGCCATCCGCCGGACGGGACGTGCACGGGGTCCCCTCGTCGCCTCCGCGATGGTCCTCGGCTCCTTCGCCCCGGACACCTTCTACTTCACCGACGCCGTCGTCGAGGGCTTCATGGCGTACGGGAGCGTCACGCACTCGCTGCTCGGGATCTTCACGCTGGACGCCGTCCTCACCGCGCTCCTCGTGGGCTGCTGGCTGTTGTTGCGCGAGCCCCTCGTCGCGCTCCTGCCGGACAGGTGGCAGGGCAGGGTGCACGCCTTCCTGCGGGGCGAGGAATGGCGCAGCCGCCGCCGACTGCCGGTGTTCGCCGCCTGGTTCTACGTGTCGGCGGTCATCGGTTCCCTGACGCACGTGCTGTGGGACAGCTTCACGCACATGGACCGGTGGGGGACGAACGCGCTGCCCTGGCTGGGTGAGCCCATCGCCTTCGGTTTCCCGCCCTACACCTTCCTGCAGTACGGCAGTTCGGCGATCGCGGCCGGCGCGCTGCTGTGGTTCACGGCGACCGCGCTGCGCCGGCTGCCTGCCTGCACGCCGCCCGCGTCCGTGCCGGTGCTCGGCCGTGCGGAGTACTGGGGTGCGCTGGCGGTGATCGCGGCGGGCGTCGCGGCCGGGGTGACCTTCCGAGTGATCCGCTTCTTCACCTTCTTCGACCGGATCCGTACGCCCCTCGACATCATTCCGACGGTCTGCTTCGGGGCGGGCGGCGGCCTGTGCGTGTCCCTGCTGGTGTACGGGGTCCTCGTACGCCTGCGACAGCGCCGCGGCCGTGACCGGCACCGCGGCGCGGACCGCACGGACGAGGAAACGCGAACGCCCGTCCCCACCGCCTGATCGGGCGGGGACGGGCGCTGCCCGCACGTCGTCACACAGGTCAGTGCGCGGCGGACTCCCAGTCCGCGCCGACCCCCACCGACACGTCCAGCGGAGCGCGGAGCTCGACGGCGGCGCCCATCTCGCGGCGCACCAGCTCCTCCACCTGCTCGCGCTCGCCGGGGGCGATCTCCAGCACGATTTCGTCGTGGACCTGGAGCAGCATGCGGGAGCGCAGGCCCGCCTCGGTGATCGCCTTGTCCACGCGCAGCATCGCGACCTTGACGATGTCGGCGGCGGTGCCCTGGATCGGGGCGTTGAGCGCCATCCGCTCGGCGGCCTCGCGGCGCTGGCGGTTGTCGCTGTTGAGGTCGGGCAGGTACCGGCGGCGGCCGAAGATCGTCGCCGTGTAGCCGGTGGCCCGCGCCTCGTCCACCACGCGCTGGAGGTAGTCGCGGACCCCGCCGAAGCGCTCGAAGAAGGTCTCCATCAGCCCGCGCGCCTCGGCGGGCTCGATGCCCAGCTGCTGCGAGAGGCCGAACGCGGACAGCCCGTAGGCCAGGCCGTAGGACATCGCCTTGATCTTGCGGCGCATCTCGGCGTCGACCCGGTCGCGCTCCACGCCGAAGACCTGGGAGGCCACGGTGGTGTGCAGGTCCTCGCCGGAGGCGAACGCCTCGATCAGGCCCTCGTCCTCCGAGAGGTGGGCCATCACGCGCAGCTCGATCTGGCTGTAGTCGGCCGTCATCAGCGACTCGAAGCCCTCGCCGACGACGAAGCCGCGACGGATGGCGCGCCCCTCGTCGGTACGCACCGGCACGTTCTGCAGGTTCGGGTCGGTGGAGGACAGGCGGCCGGTCGCGGCGACGGTCTGGCTGAAGCTGGTGTGCACCCGGCCGTCCGCGGCGATGGTCTTGACCAGGCCCTCGACGGTGACGCGCAGCTTGGCCTGCTCCCGGTGGCGGAGCATGATCACCGGGAGTTCGTGGTCGGTCTGCGTGGCCAGCCAGGCCAGCGCGTCGGCGTCCGTGGTGTAGCCGGTCTTGGTCTTCTTCGTCTTCGGCAGGTCCAGCTCGCCGAAGAACACCTCCTGGAGCTGCTTGGGCGAGCCGAGGTTGAACTCGTGGCCGACCGCCGCGTGCGCCTCCTTGACCGCCTGCTGCACGGCTCCCGCGAACTGCTGCTCCATCGCTTCCAGGTGATCGCGGTCGGCGGCGATGCCGGCGCGCTCCATCCGGGCGAGCAGCTCGGAAGTCGGCAGCTCCATGTCGTGCAGCAGCTCCGCGGCGCCCACCTCGGTGAGCCTGCCGGAGAAGGCCTCACCCAGGTCCAGGACGGCGCGGGCCTGTGCCATCAGCGCCTCGGCCTCCGCCGTCTCGTCGGCGCCGAAGGCCAGCTGCCCGTCGGCGGCGGCGGGGGCCAGCTCACGGTGCAGGTACTCCGTGGACAGGGCGTCCAGGGCGAAGGAGCGCCGGCCCGGCTTGACCAGGTAGGCCGCGAGCGCGGTGTCCATGGTGACGCCGGCGAGGCTCCAACCGTGCTCGGGGAAGACCCGCATCAGACCCTTGGCGTTGTGCACGACCTTGGGGCGGGCCGCGTCGGACGCCCAGGCCGCGAAGGCCCGCTCGTCGCTCTCGTCCAGCTCGGCCGGCGTGAACCAGGCGGCAGCTCCCCCGGCGGCGGCCAGCGCGACCTCTGCGACGTTGCCCTGGCCCAGCGCCCAGCTGTCGACGGTCGCGACACCCAGCGGCCCGCCCCCGTGGCTCTCCAGCCACGGCGCCAGCTCCCCCGTGCCCAGCACGGACGCATCGAGCTCCACCCCGGCCGCGGGCGCCGGGGCCGCCTCCTGCTCGGCCGCGCCCGGGTCCACGGCCAGCAGCCGTTCGCGCAGCGACGGGTTGCGGATCTCCAGCACGTCCAGCACACCGGTCACCGCGGACCGGTCGTACGGCAGGCGGCCGAGGTCGGCGGGACTCCTGGGCAGCTCCACGTCCTTGACCATCTCGGTCAGGACCCGGTTGAGCTTGACGGCCTCCAGGTGGTCCCGGAAGTTCTGCCCGGCCTTGCCCTTGACCTCCTCGGCGCGCTCCACCAGCTCCGCGAACGACCCGAACTGGATGATCCACTTGGCGGCGGTCTTCTCACCGACGCCCGGGATGCCGGGGAGGTTGTCGGACGGGTCTCCGCGCAGGGCCGCGAAGTCCGGGTACTGCTGCGGGGTGAGTCCGTACTTCTCCTCGACCTTCTCCGGCGTGAAGCGCGTCAGCTCCGAGACGCCCTTGGTCGGGTAGAGCACGGTCGTGTGCTCGGAGACGAGCTGGAAGGAGTCCCGGTCTCCGGTGACGATCAGCACCTCGAAGCCGAGGGCCTCCGCCTGCGTCGCCAGCGTCGCGATCACGTCGTCGGCCTCGAAGCCGTCGACGGCGAACCGCGGCACCTTCATCGCGTCGAGGAGCTCGCCGATCAGCTCGACCTGCCCCTTGAACTCGTCGGGCGTCTTGGAGCGGTTCGCCTTGTACTCGGGGAACTCCGTCGAACGCCACGTCTTGCGGGACACGTCGAACGCCACCGCGAAGTGCGTGGGCGCCTCGTCGCGCAGCGTGTTCGCCAGCATCGACGCGAAGCCGTAGATGGCGTTGGTCGGCTGCCCCGTCGCGGTCGTGAAGTTCTCCGCGGGCAGCGCGAAGAACGCCCGGTACGCCAGGGAGTGCCCGTCCATGAGCATCAGGCGGGGGCGGTCCGCTGCGGTCGTCTGGTCCGTCTTCTTCGATGCTGAATCTGCCACGCCCCCGATCCTAGGCGCCCCCACCGACAATTCCGGCCCGTCGCCTCCCCCAGCGCATCCGCCCCACCGGACGCCCCCGGCGCACCAGGCAGGGCGCCGCGAACACCGGCCCGCCCTCCCCCGAACCCCGTGGGTCGTGCAAGGATCGAAGCACGCGGCCACCCGTGCTGCACACGTACGAACGCTCGAAGGGGAGCGCGATGGCGACCAAGCCGCCCACAGGTGATCCGGTACAGGACGCACCGCAGGTCACACCGCCCCAGCACGCGGCGGCCGGCCTTCCGGCGATCGGCCACACCCTGCGCATCGCGCAGCAGCAGATGGGCCTGGCCCGTACCGCCCGCACCCTCCTCAAGGTCAACCAGAAGGACGGCTTCGACTGTCCCGGCTGCGCATGGCCCGAGGGCGACAAGCGGCACACCGCCGAATTCTGCGAGAACGGCGCCAAGGCAGTCGCGGAGGAGGCCACCCTGCGCCGGGTCACCCCCGAGTTCTTCGCCGCGCACCCCCTGGCCGACCTGGCCACCCGCTCCGGCTACTGGCTCGGCCAGCAGGGCCGCATCACCCGGCCGATGTACCTCCCCGAGGGCGGCGACCGGTACGAGGCCGTCAGCTGGGAACGCGCCTTCGCGATCATCGCGGAGGAGCTGACCGCGCTCGGCTCCCCCGACGAGGCCCTCTTCTACACCTCGGGCCGCACCAGCAACGAGGCCGCGTTCCTCTTCCAGCTCTTCGCCCGCGAGTTCGGCACCAACAACCTGCCCGACTGCTCCAACATGTGCCACGAGTCCTCGGGTTCCGCACTGACCGAGACCATCGGGATCGGCAAGGGCAGCGTCTCCCTCGAAGACCTCCACCAGGCCGACCTGATCATCGTCGCCGGGCAGAATCCGGGCACGAACCATCCGCGCATGCTTTCCGCCCTGGAACAGGCCAAGACGGCCGGCGCGAAGATCATCTCGGTGAACCCGCTGCCCGAGGCCGGCATGGAGCGGTTCAAGAACCCGCAGACCCCCCTCGGCATGCTCCGGGGCACCGCACTCAACGATCTCTTCCTGCAGATCCGCATCGGCGGCGACCAGGCCCTCTTCCGCCTCCTCAACAAGCTCGTCATCGAGACCGACGGCGCCACCGACGAGGCCTTCATCCGCGCGCACACCCACGGCTACGAGGACCTCGCGGCAGCCGCGAAGGAAGCCGACTGGGACGAGACCCTCACGGCCACCGGCCTGACCCGCCCCGAGATCGAGCGCGCCCTCGCCATGATCCTGGCCTCGAAGCGCACCATCGTCTGCTGGGCCATGGGCCTCACCCAGCACAAGCACGCCGTCGCCACCATCCGCGAGGTCGTCAACCTCCTCCTGCTGCGCGGGAACATCGGCCGCCCCGGCGCCGGCGTCTGCCCCGTCCGCGGCCACTCCAACGTCCAGGGCGACCGCACCATGGGCATCTTCGAACGGCCCGCTCCCGCCTTCCTCGACGCCCTCGACAGGGAATTCGGCATCACCTCGCCGCGCGCGCACGGCTACGACGTCGTCCGCTCCATCCAGGCGATGCGCGACGGCCGCGCCAAGGTCCTCTTCGCCATGGGCGGCAACTTCGTCGGCGCCACCCCCGACACCGAGGTCACCGAGGCCGCGATCCGCCGCACCTCCCTGACCGTCCACGTCTCCACCAAGCTCAACCGCTCCCACGCGGTCACCGGCCGGCGCGCCCTGATCCTGCCGACCCTCGGCCGCACCGACAAGGACGTCCAGGCCGCGGGCAGGCAGTTCGTGACCGTCGAGGACTCCATGGGGATGGTCCACGCCTCCCGCGGCAACCTCGCCCCCGCCTCCCCGCACCTGCTCTCCGAGCCCGCGATCGTGGCCCGCATGGCCCGCGCCGTCCTGGGCCCCGCCTCCGCCACGCCGTGGGAGGAGTTCGAGCGCGACTACGGCGCCATCCGCGACCGGATCTCCCGCGTCGTCCCCGGCTTCGAGGACTTCAACGCCCGCGCCGCCCGCCCGGAGGGCTTCCGCCTCCCGCACGCCCCGCGCGACGAACGCCGCTTCCCCACCAGGACCGGCAAGGCGAACTTCACCGCCGCGCCCGTCGAGTACCCGCAGGTCCCGCCGGGCCGGCTGCTCCTGCAGACCCTGCGCAGCCACGACCAGTACAACACCACGATCTACGGGCTCGACGACCGCTACCGCGGCATCACCGGCGGCCGCCGCGTCGTCATGGTCAACCCCGCCGACGCGGCGGAGCTGGGCCTCGCCGACGGCTCGTACACCGACCTGGTGAGCGAGTGGAAGGACGGCGTGGAGCGGCGCGCACCCGGATTCCGCGTCGTGCACTACCCGACCGCCCGCGGCTGCGCCGCCGCGTACTACCCCGAGACGAACGTGCTGGTCCCACTCGACTCGACCGCGGACACCAGCAATACCCCGGCCAGCAAGTCCGTCGTCGTGCGCTTCGAACCCGCCTGATAGAACGACCTCAGGACAAGAAGGTTAACGAGCGTTGACGAACGGAGCCTGACCATGGGTGAGCAGCACGCAGTGAAGTTCCCGCAGGAGGTCCTCGACGAGTACACGGCCCTGGGCATCGACCTGCCCGCGCTGTTCTCGGCCGGAGACCTCGGCGAGCGCATGGACATCCGCATCCTGGAGGCCTCGGCCGACCGCGTCGTCGCGACCATGCCCGTCAAGGGCAACACCCAGCCCTACGGACTGCTGCACGGCGGGGCCTCCGCCGTCCTGGCCGAGACCCTCGGCTCGATCGGCGCCATGATGCACGGCGGCATCAGCAAGATCGCCGTCGGCGTGGACCTGAACTGCACCCACCACCGGGGCGCCCGCAGCGGCATCGTCACCGGCGTCGCCACCCCGGTCCACCGCGGCCGCTCGACCACCACCTTCGAGATCGTCATCACCGACGAGCAGGACAAGCGGATCTGCACCGCCCGCCTGACGTGCCTGCTGCGCGACGTCGACCAGGTCCCCGGCGGCGCCGAGGCCCACTCCCAGGCCTGACCCGCCCCGCACGGCCCCGACGAGCGTGCCCCCGGCCCGCCGCCGGGGCTCAGGCCGGCCCCTCCCGGTCGCGCCCGAGGCTCCAGTGCAACTCCCGCACCGCGTGGGCCGCCTCCCGGCGCACCGCCGGGTCCGGGTGGCCCAGGAACCGCTCCACGACCGGCAGCGCCGCCCGGTCGGCGGCGCACCCGATGACGGACAGGACGTACTCGAGGAGCAGCACCTCGAAGGCGTCCGCGCCGGCGGCCAGCGGCTCCAGCACCCGGTAGGGGAACCGGTACGACGTGGTGCCCGCGCTGAGGGCGTTCAGTGCGGACTCCCGCAGCGCGTAGCTCTCGTCGGACAGGGCGACCGCGACGAGGCGCGCGGCGACGCGCTCGGCGTCGGCCCGCTCGAGGAGGCCCCACTCCAGGATGTCGGCCACGACTTCGAGACAGCCTTCCCGGCTGCCCGTGTCGGGGGCCTCGAGCTGCCGCCAGGCCGACTCGGTCAAGGCCATCGGGCTCGGGCGTCGGCTCATGGACCGAGCATAGGAGCCGGGCGAGGAGCTGCCGGCCCGCAACAGCCCGGAATCCGCCAGTCCGCACGCTTCGCGGTGACATCTGTTGTCTCACCGGTGGCCACCGCCTACCGTCGCCCCATGGGGACCATGCCACGCACGGCCCGGTACGCCGCCCACACCCTGCTCGCGGCGCTCGCCCTGACCGGATGCTCATCCTCCGCACCACCCTCCGCGGCGGGCTCCGCGAGCCCCTCCGCCCCCACCCCCGCCTCCCCCGTACAGGTGTGCACGAGCCTCGTGTCCTACTGGGCGAAGGAGACCCTCCTGGGCACCAGGTGGTCCGGCCTCGACTGGGAGCAGAAGGGGCTTTCCAACGATCAGTACGCGATCCACGAGGAAGCGGTGGCAGCAGGGCGCACCGAAGAGCGAACTGCCGGGCGGGAAAAGGCACTTGAGCTTATCGACCGCTTCGTGGCGCAGCACTGCGCCGAACAGGGCGGCGCGACCCGCAGCTCGGAGAACCAGCGCCCCCCGATGTGACCGGCGTCACCGGATTCCGAGCACGCTGTCCGTCTTCCGGGCAGATGCCTCCATGGGGCCGAACCGCAGGTGAGAGGCCATGCCGCCGCCGACACAAGATCAGTCACTGTTCCGACACAACGCTGCGACCATCACTCTGTGTAATTTCCGAGACGGCTCGAATCCACCTTTTCCCTTGGGAATGGCCACCCGGAGGATTCTTTTGGACACGCGCAGCCACATTCGGCTCAATTTGATCTAAGACAGGAGCATGAAGGCCTCAAGCCCCTTAGAGGAACTGCGATTTCTCACGATGCGGACGATCTCCAAGGTGCCTATATGTCCGGTTTGTTTAAACTCCCACCGCACATTCTTGGCCTTGGCATAACAAGAGCGTCACATCCTCCTTTCCCGCCTCCCGGTGCTCGCCACCTCGGCCCTAGAGTCACGGCCAGTCACCGCGCCGCAGGGCGCGAATCAGCACGGCCGTGGACCTCTCCAGTGCGGCCCGGCGACCCAACGGCACCTCGACAGAGGGCTGCGCCAGGGAAAGGAAGAATCGTGCGACACCGTTCTTTGCTCATCCTCACCACCGTGATCACCACGGGAGCACTGACCCTCACCGCTTGCGGATCGCGCGACGGAGGCTCCAAGGACAACAGCGGCGGCAAGAAGACCGTCGTCGTCATCGGCGTCGACGCCCCGCTGACCGGTTCCCTCTCCGCTCTCGGTCAGGGCATCAAGAACTCCGTGGACCTCGCGGCCAAGACGGCCAACAAGAACAACGAGGTCCCGGGCATCGAGTTCAAGGTCGAGGCCCTCGACGACCAGGCCGTCCCGGCCTCCGGCCAGGCCAACGCCACCAAGCTCGTGGGCAACAAGGACGTCCTCGGCGTCGTCGGCCCGCTGAACTCGGGCGTCGCCCAGCAGATGCAGGGCGTCTTCGCCTCCGCCAAGCTGGCGCAGGTCTCCCCCGCCAACACCAACCCCGCGCTCAGCCAGGGCGACAACTGGGGCAAGGGCGAGTTCAAGCGCGGCTTCGACACCTACTTCCGCACCGCCGCCACCGACGTGGTCCAGGGCAAGTTCGCCGCCCAGTACCTCTTCAAGGACGCCGGCAAGAAGAAGGTCTTCATCGTCGACGACAAGCAGACCTACGGCGCCGGCCTCGCCGCGATCTTCGCCGAGGAGTTCAAGAAGCTCGGCGGCGAGGTCGCCGGCACCGACCACGTCACCGTGAAGGAGACCGACTTCTCCTCCACCGCCGACAAGGTCAAGTCCTCCGGCGCCGACTCCGTCTACTTCGGCGGCCAGTACCCCGAGGGCGGCCTGCTCGCCGACCAGATCAAGAAGGCCGGCGCCGCCGTCCCGCTCATGGGCGGCGACGGCATCCAGGACCCCGCCTTCATCAGCGCCTCCGGTGAGGCCAACGAGGGCGACCTCGCCACCTCCATCGGCTACCCGGTCGAGAAGCTCGACACCGCCAAGAAGTTCATCGAGGACTACAAGGCCGAGGGCTACAAGGACCCGTACGCCGCCTACGGTGGCTACTCCTACGACGCCGGCTGGGCCGTCATCCAGGCCGTCAAGGCCGTCGTCGCCGCCAACAGCGGCAAGCTCCCCGACGACGCCCGCGCCAAGGTCGTCGAGGCTCTCGGCAAGGTCTCCTTCGAGGGCGTGACCGGCAAGGTCGCCTTCGACCAGTACGGCGACACCACCAACAAGCAGCTCACGGTCTACAAGGTCGAGGGCGGCAAGTGGGTCGACGTCAAGAGCGACACCTTCAACCAGTAAGCCCGTAGCACCCAGCACCACCCGTAACACCTGAACCAACGCCGCGCGAGGGCGCAAACAGTGCCCTCGCGCGGAGTCTTATCCGACACGCTCATCGGAGGCCCTGCGGTGCACGAACTGCCGCAACAGCTGGCCAACGGCCTTGCCCTCGGTGCTCTCTATGGCCTCATCGCCATCGGGTACACCATGGTCTACGGCATCGTCCAGCTCATCAACTTCGCCCACGGCGAGATCTTCATGATCGGCGGCTTCGGCGCGCTCACCGCCTACGCCATCCTCCCGACCGGCACCACCCTGCTGATCGCGATACCCGTCATGATCGTCGGCGGCGCCATCTGCTCCGTCGCCGTGGCATGCGCAGCCGAACGCTTCGCCTACCGCCCCCTGCGCAGCGCTCCCAGGCTCGCACCCCTCATCACCGCAATCGGCCTCTCGATCGCGCTCCAGCAGCTCGTCTGGCAGTTCTACCCGGACGCCAAGAAGGCCGTCAGCTTCCCCGAGTTCACGGGCCCGGCCTTCAAGCTCACCGACAGCCTCGCGATCCAGCGTGCGGACCTCTTCGTCCTCATCCTCGCCCCGCTCTGCATGCTCGCCCTCGGCGTCTTCGTCCAGAAGAGCCGTAGCGGCCGCGCCATGCAGGCCACCGCGCAGGACCCCGACACCGCCAAGCTGATGGGCATCAACACCGACCGCATCATCGTCATGGCCTTCGCCATCGGTGCCGCGTTCGCCGCCGTCGCCGCCGTCGCCTACGGCGTCGACAAGGGCCAGATCAACTTCGAGATGGGCTTCATCCTCGGCCTCAAGGCCTTCACCGCAGCCGTCCTCGGCGGCATCGGCAACATCTACGGAGCCATGGTCGGCGGCGTCGTCCTCGGACTCGCCGAAGCCCTCTCGATCGCCTACATCGAAGAGATCCCCGGCATGCAGCAGCTCGGCGGCGGAGCCTGGTCCAACGTCTGGGCCTTCGTACTCCTCATCGTCGTCCTCCTCGTGCGGCCCCAAGGCCTGCTCGGCCAGCGCGTCACGGATCGGGCGTGAGAACCATGACCACCAACACCACCCCGCAGACGCAGACGCCGACCCCTACCGCGAAGACGGCCCCCGCACCCGCCGCGCTCCTCTACGCGATCGTCGGCGGCAGCCTCCTCACCATCGTCAGCGCCTTCCTCGCCTGGACGTGGACCGCCGACTTCCCCGGTGACCTCACCTTCTACGGCAGCCCCGCCGACCTCCAGTACGTCACCCTGGCCGGAGCCGCCCTCACCCTCGTCCACGCGCTCGCCGCGCTCGGCGTCAAGGGCTTCAGCTGGCTCACCCCCGCCGGCTCCCGCAAGGCCATCTGGTTCCTGGCGCTCGGCAACCTGGCCGCCACCTGGTTCACGGTCATCGCGATCACCGTCGTCCTCGGCGGTGTCATCAACCTCGAGCCCGGCGCCTACGTCGCCCTCGTCGGCTCCCTCGTCCCGGCCCTCGCCGCGTACAAGCTCCCCGACGACACCCGCAAGGTCGCCCCGGCCAAGAGCAAGCTGCCCAACTGGGCCGAGATCCTCATCATCACCGTCGTCTTCGCCGTCGGCCTCTTCGTCATCACCTTCGGCATCGACACCGATGACAAGGAACCGCAGCTCTTCGTCGCCTACCTGATCACGGTCGGCGTCGCGGCCCTCGCCCTGAACAAGTCGGGCCTCCTCGCCCGCTTCTCGGTGCTCACCGCGAACAACCGCCAGGTCACCCTCCTCGGCACCGCGGCCGCCGCGATCGCCTTCCCGTTCATCCAGCAGAGCGGCGACACCTACACGCTGATCGCGGTCAACATCCTGATCTTCGCGACCGTCGCCCTCGGCCTGAACATCGTCGTCGGACTCGCCGGCCTCCTGGACCTCGGATACGTCGCCTTCCTCGGTGTCGGCGCCTACGCCGCCGCCCTGGTCTCCGGCAGCACCGCCTCCGCCTTCGGCATCCACCTCCCCTTCTGGGCGGCGGTCATCGTCGGCGCCATCGTCTCGCTCGTCTTCGGCGTGGTCATCGGTGCACCGACCCTCCGCCTGCGCGGCGACTACCTCGCCATCGTCACCCTCGGCTTCGGAGAAATCTTCCGCATCGCCATGGGCAACCTCGACGGCACCTCCGGCCCGGACGTCACCAACGGCCCGAACGGCATCCCGAACATTCCCCACCTCGAGATCTTCGGGTGGAACTTCGGCGAGTCGCACATGGTCGCCGGCATCGAACTCGGCGCCTACGCCAACTACTACTTCCTGATGCTGCTGGTGATGGCTCTGGTCGTCGTGGTCTTCGCCCGCGCCGGCAACAGCCGCATCGGCCGCGCCTGGGTCGCCATCCGCGAGGACGAGACCGCCGCCGAAGCCATGGGCATCAACGGCTTCAAGGTCAAGCTCATCGCCTTCGCCCTCGGCGCCACCCTCGCCGGCCTCGCCGGCACCGTCCAGGCTCACGTCAACACCACGGTCGTCCCCGAGAACTACGTCTTCGCCGGGCCCGTCCCGCCGAACTCCGCGTTCCTCCTCGCCGCCGTCATCCTCGGCGGCATGGGCACCATCCGCGGCCCCATCCTCGGCGCCGCACTCCTCTTCCTGATCCCGGCGAAGCTGGCCTTCCTCCAGGACTACCAGCTCCTCGCCTTCGGCATCGCCCTCATCCTGCTCATGCGCTTCCGCCCTGAAGGCCTCATCGCCAACAAGCGCGCGCAGCTCGAGTTCCACGACGACACCGCTGACCAGGCCCCCAAGGACCTGGCCACCGCCAAGGCGGGGGCGTGAACGACATGACGACCACCACGGACACCACCACCAAGACCAAGACCACGGTTCTCGAAGCCAAGGGCGTCACCATGCGCTTCGGCGGCCTCACCGCCGTCAAGGGCGTCGACCTCCAGGTCAACGCGGGCGAGATCGTCGGACTCATCGGCCCCAACGGCGCCGGCAAGACCACCTTCTTCAACTGCCTCACCGGGCTGTACGTCCCCACCGAGGGCTCCGTCAGCTACAAGGGCAAGGTCCTCCCGCCCAAGCCCCACCGGGTCACCGAGGCCGGCATCGCCCGTACCTTCCAGAACATCCGGCTCTTCCACAACATGACGGTGATGGAGAACGTCCTCGTCGGACGCCACACCCGCACGAAGGAAGGCCTCTGGTCCGCCCTGCTGCGCGGCCCCGGCTTCAAGAAGGCCGAAGCCGCCAGCGAGGCACGCGCCATGGAACTCCTCGAGTTCATCGGCCTGGAGCACAAGGCCGACCACCTCGCGAAGAACCTCCCCTACGGCGAGCAGCGCAAGCTGGAGATCGCCCGCGCCCTTGCCAGCGACCCCGGCCTCATCCTCCTGGACGAGCCGACCGCCGGCATGAACCCGCAGGAGACCCGCGCCGCCGAGGAGCTCATCTTCGCGATCCGGGACATGGGCATCGCCGTACTCGTCATCGAGCACGACATGCGCTTCATCTTCAACCTCTGCGACCGCGTCGCCTGTCTCGTCCAGGGCGAGAAGCTCATCGAAGGCACCGCCTCCGAGGTCCAGGGTGACGAGCGCGTCATCGCGGCCTACCTCGGCACCCCCTTCGAGGGCGAGCCGGGCGCGGCGGAGGTCGCCGAGGTCGAGGCTGCGGAGGCCCACGCCGAGGCTGCGGCCGACGCGGAGCCCGAGGCTGCGGCCGCGGACGAAGCCGAGCCCGAGGCTGCGGCCGCGGACGAAGCTGCGGACGAGGACGAGGCCCCCGCGGCCGACTCGGAGAACGCACCCGCCGCGGACGCGGACGCCGACGCGGACGCCGACGCGGACAGCACCACCAGCACCACCCGCACGGAAGGAGAGGCCAAGTGACCGCACTGCTCAAGGTCGAGGACCTCAAGGTCGCCTACGGCAAGATCGAAGCCGTCAAGGGAATCTCCTTCGAGGTCAACGAAGGTGAGATCGTCTGCCTCGTCGGCACCAACGGCGCCGGCAAGACGACCACCCTCCGCACCCTCTCCGGGCTCCTGAAGCCCACCGCGGGCAGCGTCACCTTCGACGGCCAGCCCCTGGTCGGCGTCCCCGCCCACAAGATCGTCGCCCTGAAGCTGGCGCACTCCCCCGAGGGCCGGCACATCTTCCCGCGGCTGACGATCGAGGAGAACCTCCAGCTCGGCGCCTTCCTCCGCAGCGACAAGGACGGCATCGAGAAGGACATCCAGCGCGCCTACGACCTCTTCCCCATCCTGGGCGAGCGTCGCAAGCAGGCCGCCGGCACCCTCTCGGGCGGTGAGCAGCAGATGCTCGCCATGGGCCGCGCGCTCATGTGCCAGCCGAAGCTCCTCATGCTGGACGAGCCCTCCATGGGCCTCTCCCCGCTGATGATGCAGAAGATCATGTCGACCATCTCCGAGCTCAAGGCCTCGGGCATGACGATCCTGCTCGTCGAGCAGAACGCCCAGGCGGCGCTCTCCCTCGCCGACCAGGCGCACGTCATGGAGATCGGCAAGATCGTCCTCTCCGGCACCGGCCAGGACCTCCTCCACAACGAGGACGTCCGCAAGGCCTACCTCGGCGAGGACTGACAGAACGTGTGAGGCCCGCCTCCCTCGGGGGAGGCGGGCCTCACGCATGTTCCGGTACGGGCGCGGAAGCTACTTCCCGCTCTCCTTCTTCTTCGCCTCGGCGTCCTCGATGACCACCTCGGCGACCTGCTGCATCGACATCCGGCGGTCCATGGACGACTTCTGGATCCAGCGGAAGGCCGCGGGCTCCGTCAGCCCGTACTGCGTCTGCAGGATGCTCTTCGCCCGGTCGACCAGCTTGCGGGTCTCAAGCCGCTGCGAGAGGTCCGCGACCTCCTGCTCCAGCGCGCGCAGCTCCGCGAACCGGGACACGGCCATCTCGATGGCCGGCACCACGTCGCTCTTGCTGAACGGCTTCACCAGGTACGCCATGGCCCCGGCGTCCCGGGCCCGCTCGACGAGGTCGCGCTGCGAGAACGCCGTCAGCATCAGGACGGGGGCGATGGACTCCTGCGCGATCTTCTCGGCGGCGGAGATCCCGTCCAGGACGGGCATCTTGACGTCGAGGATGACCAGGTCGGGCCGGTGCTCGCGGGCGAGCTCGACGGCCGTCTGCCCGTCGCCGGCCTCGCCGACGACGCTGTAGCCCTCTTCTTCGAGCATCTCTTTGAGGTCGAGACGGATGAGCGCCTCGTCCTCCGCGATGACGACCCGGGTCGTCAGCGGCGGAACGTGCGACTGGTCGGCGTCGGGCGTGGGCGTCGACTCGTGCTCGGCGGTCACGGGTGCTCCTTGTTGCAAGGCGATTCAGCTCCCCCGAGCCTACCTAGCTCCTGTATGTTTGTGACACGGAGGGTCTTCTGTATCCTTCATTTCGAAGGGGCCCCGGTAGCCCAGCGGTAGAGGCGATGGATTCAAAACCCATTCAGCGTCGGTTCGAATCCGACCCGGGGTACTTCTCCTTCGATTTCAAGGTCGCCTAGCGAATTTTGCGATCTTCACTCGTCACGGTGACCGAAACGTCGATTTACGGCTATCCGGACGAATATCGACGAAGCTCCCGGACGGGGAGCACAATCCCGTCATGCGCGAAGAAGCAGTCCTTCTCGGCACCACCTGTCCATGGCCCAGCCCAAGGTGCTCCGACGGGTGTCGGATCACCAACTGGACCGTCCGCAACGGCAAGCGCTACGAATACCCGAAGCACTCTTCACCAACAAGTCCGACGACATCCGGAAGCTCTGCACCGACACGCTCACCGCGCTCGGCGTCGAGTGGACGGTCCTGGCCGGGGCAGCGACCCCGCTCAACGTGTCCATCGCCCGCAAGGTTTCCGTCGCCCTCATGGACGCCCACATCGGGCCGAGGCACTAGGAGATGAGGCGGGGTGATCTGACGAATGCGGAGTGGGCTCGGCCGGAGCCGCACCTGCCGGCGGACGGGACGGCGTGGCGGGCGGTGGAACGATCACCGCAGACGGCACGTGGGACCGGAGCCTGTGGGCCGTCCAGGCGGAGGCCGACGTTCGCGGGCCGGATCGACTGGAGCAGGGTCAGCCTCGACTCGACGTCCTGCCGGGCCCATCAGCACGCGGCCGGAGCCCGCAAGAAGAAGCCGCGTGTCCCGAAAAAGGACAACGCCCCGGCACCACCGCACCGACGAAGGACTCGGACGGTCTCGGGGCGGGCTGACCTGCAAGATCCATCTTGCGGGTGGGGGCGGCTGCCGGCCGACGGCCATCCTGCTCACACCGGGCCATTGGGGCGACGCCCCGCAGATGATCGAGGTCCTGGAGCGGATCCGGGTGTCCCGGCCGTAGGGCGGACGGCCACGCACCCGGCGGCACCACCTCGGCGGCGACAAGGCATGCAGCTCACGCTGCAACCGCCGCTACCTGCGAAGGCGCCAGATCAACACACCGTCCCCGAACCGAAGGACCAGCGGGCCAACCGCAGACGACGCGGCAGCAAGGGCGGCCGGCGCACCGGCTTCCACAGCGAGATCCACACACGCCGCCGCGAGGTCGAGCGCACGACCAACCGGCTCAAGATTTCCCGGGCCGTCACAACCCGCCAGGACAAGAGGGCCTGCGTCTTCCGCGGCACCGTCACGGTGGCTTCGATCCGCCTCTGGCTCAAGACATGATCAGCCCGATTCCAGAGCGTCAGCCTGCTTCATCAGGTTCGCTGCGATGTCGTCCCAGTCGGGACCGAAGATCTGCAGGACCATCGCGGCCTCACGCATCAGCTCGGGCTCGTCCGGCCGTTGCAACAGCACCAGCCGATACGAAAGGTTCCGAATCCAGACAGGCAGATTTCCGTCGACGTACTGCGGGCAGAGCTCGCGCAGCATGGCGAGGATCTCGTCCGCATCGGCGAAAGTCAGCTCTTCGACGAAGTAGTGCTCCCGGTGTTCCCGGCCGCACTCCGGTGTCGGCCGGTACTCATCTCCGTAGAGGCACCGAGCGTGCTCTGTCAGGGTGCTGTGCATGAACCGGAGCCTACGACGCCTTTGATCCGCCGGACAGAATCCAGGGGCCCGGTTCCGGGTCGGTGGCGAGGCGGGCGTGGAGGTGTTCGTCGTGGTGGAGGCCGTCGCCGAAGAGGTGGGACTCGCGCAGGGTGCCCTCGGGGAGGTAGCCGCAGCGCGCTGCGACGCGGCAGGAGGCGTCGTTGCCGGTGGCGTGGGCGAGCTCGATGCGGCGGGCGGCGGCCGTGCGGAAGCCCCACGTGGTGACGGCTCGCGTGGCGCGGGTGGCCAGGCCGCGTCCGCGGGCGTGCGGGAGGAACCAGTAGCCGATCATGGCAAGGCCGTCGGCCCGGTCGGTCCAGCGGAGGTTGACGGTGCCGAGCAGGGCGCCGTCGGGGGCGGACAGCACCGCGAAGGCCGCGCCCGCGCCCCGGTCCCAGCCGTCCTCGCGGGCTTCGAGCCAGGTCTGCGCGGCTTTGTGATCGGCTGCGGGCAGGGGGTTCCAGAGGGCGATCGTCGGGTCGGCCGCAGCGGCGACGAGGTCGTCGAGGAGTTCCGGTCCGGCGGGCTTGCGGCCCCAGGGGTGGAGCGTTGCGTCGCCGAGGTCGAGCGTGGTGCGGGCGAAGGTCCGTATGGCAGTGCTCATGACGCCCTTCCTACTCGGCGCCCGGGCCTGTCGCCAGCCCTTTCCTCGGGCTACGGCCGGTCGCCGTCGCCGGGGTTGGCGACGATGCGGCGCAGGACGTCGATGGTGGCTGCGTACGCGGCGTCGTCGATGCCGTGCCGCATCCTCGCGTGGACCGCGGCGTTGCGGTCGTGGGCGCGGTGGCGGCCCGCCTCGCCGGTCTCGGTCGGTGACAGGCCGTCGGGGGTCGCGGTGAGCCGGCCGCGGGCCTGCGAGGTCGTCGTGGGCGGTGTCGAAGTCGGTGTGCTGGTCGACGTACGGGGCCGTGCGGCTCCGGTGGCCGCGACGGGCTGGGCGGCGCGTTGTTCGCGGGAGTACTGCCGGGTGGCGGTGATGCGGATGACCGTAGGACCTCAAGTGGGCTCGGTGTCGGCGCGTGTTGTGGTGGCGTGGGCAGGGTGGCGCGCCGGGCCGCTCGGCGGGCCCGGCGCGGTGGTGCGGGGGGTCAGCGGACCGGGTCGCCGATGTGGTGGATGCGGACGAGGTTGGTGGAGCCGCTGACGCCGGGGGGCGAGCCTGCGGTGATGACGACGACGTCGCCGGTGACGCAGCGGCCGATGCGCAGGAGTTCCTCTTCGACCTGGGCGACCATGGCGTCGGTGGAGTCGACGTGGGGGCCGAGGAAGGTTTCGACGCCCCAGGTGAGGTTGAGCTGGGAGCGGGTGGCGGGGTCGGGGGTGAAGGCGAGGAGGGGGATGGGTGAGCGGTAGCGGGAGAGTCGGCGGACGGTGTCGCCGCTCTGGGTGAAGGCGACGAGGAACTTGGCGTCGAGGAAGTCGCCCATTTCGGCGGCGGCGCGGGCGACGGCTCCGCCTTGGGTGCGGGGCTTGTTGCGGTCGGTGAGGGGTGGGAGGCCCTTGGCGAGGATGTCCTCTTCGGCGGCTTCGACGATGCGGGACATGGTGCGGACGGTTTCGACGGGGTACTTGCCGACGCTGGTTTCGCCGGAGAGCATGACGGCGTCGGTGCCGTCGATGACGGCGTTGGCGACATCGGAGGCTTCGGCGCGGGTGGGCCGCGAGTTGTCGATCATCGAGTCGAGCATCTGGGTCGCGACGATGACGGGTTTGGCGTTGCGCTTGGCGAGTTTGACGGCGCGCTTCTGGACGATCGGGACCTGTTCCAGGGGCATTTCGACGCCGAGGTCGCCGCGGGCGACCATGATGCCGTCGAAGGCGGCGACGATGTCGTCGATGTTGTCGACGGCCTGGGGCTTTTCGATTTTGGCGATGACGGGGAGGCGGCGGCCTTCTTCGTCCATGACGCGGTGGACGTCTTCGATGTCGCGGCCGCTGCGGACGAAGGAGAGGGCGATGACGTCGGCGCCGGTGCGCAGGGCCCAGCGGAGGTCTTCGATGTCCTTGTCGGAGAGGGCGGGGACGGAGACGGCTACGCCGGGGAGGTTGAGGCCTTTGTGGTCGGAGACCATACCGCCTTCGACGACGCGGGTGCGGACGCGGGGGCCGTCGACCGCGGTGACTTCCAGGGTGACGCGGCCGTCGTCGACGAGGATGCGTTCGCCGGTGGTGACGTCTGCGGCGAGTCCTTTGTAGGTGGTGCCGCAGGTGTGGCGGTCGCCTTCGTGGTCTTCGACGGTGATGGTGAAGTCGTCGCCGCGTTCAAGGAGTACGGGGCCTTCGCGAAAGCGGCCGAGGCGGATCTTCGGGCCTTGAAGGTCGGCGAGGATGCCGACGCTGCGGCCGGTCTCGTCGGAGGCCTTGCGTACGCGCTGGTAGCGCTCCTCGTGTTCGGCGTAGGTGCCGTGGCTGAGGTTGAGGCGTGCGATGTCCATTCCGGCTTCGACCAGTGCTTTGATCTGGTCGTATGAGTCGGTGGCGGGGCCCAGGGTACATACGATTTTCGCTCGGCGCATGGGGCGAGCCTATTCCCCTACCAACGGGTAGGTAATCGCTTCCTGGTGTCCACTCAACAACCTTTGAGGAAAGGGTTGTTGACAACTGTTGAATGTGCATGGGGGTGCTCTGATGAGCACCCCCGGGGGGCCTTCCTATTCTCGTTTCAGAGTTGCGGCGGGGTCATGGTGAAGCGGGCGTTCACCTGGGCGTGGACGGTCTGGCGCTGGGGTTCGAGGTCGAGCGGCGGAGGGCCGGCGTCCTCGGTGGTGCTGAAGGCCATGGTGCGCATGCCGGATCCGCCGGGGGCCTGGGCGAAGGGGGCGGCGTTCTCGGCCCCGAGGTCGGCGAGTTCGACGAGGGCGGCGAGGCGGGCACCGAGGGCTTCGGCGTATTCGCGGGCGCGTTGGACGGCTTCGAGCACGGCTTGGCGGCGGGCCTCGCCGTGGGCGGGTGAGGTGGGGCGCAGGGCCCACCAGGGGCCGTCGACCTGGGTGAGTTCGAGGTCGGCGAGGCGGGTGGTCAGCTCACCGAGGGCGGTGAAGTCGCCGATCTCGGCGGTGATGTGGACGCGGCCGTGGTAGGCGCGGACGCGTTCTGCCCGGCCGTGGCGGGTGAGTTCGGGGGTGATGGACAGGGCGCCGGTTTCGAGCTTTTCGACGGGATCGCCGTAGCTCTTGATGAGGTCGAGGACGGTGTTGTTGCGGCGGGTGAGGTCTTCGAGTGCGGTGCGGCGGTCGGTGCCGCGGGCGCTGACGGTGATGCCGATGCGGGCGATCTCGGGGTCGACTTCGAGGCGGGCTTCGCCGCGGACTGCGACGCGGGGTACTTCGGGGGTGCCGTAGGGCTGGTGCGATGCGTCCTGGGTCATGGATTCACTCTCGCACTGTCGCCCGTTCGGGTGTGGTCACCGGATCGAAACCTGACGGGGGTGTTGCGGCTTGTTACTGCTGGGTCAGAATCTACGCGCGTTGTTCAGCCGCAAGAGGGAGATGGCATGGCGTTCGACCGCAGGACTTTCATAGGGACCACGGCCGCGACGGGTGCGGCCGTGGCGCTGGCGGGGGCCGCGAGCACCCCGGCGGCCGCCGCCGGGCAGCAGGATGCGAAGAAGCCGGGGCCGCGGACGTACGCGTTCACGGTGATGGGGACGACCGACCTGCACGGGAACGTCTTCAACTGGGACTACTTCACGGACAAGGAGTTCGACGACAAGGCGCACAACGACGTCGGCCTGGCGAAGATCTCGACCCTGGTGAATCAGGTGCGGTCGGAGAAGGGGCGGTGCAACACGCTGCTCATCGACGCGGGTGACACCATTCAGGGCACGCAGTTGTCGTACTACTACGCGAAGGTCGATCCGATCACGGCGCGGCGCGGTCCGGTGCACCCGATGGCGCAGGCGATGAACGCGATCGGTTATGACGCGGCGGCGCTGGGGAACCACGAGTTCAATTACGGCATTCCGGTGTTGCGGAAGTTCGAGGAGCAGTGCGACTTCCCGCTTCTGGGGGCGAACGCGCTGGATGCGAAGACGTCGAAGCCGGCGTTCGCGCCCTACAGCATGCACCGGCTGCGGACCCCGCACGGGCGGGACGTGAAGGTGGCGGTGCTGGGGCTGACGAACCCGGGCATCGCGCTGTGGGACAAGGCCAACGTGCAGGGGAAGATGACGTTCCCGGGGCTGGAGGAGCAGGCGGCGAAGTACGTGCCGAAGCTGCGTTCGATGGGCGCCGACGTGGTGATCGTGTCGGCGCACTCCGGGTCGAGCGGTACCTCTTCGTACGGTGACCAGCTGCCGTACATCGAGAACGCGGCGGCGCTGGTGGCGGAGCAGGTGCCGGGGATCGACGCGATCCTGGTGGGGCACGCGCACACGGAGATCCCGGAGTACCGGGTGAAGAACAGGGCGACCGGCAAGGACGTGGTGCTGTCGGAGCCGCTGAAGTGGGGGCAGCGGCTGACGTTGTTCGACTTCGAGCTGGTGTGGGAGAAGGGCCGCTGGTCGGTGGCGAAGGTCGCGGCGAAGGTCCTGAACTCGAACACGGTGCCCGAGGACGCGAAGATCACGCGGCTGCTGTCGGACGAGCACCGCAAGGTCGTGGCGTACGTGAACCAGGTGATCGGCACCTCGACGCAGGCGATGTCGTCGGCGGAGGGTCCGGTCAAGGACGTCCCGATCATCGACCTGATCAACCACGTGCAGGCCGAGACGGTGAGGACGGCTCTGGCGGGCACGCAGTGGGCGGCGCTGCCGGTGCTGTCGCAGGCCTCGTGCTTCTCGCGGACGGCGGCGATCCCGGCCGGGCAGGTGACGATCCGGGATGCGGCGGGCCTCTACCCGTTCGAGAACACGATGGAGGCGCGGCTGCTGACGGGCGCGCAGCTGAAGGACTACCTGGAGTACTCGGCGCGGTACTTCGTGCGGACGGCGCCGGGTGACGCGGTGGATCCGGCGAAGCTGACGAACGCGGAGAGCATTCCGGACTACAACTACGACGCGGTGTACGGACTGGCGTACGACATCGACATCGCGCAGCCGGCGGGTTCGCGGATCTCGGGGCTGTCCTTCCAGGGGAAGGCGGTGGATCCGGCGGCGCAGTTCGTGCTGGCGGTGAACAACTACCGCGCGTCGGGCGGTGGGAACTTCCCGCACGTGCCGCAGGCCAAGCAGCTGTGGTCGAACTCGGACGAGATCCGCAACACGATCATCCAGTGGGTGAAGGCGAAGGGGACGATCGATCCGGCGCAGTTCGCTTCGGTGGACTGGCGGCTGACCCGGGCGGGCGTGCCGGTGTTCTAGTCGGCGGTCGTTCGTGACGGGGCCGGTGTCCGCGGCGGCGGACACCGGCCCCTCGTGTGTTTCAGGTGCCGGTGCGGACGAGGTGTGCCGGGACGGCGGCGTCGACGGCGGCGACGAGTCGTTCGCCGCGGGCCACCTGGTCGGGGTGGATGTGCTGGGTGCAGCCGCAGCCGGCGAGGACGATGCGGCCGGCGCCGTCGTGGCGCATGAGCGCGATGTCGGCGAAGCGGACTGCGTGCTCGTCCCGGTGGGCGTCGCGGACGACCAGGCCCCATGGGGTGAGGACGTATTCGCCGCGTTCGTGACGGGGGGTGATGGCGCGGCGGAGGCGGTTCATGCGGAAGCGGGTGCCGGGGGTGGGGGGGTGTTGTCCGTGGAAGCGCCAGCAGGTGGAGTTGGGCAGGGGGGTGCCGCGGAGGGTGGTCGGCAGGGGGGAGGCCTGGTGTGGGACGACGAGGACGGCGTCGGTGAGGGCGCGTTGCAGATGGTCGGCGACGTCCTGCGGGGTGACGGCGGCGTACTGCGCCAGGAGGGTGCCGGCGTCGTGGTAGGGGATGGCGAAGTGTTCGCTTTCGAGGGCGCGTTGGAGGGACGTCCAGCGGTCGTGGCCGCAGTGTCCGTCATGGCAGTGGAGTTCGGCGCGTGTGTGCTCGCTGAAGGCGTCGAGCTCCTGGCGGGTGGGGCCTCGTCGGGCGAGGTCGAGGGCTTCGTTCCAGAGGATGTCGGCGGCTTCTTCGGCGTGGCCGTCGGCGGGGCGCAGGACGAGGACTCGGTCGAGGGTCAGTCGGTCGCGGAGGAACCGGTGGAGGGTGACGCCGTCGGCTATGCCGCGTGTGTCGTGCGTGAGGTGTTCGACGCGGTGGCTCAGGACGTGGCTTGCGGCGACGGCGGCGGGTTCGTGGGCCCGTGAGGTCAGGAGGAGTGAGACGGTGTCGACCAGGCGGTGCTGCCAGGTTCCGGGTACGCCGGCGCGCAGTCGGGGGCCGGGCCGGTCGGGAGGGGGGCCGTCGGTCAGCGGGAGGGTGAGTCCGGGGGGCGGGGGGCCGTCGAGGGCCAGGACGGCGTTGCCGCGGGTGAAGTGGGCGGTGGCGTGGGTGCGGACGGCGTCGGGGGTGAGCCGGGCGTACATGTCGGGGTGGTGGTGCGCGACGAGGCCGAGGCCGTGGGGTCCGTAGCGGGCGCTGAGGGGTTCGGCGCCGCGGTGGTCGCAGGTGCGGGGCGGTCGGAGGCCGAGGAGGCGGGTGGCGTGCTCCGTGTGCTGGGTCGGCAGGTCGCGCAGGGCACTGCAGAGGGTGTGGAGGAAGCCGGTGACCTCTGCGGGGGTGCCTTTGACGGCGAAGTGGGTCGCTTCCTCCCCGACGGAGCTGGTGAACTCGTGGGGCCGCCTGCCGAGGTGCGTCCTCACGAGGGCTTCGACGAGGTGGGCGGCGCCGAGGGTGGGGGCGGTTTCGTCCCGGAGCCCGGTGCCGAAGGAGAGGACTGCGGTGAGGGGGCCCGGCCCGGGGGCGGCCTCCCACAGGACGGTGACCCCGTCGGCACTGGTTCGCTGCATGACGGCGACGATAGTCGCAGGTCAGGTGTGGTGGGCCGAGGGGGCCGCCGGAAGGGGCCCGGGGTGTCCTGTCGATCAGGCCTGATCGACAGGACACCCGCTACGGGTGTTCGACGAGCGGGAGGAGCTCGCCGGCGGGGCGGGGGCGGGTGTGTTCGCGCTGTTCGAGGCCGAAGGTGGTGAAGGCGGTGCGCGGGGGCTGGGGGTAGGCCTCTTTGCCGGTGAGGGTGTTGAGGATGGCGGCGCTGCGCCAGGCGGCGAGGCCGAGGTCGGGGGCGCCGACGCCGTGGGTGTGGCGTTCGCCGTTCTGGACGAAGATGCTGCCGGTGACGGAGGGGTCGAGGACCATCCGGTAGCGGTCGTCGATGCGGGGGCGGCCGGAGGAGTCCTTGCGCAGGTAGGGGTCGAGGCCTGCGAGGAGTCGGGTGAGGGGGCGCTCGCGGTAGCCGGTGGCGAGGACGACGGCGTCGGTGGTGAGGCGGGACCGGGCGCCCTGTTCGGTGTGCTCGAGGTGGAGTTCGACCTTGGTGGTGGCGACGCGTCCGGCGGTGCGGACGGTGACTCCGGGGGTGAGGACGGCGTCGGGCCAGCCGCCGTGGAGGGTGCGGCGGTAGAGCTCGTCGTGGATGGCGGCGATGGTGGCGGTGTCGATGCCCTTGTGGAGTTGCCACTGGGCGGGGACGAGGTGGTCGCGTACGGGTTCGGGGAGGGAGTGGAAGTAGCGGGCGTAGTCGGGGGTGAAGTGTTCGAGGCCGAGTTTCGAATACTCCATGGGGGCGAACGAGGGAGTGCGGGCGAGCCAGGTGAGGCGTTCCCGGCCGACGGGGCGGGCGCGGAGCAGGTCGAGGAAGACTTCGGCGCCGGACTGGCCCGATCCGATGACGGTGACGTGTTCGGCGCCGAGGATGCGCCGGCGGTTGTCGAGGTAGTCGGCGGAGTGGACGACGGGGACGGTGGGGGCTTCGGCGAGGGGGCGCAGGGGGTCGGGGATGTGGGGGGCGGTGCCGATGCCGAGGGCGAGGTTGCGGGCGTGGGTGCGGCCGAGGGCCTCGGCTTCGCCGGCGGGGTCGAGCTGGGTGAAGTCGACTTCGAAGAGGTCGCGTTCGGGATTCCAGCGGACGGCGTCGACCTGGTGGCCGAAGTGGAGTCCGGGGACGCGGCCGGCGACCCAGCGGCAGTAGGCGTCGTATTCGGCGCGGTGGATGTGGAACTGCTCGGCGAAGTAGAAGGGGTAGAGCCGTTCCTTGTGCTTGAGGTAGCTGAGGAAGCTCCAGGGACTGGAGGGGTCGGCGAGGGTGACGAGGTCGGCGAGGAAGGGGACTTGGAGTGTGGTGCCGTCGATGAGGAGTCCGGGGTGCCAGCGGAAGTCGCGGCGCTGCTCGTAGAAGGCGGTGGCGAGTTCGCCGGCTCCTTGTTGGGGGAGGCCGTGGGCGAGGGCGGCGAGGGACAGGTTGGACGGTCCGATGCCGATTCCGACGAGGTCGTGGGGTGCATCGAGCTGGGCGGTCATCGGTGGGTGCTGCCTTCCAGGAGGGCGATGAGGGTGTCCAGGTCTCCCGCCGTGGTGTGCGGGTTGAGCAGGGTGGCTTTGAGCCACAGGCGGCCGTCGGCGTGGGTGCGGCCGAGGACGGCGCGGCCTTGGTGGAGGAGGGCGCGGCGCAGGGTGGCGAGCTCGTCGTCGGTGGCGTGGGTGGGCCGGAAGAGGACGGTGCTGATGGTGGGCGGGGAGTGGAGTTCGAAGCCGGGGTGGGCGTCGAGGCGTCGGGCGAGGTGGTGTGCGAGCTCGCAGGTGCGGTCGATGAGGTGGGCGAGGCCGTTCCGGCCGAGTGAGCGCAGGGTGGCGGCGATCTTGAAGGCGTCGGGTCGGCGGGTCGTGCGCAGGGAGCGGCCGAGGAGGTCGGGGAGGCCGGCTTCGGTGTCGTCGGTGGCGTTGAGGTAGTCGGCCTGGTGGGCGAGGGGGGCGAGGAGCGCGGTGTCGGGGACGGCGAGGAGTCCTGCTGCGACGGGCTGCCAGCCGAGTTTGTGCAGGTCGACGGTGAGGGAGTGGGCGCGGCCGAGGCCGGCGAGTCTGTGACGGTGGCGGGGGCTGAGGGCGAGGAGGCCGCCGTATGCGGCGTCGATGTGGAGGTCGGCGCCGTGGTGTTCGCAGAGGTCGGCGATGGCGGGGAGCGGGTCGATGAGCCCTGCGTCGGTGGTGCCGGCGGTGGCGGTGACGAGGGTGGGGCCGGGGGTGGTGGCGAGGGCGTCGGCGAGGCGGGCCGGGTCGAGGACGCCGGCGGGTGTGGGGAGTTCGGTGGCCGGGGGCAGGCCGAGGAGCCAGGCGGCGCGGGGGACGGAGTGGTGGGCGCTCGCTCCGTGCAGGACGGTGAGGCGGGGGCCGTGGCGTTCGCGGGCGAGGAGCAGGGCGAGTTGGTTGGCTTCGGTGCCGCCGGTGGTGACGAGGGCGTCGGGGTGGGGGGTGTCGTAGAACTCGGCGGCGAGGGTGCGGGTGAGGAGGGCTTCGATCGCGGAGGCGGCGGGGGCCTGGTCCCAGGAGTCGAGGGAGGGGTTGAGGGCGCCGGCGGCGAGGTCCGCGGCGGTGGCGACGGCGAGTGGCGGGCAGTGCAGGTGGGCGGCGCAGAGGGGGTCGGCGGGGTCCGCGGCGCCGGCCGCGAGGGCGTGGACGAGGGTGCGGAGGGCCTCGTGGTCGCCGGTGCCGTGGTCGGGGAGTGCGGTGCCGAGCGCTTCGCGGACGTGGGCGGTGACGGCGTCGGGCCCGCCGGCGGGGAGCGGGCCGCGGCGTGCGGCGGTGCCGGTGCGGAGGGCGTCGAGGACGGTGTCGAGGAGGGGGCGCAGGGCCTGGGGGCCGGTGGCTCCGCCGGCGAGCGGGTTGCCGTGCGGCGCTGTCAACGGGACCTCCGGGGGCTGGCCGGGGTGCGGTGAGGGGCACCCGCCCAGTACAACGATCAGACCCGAATGGGGTAACCGCCGGGGTTTGTCCGAATCCCTGCCGGGCCACTCCCTCCGGGCCGGGTCTGCCCGGGGGCCGGTGCCGGGGCGGGGGGGGGGGGGCGGGGGCGGCTCCCGATCCGCCGGGCCGCCCGCCGGGCTGGGCCGTCTCTTCCGGATCTTGCCGGGCCCGCGTCGTCCGGCACCGCGCCTCGCCGCGGTGTCGGGGCGCCCGAGTACGTCCCGTACCCGGGCGCCCCTGCGCCTTGCGGTGCACGGCACCGGACGACGCGGGCTCAACCGGCACGAGATCCGAAAGGGACCGCTCAGCGGCGGACGCGGAGGGCGCGGGACAGGTCGTCGAGCTGGTCCACGAGCTTGCGGCGCAGGAGCGGGATGACGTCCGGGTCCGCGAGGCAGGCCTGGCCGGCCTTGAGGTGGGCCTCGTCGACGGCGTACGCCGGGAAGGCGTAGCGGCCCGCGGCCTCGCCGATGGCGGGGCCGCGGCGGGCGCCGAGGGCGACCGCTTCGGGGTAGTAGCGGGTCACGTACTCCGCCAGGAGGTCGGCCTGTTCGGGCTGCCAGAAGCCCTGGGCGGTGGCTGTGAAGAGGTAGTTGGAGAGGCTGTCGTCGTGGAAGAGGCGGTCCCAGGCGGCTGCTTTGGCCTCGGGGGTGGGGAGGGCGGCGCGGCAGCGGGCGGCGCCTTCCTCGCCGGTGGCGCTGGGATCGGCCGCGAGGGCGGCGTCGATCTCGCTCTCACCGATGGCGCCGAGGACGGCGAGGCGGCCCAGGATGCGCCAGCGCAGTTCGGGGTCGAGTGCGGGGCCTCCGGGGACGGTGTCGTCGGCGAGCCAGGCGGCGATGGTGTCGGGCTGGGTGGCGCTGCCGACGAGGGTGCGTACGGCGGTGAGCCGCATGCCGGGCTCCGAGCCGTCCTCGGTGCGGCGCAGGAGGTCGCGGGCGATGGTGGTGAGGGTGGCGAGTGCCTCCGTGCGGTCCTCGGGGGCGACGTAGCGTACGGCGACCTCGTTGCGGGCGAAGGCGAGGACGCCCTGGACGATGGCGAGGTCGTGCTCGGCGGGCAGATGTGCGCCGGCGGTGGCCAGGAAGTCCCCCGGATCGAGCTCGCCGTCGCGGACCATGTCGCGCAGGCAGTTCCAGACGACGGCGCGGGTGAGGGCCTCGGGGATGCCGGAGAGGCCGCGCAGGACCGTTTGGAGGGAGGTCTCGTCGAGGCGGATCTTGGTGTAGGTGAGGTCGGCGTCGTTGAGGAGGAGCAGTGCGGGGCGGGTGCCGCCGGCCGAGATGATCTCGTCGGAGGGGACGTCGAGGTCGAGGAGTTCGCGCAGTTCGAGCAGGCGGCCGTCGACGGGGTCGTGGTCGTAGACGCCGACGGCGATGTGGTGGGGGCGGCTGCCGTCGCGGTCGACGGTGAGAGTCCAGCCCTGTGTGCCTTCGGGGGCCTCGATGCGCGGTGTGAGGGTGTCGGTGCCGGTGGTGCGCAGCCAGGCGTCGGCCCAGGCGCGGACGTCGCGTTCGGTGTGGGCGGCGAGGGAGTCGATGAAGTCGGCGAGGGAGGCGTTGGCGAACTTGTGGCGGGCGAAGTGGGTGTTGATGCCGGCCAGGAAGTCCTTTTCGCCGAGCCAGGCGACGAGTTGGCGCAGGGCGGAGGCGCCCTTGGCGTAGGAGATGCCGTCGAAGTTGAGGAGGGCGGAGGCGGTGTCGGGGACGTCGTCGGGGGTGGGGGCGACGGGGTGGGTGGAGGGGCGCTGGTCGGCGTCGTAGCCCCAGGGCTTGCGGGTGACGCCGAAGTCGGTCCAGGTGTCGGTGAAGCGGGTGGCTTCGGTGAGGGTCTGGTAGCCCATGTATTCGGCGAAGGATTCGTTGAGCCAGATGTCGTCGAACCAGGCGAGGGTGACGAGGTCGCCGAACCACATGTGGGCCATCTCGTGGGCGATGACCATGGCCCGGGACTGGCGTTCGGTGTCGGTGACGGCGGAGCGGTAGATGAACTCGTCGCGGAAGGTGACGAGGCCGGGGTTCTCCATGGCGCCGGCGTTGAACTCGGGGACGAAGGCCTGGTCGTAGGAGTCGAAGGGGTAGGGCTCGGTGAACTTGACCTGGTAGCGGTCGAAGCAGGCCTTGGTGATGGAGAGGATCTCGTCGGCGTCGGCGTCCATGTGGGGCGCGAGGGACTGGCGGCAGTGGATGCCGAAGGGCAGTCCTGCGTGTTCGGTGGTCACGCTGTGCCAGGGGCCGGCGGCGACGGCGGCGAGGTAGGTGGAGATGACGGGAGTGGGGGCGGACTGCCAGATGCCGGCGCCGTCCGTGTCGCGGTCTGCGAGGCGGGTGGTGATGCCGTTGGCGAGGACGGTCCAGTGGCCGGGGGCGGTGACGGTGAACTCGAAGACCGCCTTGAGGTCGGGCTGGTCGAAGGCCGGGAAGACCCTTTGGACGTCGTCGAGGAACATCTGGCTGTAGACGTACGTCTCCCCGTCCGCGGGGTCGGTGAAGCGGTGCAGGCCCTCGCCGGTGCGGGAGTAGCGCATGCGGGTGTCGAGGTGCAGCTCGTGGGGGCCCTGGGTGAGGCCCGTGAGAGGCAGCCGGTTGTCTTCGAGGGCGGCCGGGTCGAGGGGGTTGCCGTCGAGGGTCGCCGAGCGCAGTGTGTCCGGCTTCAGCTCCACGAAGGTGTCGCCGCTGGTCCGTGCGGTGAACCGGATGACGGTGGTGGAGTCGAAGGTGTCGTCGCCGCCGGTGAGGTCGAGGGTGACGGCGTAGTGGTGGACGTCGAGGAGCTGGGCTCGGAGCTGCGCTTCGTTGCGCTTGAGTGCGGACATGGGGCCCATGCTGCCGCAGTGGGCGGCCGGACCCGGGTGTCTATTCTTCGCCCGCGGCGATCGTCTCGTGGTGGCGGATGACCTCGGCGATGATGAAGTTGAGGAGCTTCTCTGCGAAGGCGGGGTCGAGCTTGGCGTTCTCGGCGAGCTGCCGGAGCCGGGCGATCTGGCTGGCCTCGCGGCCGGGGTCGGCGGGGGGCAGCTGGTGGCGTGCCTTGAGGTGGCCGACCTGCTGGGTGCACTTGAAGCGTTCGGCGAGCATGTGGACCACGGCCGCGTCGATGTTGTCGATGCTGTCCCGCAGGCGGGCGAGTTCGGCGGTGACGCTCTCGTCGATGCCGTCGGCGGCGCGGCCCTGGCCGTTGCCCGTGCCGTTGTCGAGGTCGCTGATGTTCATGGTTCCCGAGAATACGTGGCGCGGGCCCGCAGGTCGCGGGGGTAGTCGGCCTGTGAGACGGCGGCCGGGTCACCGGGGCAGGAGGGCGGTGACGGCCCGGCCGGGGCAGGTGAGGAGGAGGACCCAGGGGGCGGCGTGCGGGTGGCCGCGGACCCAGCTGTCGAGGGGGTTCACGGGTGGCTCCCGGGGCCCCGGCTCCGCCGGTGGTTCCCGGGCCCCGGCCCGGCTCCGCCGGTGGTGGTCCCCGGGCCCCGGCCCGGACCCGGTGCGGTGGTCGCACGGCGGCCCCGGCCCGGACCTGTCGCGGGGCTACGGGGGGTGTGCGGGCAGGACTGCCTCGCGGCGGGGCTGCTGCGCCGCGGCTCCGCCCCGGACCCCGCGCCTGGAACGCCGGCGGGGCCGGATCTGCCCGGCGGGAGCAGCACCGCGGGGCCGTGGACGACGCGCCGGTTCGTCGTCGCAGTGCGGCGGGGGCAGGCGGGTCACGTCGTCGTGGCGGCCAGGCCGCTTCCGCAGGCCCATGCGGCGGTCCCGACGCGGTTGCCGGCGTCGGGCCCGGTCCGGCCGCCGGCCAGGTGGGCCTTGCCGGTGGAGCGGGAGGCGTGGGGCTCGCCGGCGATCGGCGTGGTCATTGCGTGGGCGGGGCCCCGTACGACGTCGCGTTCGCGTGCCGTGAGCGGTTCGCGGGGGCGGCGGGCCTTGGCGGCCGGGTTCTTCGGGGCCATCTCGTGCACCAGCCGCCGGGTGCCGGCGGGCGGGACGGGGCAGTCGCCGACGGCTGCCGCCCGTACGGTCTCAACCCGCACGGCCGGGCTCGCGTCTTCGAGGTGGAGGCCGGACGCTCCGCCGGGGAGGGCGGCGTGGACGTACTCGAGGCCGAAGGTGGTGACGATGACGATGCACGGCCGGTCGCTGCCGGACAGGCGCCGGGTGACTGCGAGGCCGTCGAGCCCCGGCACGCGGATGTCGAGGAGCAGGATGTCGGGCCGGCGCCGGGCGTCCTCGGCGAGAGCGGCGTCCGCGCCGACGGCGCCGACGAGGACCTCGGTGTCCGGCCGGCTGTCGAGGATCATCCGGAAGCCGGTTCCGACCGTCTCCTGGTCGTTTGCGATGACCGCACTGACCGCCGTGCGCCACCCGTCCCGCTGTCGCCCTCTGCCACCGGTTTCCTCCCTTGGGACCGCCGGGGGCGGCAGCCCGCACCCGTACGGCGGGCGGCGGGGAGGGTGTCGCGAGGTCCGGGCGGCGACGGTCCGGCCTTGCGGTACGTCAGCCCAGGCCACGGAGGCGGAAGCGGGTGCGCCTCGTCCTTCCGGCCGGTTCGTGCCGGGCCGGAAGGACGAGGCGGTGCGTGGACCGTGGGGGCTACAGGGTCGCCGCGGCGCTCTTGATCTGGGCGGCGAAGGTGGAGACCTCGGTGTAGACGCCCGGGTAGTCGGGGCGGGCGCAGCCTATGCCCCAGCTGACGATGCCGACCTGGATCCAGGCGCCGGCGTTGTCGCGGCGGAACATGGGGCCGCCGGAGTCGCCCTGGCAGGTGTCGACGCCGCCCTGGTCGAGGTAGCCGGCGCAGATCTCCTCGCCGGGGACCAGGTCGCTGTAGGCGGCGCTGCAGTCGGCGTCGGAGACGAAGGGGACGGTGGCCTTCATGAGGTAGCGCTGCTGGCCGCCGCCCTCGCGGGTGGCGCCCCAGCCGGCGACGGTGAAGGTTCCGTTGTCGTAGGCCTTGGTCTCGGCGATCTTGAGGGTGGGCAGGTTGATGGGCTTGGCGAGCTTGATCAGGGCCCAGTCCTTGCCGGTGCCGTTGTAGCCGGGGGCCCGCAGCACCTTGGTGGACTTGACCTTGATGGCGCTGGAGCTGTTGAGGTCGACGACTCCGGCGGTGGCGGTGATGGAGGTGTTGTTGCCGGAGCCGCTCACGCAGTGGGCGGCGGTGAGGACGATCTGCTGGGTGTAGAGGGCGCCCCCGCATCCCATGGAGAGGCGCACCATGAAGGGGAACTCGCCCTGGGCGGCTCGGGTGCCGCCTACGACGGGTGCCGGGCCGGCGGTGGCGGTACCGGGCTGGAGGCTGACGGCTGCGAGGGCTACGGCGCCGACGGCGAGGGTGCGCTTCATGAATCGCACAAGGCTGGTCACAGTCAACACACTGCCTTTCGTGGGGGGTTGGGCCGTGCGCGTCATCGGGGAATGACGGGTCCATGACACATCAGGAGGGCGGCGGCCAACAAGAACGCAGTTTCGGCCAACTCCCGTCAGAACAACAGGGATTGCGGTAAGGAGGCCCTGATGGAGGAGAACGGCGTGCCGGGCGGGACCATCGAGCACGGTTTTCCGCATCTGGCGATCGTGCGCGCCTCGATCACCGCGCTCTTCCGCCGCATGTCAGCCGACGGGATCCGCGCCTACGCCGACAGCCTCTCCCCCGCCGACGCGGCCTTCGACGCCTCCGAGGACCTGTATCCGGGGGCGCAGCGGGTGGCCTCGGCGGTGGTGCGCGCGCTGCGGCTTCCGGACGCGCGCATGGTGGTCGCCTTCCGGCCGATGGAGGAGGCGGCCACGGTGGAACTGGCCGCAGGACCGGAGTATTTCGTCGAGGTCAACGACCGCTTCCGCACCCACCGGCGGGACCTGGCGGCCGCACTGTCGCACGAGGTCGCCCATGTGCTGCTGCACCGGCTGGAACTCGCCTTCCCCGATCCGGCGGAGAACGAGATCCTCACGGACACCGCCGCCGCCTACCTGGGCGCGGGCTGGCTGCTCCTGGACGCCTACCGGGAGGACGCCCTCACCCACCAGAGGTTCGGCTACCTGACGCCGGAGGAGTTCGGCTACGTGCTCGCCAAGCGGGCCGCACTGCTGGGCGAGGACCCGTCCACGTGGTTCACCAGCCCCCAGGCGTACGAGGCCTACGTGCGCGGGAGCGAGCTGGCGGCCCGGGACCGCCGCAGGGCGCCGCTCGCCGCCGCCGGCCCGCTCGCGCGGCGGCGGTACGCGAAGGCGCGGCGCACCGGGGCCGCCCCGGCCGGCGGGTCGGCGTACCGCTTCGAGCGCGAGGACTCCGGCCCCGGACTGCGGGTCAGCTTCCCCTGCCCGGTGTGCGAGCAGCGGGTGCGGGTCCCGGTGCGCGGGCGGCTGCGGGCGCGGTGCGGCCTGTGCCGCACGGTGCTGGAGTGCGACACGTAGTCCCGGCGGGCCCAGGAGTCCGGTCCGGGCGGACTTGGCTTGATCATTCACCGTCCGGTCGCGAAAAGTTTCCTACCGGCCAGTAGACACCGGTGCGGTTCTCGCCAACTCTGGTCACGTCCATGTCAATTCGCGACCGAGGAGCACCCCACATGCGCCTGTCCCGCCGCACCCGAACGCCCCGTACCGCCGCCGCCGGCCTCGCCGCAGCGGCCGCCGTCCTGACGCTCGTTCCGGCCACCGCGGCCGAAGCGGCCCCCGTCGCCGCGCCCGCGCCCGTCTCCGCCTCGACGAACGCGTCCGCGCCGGGCGGTAACGCGGCGATCCTCGGCATCGACTACGCCGCCTGGCAGCGGGAGGTGGCCGCGATCGTCGACGCGGCCCGTCCGGCCATCGAGCAGCGCATCGCGAACTCGCCCGCCGGCGAGAAGCCGGCCCTCGTCCTCGACATCGACAACACCTCGCTGGAGACGGACTTCCACTGGTTCTGGACCTACCCGACGCCGGCGATCGCCAAGGTCCGCGCGCTGACCCAGTACGCCCACGAGCGCGGTGTGGCCGTCTTCTTCGTCACGGCCCGCCCCGGCATCATCCACTCGCTCACCGAGTACAACCTCAAGGCCGTCGGCTACCCCGTGTCGGGGCTCTACGTCCGCGACCTGCCCGACCTCTTCGAGGAGGTCAGCACCTACAAGACGGCCAAGCGCGCGGAGATCGAGGCCCGCGGTTACACGATCATCGCCAACATCGGCAACAGCCCCACCGACCTGGCCGGCGGGCACGCCGAGCGGACCGTCAAGCTGCCGGACTACGACGGCAAGCTCTCCTGACGCACGGGGGAACCACCCGTTCCCCTTCGCGCACGACACGTCGCGCGGACCTTCGCGCACAACATGACGGCCAGACTGCGGTTCAGCCGGTGGACCCAGCGGGTAGTCATACCTCAACGCACCGACGAAGACTCGGGCCCGACCCCTCGCCAGGGGGCCGGGCCCGCTTCCGTTTCCGGCCTCCGCGGGCGGACCCCTCCGGACCGCCGGCGTGGCAGGCCAGGCCACCGAGCCCACCCCCTCCGTTAACTCCATGGTCCAAAGCCCATTTCGATTGCGTTAAAGGCGATCCACAGGCTCCTGACCTGGGTTTCCATCGTTACTAAACTCTGTTAAGTTTCCTTCCGCCGATAACTCCTGAGGAGGGGGACATGGCCACAACTCTGGGCCCAGCCAGGCCCGTACCCCGGCCCGCATCCGCGCCGCCGGACGATCTCCGGGCCGTGATGCGGATGTTCCCGACAGGCGTCACCGTGGTGTCGTCCGGTCGGGGCGCCCGCGCGGCGGCGATGACCGCGAACTCGTTCGTCTCGATCTCGCTCGACCCGCCCCGCGTGCTGGTCTCCGTCATGAAGTCGTCCCGCACCTATCCGGCGATCGACTCGAGCGGGGAGTTCCAGGTCCACCTGCTCTCCGACCGGCAGGGCGAGGTGGCGCGGCTGTTCGCCTCCCGCGACAAGCCCTTCGGGCGGGACCTGGAAGGACATTTCGCCACCGACGGCGAGGGCTCCCACCCCTACCTGCCCGGCGCCCTGGCCTCGCTCGGCTGCCGGATCGAGGAGCGGTTCCCCGGCGGGGACCACACGCTCTTCCTCGCCCGCGTGGAGCACGTGCGGCCCGGCGAGGACAGCGGCGGCGCGCTGCTGTTCCACCGGGGCCGCCTGACGCCCGCTCCCGCGGCCGCGGAGTGAGCCCCACCCCCGGCCCCGCGGCCGTACAGGCCGTGCGCGGGGCGATCACGGTGGCCGAGGACAGCCCGGGGCAGATCGCGGCCGCCACCCGCACGCTCGTCGGCGAACTCCTCGTCCGCAACGGACTGGAACGCGACGCCGTCATCAGCCTGATGTTCACCTGCAGCCCGGACCTCACCAGCGACACCCCGGCCCTCGCGCTGCGCGAGGCGGGCTGGGAGGTGCCCGCGCTGTGCGCGGCCGACACCGCCTGGTCCGGAGCACCCGCCCGCACCCTTCGCGTCCTGGCCCACGTCATCTCGTGCGGTCCGCTCGCACCCGTCTACCTGGGCGACTGTGCGCCCACCCGTCCCGCGCAGTCCCCGGCGTAGCCCTTGCCCACCGGTCGTCCACCTCACCGACCACCCACATCACGATCGAGGTCGAGACATGCAAGACCCGTCCCTGTACCCGGATCTCAAGGCCGTCCTGGAGGAACTGACGCAGGCCCTGGGCGCGGCGCGCGTGCGGCACGACGCCACGGCCCCGCTGCCCCCGGCCCCCAACGTCTCCGCCTTCGCGGCCCGTGACACCCGTGCCGTGCTGCGGCCCGGCTCCCTCGCCCACGTCCGCGCCCTCGTCGGGGCCGTCCACCACGCCAAGGCGTCCGGCGGCGAACTCCCCGGCCTCCAGGCCGTCTCCACCGGCCGCAACTGGGGGCTGGGCTCCAAGGAGCCTGCCGCCGGACCCGTCGTGCGCGTCGAACTGGACGGACTCGACGCCCTGCGCGAGCTCGACACCGAGGCCGGCTACGCCGTCGTCGAGCCGGGCGTCACGCAGAAGGAACTCTCCGAACGGCTCGCCGGGACCGGCCGGATGCTGAACGTCACCGCGTCCTCCGGCCACACCAGCGTCCTGGGCAACACCCTGGACCGCGGGGTCGGACTGCGCCACCAGCGCACCGAGGATCTGCTCGGCCTGGAGGTCGTGCTGCCCGACGGCTCGGTCGCGCACATCGGCTGGTGGCCCGGCGACGCCGCGCACGGCAAGGGCACGGGCTTCAACCCGCTCGGCCTCGGACCCAGCCTGCTGCACCTGTTCACGCAGTCCGACTTCGGCATCGTCACCGCCGCCGTGGTCCGGCTGCTGCCGCGCCCGCTGCGCCAGAGCACCGTCCGCGCCCGGTTCCACCGCGAGGCGCTGGCCCAGGCGGTCGACGCGCTGCGCACGTGGAAGGCGAACGGCCTGGTCTCGGGTGTGATCAAGGTGTACGACACCGCTTCGACCGCGACCTACGGCGGCCGGGACACCGCCGGCGGCTACGTCGCCCACATGAGCGTGGAGGGCACCGAACGCTCGGCCGACGCCCTCAAGGCGGCCCTGCTGGCCGAGATGGCCGAGACGGGCCTGTTCACCCCCGCCGCTCCCGCCGACGAGCAGCCTCCCGCCGACGACGTCGTCGCCCACGTGGTGGACGCCGCCTACCGCGGTTCGGTCGCGCACAACGAGCGCATGCTGGCCTCCGCCACCGGGGCGGCCGCCGACCGGGTGGACGCCGACGGCAACGGCTGGCTGTTCTTCCTGCCGTTCCTGCCCTTCGACGGGGCCTCGGTGGTACGCGCCCTGGACATCCTGGACCGCATCCACCTGGCCACCGGCATCCGGCCCGGCTCCACGGTCAACGCCCTGGACACCGACGTCATCGACCTCGTCGTGTCCTTCCCGTTCGACCGGGCCACGCAGGCCGAGGCGGCCCACAGCGCCCTCGACCTCGCCCACGCCTGGTTCGGCGAGGCCGGCCTGCGCCCCTACCGCCTCGACTCCGGACACGCCCGCTCCGTCGCGGGAGGCGCCGCCGCCGAGGCCGCCCTCCAGCGCGCCCTGCGCGCCGCCGTCGACCCGCTCGGGGTCATGGCCGCCGGGCGCTACGCGTGAGCGCCGCCGCCCCGTCCCGCCCGACCCGCACCCCTGATGAGAACGTGATGACGACGACGCCGTACGTACCCGACACCGCCGCGGCGATCCTGGAGCGCGCCCGCGAGCTCGTACCGGTCCTGCGGGAGAGCTCCGCACGCATCGAGGCCGAGCGCCGGCTGCCCGAGGACATCGTGGAACTGCTCCGCGGCGCCGGGGTGTTCCGTGCCGCCATGCCCAGGACCTGGGGCGGTCCGGAGCTGACCTCGATGCAGCAGGCCGAACTCCTGGAGATCCTCTCCGCCGGCGACGTCTCCGTCGGCTGGTGCGCGATGATCGGCATGGACTCCGGGATCTACTCCGGCTACCTCGACGACGAGGTGGCCCGCGGGATGTGGCCGACCCTCGACCTGGCCAACTCCGGCTGGATCTACCCGCAGGGCAGGGCCGTCCGGGTCCCCGGCGGCTACCGCGTGACCGGCCGGTGGAAGTTCGGCTCCGGCTCCTCGCACTGCGACTGGCTGGGCGCCGGCGTGCACGTCTTCGACGAGGACGGGCAGCCGGAGACCGACCCGGTCACGGGCGCCCCGCGGCACTGGCGGGTGATGATCGCCCGTCCCGGCGCATACGAGTTCCACGACACCTGGCACACCACCGGCCTGGCCGGCTCCGGCTCGCAGGACTACTCCTGCACCGACCTGTTCGTGCCGGAAGAGAGGTCCTTCTCCTTCTCCGACCCCAGGCGGACCGGCCCGCTGCACGCCACCCCGGACGCCATCCTGCGCAAGATGCCCGGCATCCCGCTCGGCATGGCACGCGCCGCGCTGGACCACGTACGGGAACTGGCCGCGCAGCGCACCGACCGCGAGACCGGCACCCCCTGGCGGGAGGACTACCGGATCCAGTCGGTGATCGCCCGCCTGGAGGGCGAACTGATCGCCGCCCGCGCCGGGGTGTTCAGCACGCTCCAGGTGCAGTGGGACGCGCTCTCCTCGGGCGACGCGCTGAGCGACGACGCCCGGGTGGCCACCGCGATCGCCCGGCGCCACGCCTTCCGAACGGCCCGGTCCATCGTCCACGAGCTCTTCGACCTCGTCGGCGGGTCGTCCGTCTACAAGCCGAACCCGCTGGACCGCTGGCTGCGCGACGCCAACACGATGTGCCAGCACGCCGTCGCCCAGGACTCGGTCCTCCAGCTGACCGGGAACGTCCTCCTGGGCGGCAGGTCCGCCTCACCCTTCTTCTAAAAACACAAGACGAGAAAGCGTCCAACCGTCATGGATTCCATACGTGTTGTGCTGTTCACCGAAGTCAACTCCAAACTCGGATCACCGTTCCTGAGCATCCTGCACGGCCACCCGAACGTGGAACTGGCCGCCGTGGTCACCTCTCCGCCCGGGAAGCTGTGCTCGTACTTCACCGACGACGAGGAGGCCGTCGACGTCGCCGACCAGGCGCGCGCCCTGGGCGTGCGGGTCCTGCGCCCGCGCTCGGTCAACGACCCCGACGCCGTGGAGGCCCTGGCCGCCCTGGAGGCCGACTACTTCCTCGTCGGCAACTTCCAGCAGCTCCTCAAGCCGCCGCTGCTGGACCTCCCACGGCGCACCGCAGTCAACTTCCACCCCTCGCCGCTGCCCGAGTTCGCCGGGCTCGCGCCGTTCTACTGGATGGTCCGCGAGGGCGCCTCGGCCAGCTCCGTGTCCGCCATCGAGATGGGCCGCAAGCTCGATGACGGCGACCTGCTGATGCAGCACCACATTCCGCTCTCGGGGCGCGAGACCGGACTGGAACTGCGCACCATGCAGGAGCGGGCCAACGTCCTGATGCTCCTCGACCTGATCCCGCACCTGGTGGAGGACACCCTGGAGCGCACGCCCCAGGACGTCTCCCGCCGCTCCTACTACGGGCGGCCGCGGGACGAGCACTACCGGCTGGACTTCTCCCTGCCGGCCGCCGTCGTGGAGCGGCACGTCCGGGCCGCCTACCGCAGCCCCGGTGCCTGGTTCACCGCGCCCGGCGGGCAGCGCGTCCGGCTGCTGTCGGCGGCGTACGGCGAGGACGACAGCCCGGCCCTGGGCGAACGGCCGCCCGGCACCCTGGTGCGCGACGGCGGCGGGCTGTACGTGGCGTGCGCGGACGGCGGCTGGCTGCGGCTGGTCACGGTGGAATGCGGTGGACGCGAGGTGGCCGTCGACGACCCGGCCCTCGCGCTCCTCGGCGAAGCGACAACGGTGGGGTGAACGATGTCCTTGTTCGAAGCGACACAGCAGGCCGAGGTGCCGACGGAGGTGCGGCGGGTGCTGCACGTGCCGGCCGGCGGCGGGAAGGCCACCTGGCTGTCCGGTGACGTCTACAGCGTCAAGGCGGGCGCGGCGGAGACCGGTGGGTCCATCGCTGTACTGGAGGCCTCGGTTCCGCCCGGCGGCGGTCCGCCCCCGCACCGGCACGCCGACGAGGACGAGGCCTTCTACGTCCTGGACGGCCGGTTGACCATCCGGGTCGGCGAGAACACCTACGAGGCGGGCACCGGGGACTTCGTGTTCGTGCCGCGCGGCACGGCGCACCAGTTCCACAACCACTCCCTGCACTCGGCGAAGCTGCTGCTCATCTTCACTCCGGGCGGCGTGGAGAACTTCTTCCTGGAGGCCGGTACCGAGCCCACCGCGGGCATGCCGGTACCGGTCGAGGACCCGCCCGGCGTGGCCGAGGTGGGGGCGCGCCATGGTGTGATTCCGGCCAGTTTCGACTGATCGCGCACCACCGCGCCACCTTTCTGAAACGACCGGTTGGGAATGGGGTAGCCTCGGCCCATGGCAAGGCCCAAGGAGTTCGACCCGCAGACCGCCCTGGTGGCGGCGATGGAACTCTTCCGCCGCCAGGGGTACGAGGCCACCTCGATCCAGGACCTGGTGGACGCGCTGGGCATCAACCGCTCCAGCATGTACTCCGCCTACGGCTCCAAGCACGACCTCTACCTCAAGGCCCTGGACCTGTACTGCGCCGTCGAGGCGGACCGGGCCCGGCAGAGCCTCGCCGAGTCCGACACGGGCCCGGCCCTGCCGGTCCTGCGCGCCTTCCTCCTCTCGTACGTCGACTCGGCACTGGCCGACCCGCTGCGCGGCGGGTGCATGGTCACGCACGGCGTACTGGAGCGGCTGCCGGGGGACGAGAAGGCGGCGCAGCGGCTCGGCGGCGCGCTGGGCTCGCTGGAGGAGGCCTTCGCCCACCTCCTGCTGCGGGCCCGGGCCGCCGGCGAGCTGGCACCCGGCACCGACGTGCGGTCCACCGCCCGCTTCCTCGTCACCCTCACCCAGGGCCTGCGCGTGATGGAGCGGACGGCGGACCGGGACTACCTGGCCCGGGTCGTGGACCAGGCCCTGAGGGGCCTGTCCTGCGCCGCCTGACGGCCGCCCCGACCGTCCGACCCTCTGACTGATCCGCAATCCGCCTGCGCCGCACCCGGGTTGCGCCTGCCCAAGTTCTGGAACGATCGTTTATTTATAGAAAGGTTGTGACGGCCGTGCCCAAGGCCGTGTACGTCCTCGCCCTCGGCATCTTCGCCATGGTCACCAGCGAATTCGTGGTGGCCGGTCTGATGCCCCAGATCTCCGAGGGACTGGGGGCGACCATTCCCCAAGTCGGCTATCTGATCACGGCGTTCGCCGTCGCCATGGCCCTCGGCGGGCCGTTCCTGGCGACCGCCGTCCTGAAGCTCCCGCACAAGAGCGCCCTGATGGTCCTCTTCGCCGTCTTCCTCGGCGGCAACATCCTGGCCGCGCTGTCCACCGACTACGTGACGATGGCCGTCGGCCGCGTCATCACCGGTGTCGCCTCCTCCGCCTTCTTCGGCGTATCGCTCTCGGTCGTCGCCGAGATCACCAAGCCCGAGATGCGCGGCAAGGCCATCGGCGCCGCCATGAACGGTCTGATGCTCGGCACCCTGCTCGGCCTGCCCATCTCCACCTTCGTGGGCGGGCAGCTGGGCTGGCGGGCCGCGTTCTGGGCGATCTCCGCCCTGACCGTGGTCGCCGCCCTGGCCACGGTCTTCGGCGTGCCGTCCGTGACCGGCGCCGAGGCGGAGGGCGGCTCCTCTGTCAGGGAGGAGATGCGCGCCTTCAAGAACCCCCGGCTGTGGCTGGTGTTCTCGACCTCCACGCTGATCATCGGCGCCACCTTCTCCGCGTTCAGCTACTTCACCCCGATCCTCACCGAGCTCACGGGCTTCAGCGAGGGCGCGGTGCCATGGCTGCTGGTCGCCTACGGCGCCGCGACCGTCGTCGGCAACAACATCGTGGGCCGCTTCGCCGACCGGCACACCATCGTGACCCAGCTCGTCGGGCTCGGCCTGAACATGGTCTTCCTCGCCGGCTTCGCCCTCTTCGCCGAGGTCACGGTGCCCGCCCTGATCTTCATGATGGGCATCGGCCTGGTCGGCGTCACGATGAACCCCTGCATGATCACCCGGGTCCAGCGCACCGCGAACGCCCGCCCGCTGGTCAACACCGTGCACTCGTCCTTCATCACTCTCGGCATCGTCATCGGCTCCTGGCTCGGCGGTGTCGGAATCAACGCCTACGGGCTCCGGGCCCCGCTCGTACTGGGCGTGATCATGGCCTTCCTCGGCCTGTTCACCCTCCTCCCGGACCTGCGCAGCGCGAAGGGCGCCGCCGGCGGCTCCTCCCCCGCCGCCCCCGAGCGGCACCCGACCGCGGCCTGAGCCCGGCACCCCTCCAGATCGCCCGACTCCCCGCACAGAAAAAGGAATCATCGTGACGACCACTCTCCACGGCGTGGCCCTGGTGACCGGCGGCTCCCGTGGCATCGGCGCCGAGATCGCCCGTACGCTCGCCGCCAACGGCGCCGACGTGGCGATCACCTACCGCTCGAACAAGGAACAGGCCGAGGAGGTCGCCGGCCAGGTGCGGGCGCTGGGCCGGCGCGCCGTGACCGTCGAGGCCGACGCCGCCGACGCGGAGGCCGTCACCGCGGCCGTGGACCGGGTCGTGCACGAACTCGGCCCGGTGCGGATCCTCGTCAACAACGCCGGCTACGCGGACATGACCTGCCCGCCGCTCGCCGAGGTGCCGCTCGCCACCCTCGACCGGACCCTGGACATCAACGTCCGCGGTGCCTTCCTCACCGCCCAGGCCGTCTCCCGGTCCATGCCCGACGGCGGCCGCATCGTGAACATCGGCTCCTGCCTCGCCACGCAGGTACCCGCCCCGGGCTTCACCCCGTACGCCATGTCGAAGGCTGCCGTCCACGGCCTGACCGTGGGCCTCGCCCGTGACCTGGGCGAGCGCGCCATCACGGTGAACCAGGTGGCGCCCGGCTCGATCGACACCGACATGAATCCGGCCGACGGCCCGTCCGCCGACTTCCAGCGGGGCCTGAACGCCTTCGGACGCTACGGCCGCGCCGAGGAGATCGCGAGCGCCGTCCTCTACCTGGCGAGCGACGAGGCCTCGTTCGTCACGGGCACCACGCTGACCGTCGACGGCGGCGCCAACGCCTGAGGCCGCCGGCCCCCTGACGCCGGGTCCCGAAGACGCATCGAGCCCCCGCTCCGCTCCGGGGCCCGGCTCCCCCCTCCCCACCGCACAGCCCCCACCACGTACCGCACTCGCGCCACGCAAGGGAACCTGTATGCCGAATCTGGACCGCCGCGGATTCCTCGCCGCCTCCGCCGTCGCCGAGCCATACGATCCGCACGGCGTCCTCCGCCACAAGCTCTCGGTCGCGCCGTGACGGGCGACGGAGCGCAGACGTTCCGCAGCCGCCACCTGACCATGATGGCCATGGGCGGCGCGGTCGGCACCGGCCTCTTCGTCGGCTCGGCGGAGACCGTCCGCGCGGCCGGGCCGGCCGCGCTGGTCAGCTACGCGCTCGCCGGGCTGCTGGTGCTGCTGGTCATGCGGATGCTCGGCGAGATGGTCGCGGCCCGCCCGATGGCCGGCTCCTTCGCCGACTACGCCCGGCTCGCCTTCGGTGACTGGGCGGGCTTCACGGTCGGCTGGCTGTACTGGTACGCCTTCGTCGCGATCGTGGCCATCGAGGCGATCGCGGGCGGGCGGATCGTGCACGGGTGGCTGCCGCAGGTTCCGGCGTGGACGTGCAGCCTGGTGCTGCTGGGGGCGCTGACGGGGGTGAACCTGCGCTCCAGCCGGTCCTTCGGGACGGCGGAGTTCTGGTTCGCGATCGTCAAGATCGGTGCGATCCTCGCGTTCCTCGTCCTGGGCGGGGCGTACCTGCTGGGCGGCGGCACGTCGGGGCCGGCGCTGGGGAACCTCACGGCGCACGGGGGGTTCGCGCCGCACGGGTTCGGCGCGGTCCTCACCGCGACCGTCGGCGTCGTCTTCGCCTTCGGCGGGACGGAGATCGTGGCGGTCGCCGCCGCCGAGTGCCCCGATCCGGGCCGGGCCGTCGCGCGGGCCACCCGTCAGATCGTCTGGCGGATCCTGGTGTTCTTCCTCGGCTCGGTGCTGCTGGTGGTCGCGATCGTGCCCTGGCCGCAGATCACCGGCGGGGAGAGCCCGTACGTGACGGCGCTGGACCGGATCGGCGTGCCGTTCGCGGCGTCCGCGATGAGCGCGGTGATCCTGACCGCGCTGCTGTCCGTACTGGGATCGACGCTGTACGCCTCCTCGCGCATGCTGCACACGCTGGCCGGACACGGGGACGCGCCGCGCTGGGCGGCCGCACCGCGGCGGGCGGTCCTGCTCGGCACCGTGGTGGGCTGCGGGGCGGTCGTGGCGCAGGCGGTGAGCCCCGGGCGGACGTTCCCCTTCCTGCTCAACTCGACCGGCGCCGTTCTGGTCATCATGTATCTGGGGATCGCCGTCTCCCAATTCGTGCTGCGGATCCGGACCGAGCGCACCGAGCCCGAGAGACTGACCTTCCGGATGTGGGGGTTCCCGTACCTCACGCTGCTGGTGGTGCTGGCGCTGTCTGCGGTCCTGTGCTCCATGCTGTTCACCGCGCAGACGCGGCCCCAACTGCTGATGAGCCTGGGCAGTCTGGGGGTGGTGCTGGTGGCCTGCGTCCTGACGCGGGGCCGGCGGAGGACCGGCGGGTTGCAGTTCGTCAACACGGTAAGGTAAGTAAACGGTGTTTGTACGGGGGGTGCGACACTCTCTCACCGTGCCCTTGAGGAGGAGCCCCCGCCATGCAGACCCTGTCCCGCCGCGAACGCCTTCGGATCGAGACCACCGCCCAGATCAAGGCGGTCGCGCTCGACCTGCTCGCCGCCGGTGACGTCGCCGGGATCACCCTGCGCGGCATCGCGCGCGAGATGGGCATGACGGCGGCGGCCCTGTACGGCTACTTCGACACCCGGGACGACCTGCTGGCGACGCTGGCCGCGGACACCTACAACCGGCTGGCCGACCAGCAGGAGGCGGCCCGGGACGCGCTCCCCGAGGACGCGACCGCGGCCCGGCTGCTCGCGGTCGCGGGCACCTTCCGGGAGTGGGCCCGCACCCACCCGGCGGAGTTCCGCCTCACCTACGGGGACAGCTCCCCGGGATACGCCCCGACGGCCGACAGCGTCGTGGCGGCCGCCCGCCGGTGTTGCATGATCCTCCTCGGCCTGGTCGACGCCGCCTGGCCGCAGGCGCCCGAGCAGCTCAAGCGGGCCGAGGCGGAATGGGCCGACTTCGTCCCCTCCCTGGCCGCGCTCGCCCGCGAGTGCTTCCCCCACCTCCCGCCGCAGGCGCTGCTGGCGTCACTGCGGGTGTGGGGCCGCATGTACGGCCCCGTCGCGCTCGAGGTCTACCGCCAGTTCGGCCCGGACGCCAACCCCCGGCTGCTGTTCCGGGCGGAGATGGACTCGGCCCTGGAGATGCTCGGCCTGGAGAAGCCGTCCGCGGACCCGGCCTCGGCCGTGGCCGCGAAGTAGCGCCGGGGCGCCCGGAGGGCGGGCCCCTCGGCTTCCCCGTCACGGGTCCCCCTCCGGCCCGCAGAGCGGGGCGGCGCTCCGCCCGGCTCTGCGGGCCGGGGGCGGGGCCGTCCGGCCCTGATCGGCCGGTCACCTCCTAGGCCGGGCCGGATCCGTACGGCGGCAGCGGCGGTTCGGCCGCGGCCAGGAGCTTGACCGCCGTCTCCCCCGCCTCCGCAGGGGTACGCCGGGCCCCGCAGTCCGCGGTGGGGCCCGGGCGCCAGCCCTCCATGACCGTGATCCGGCCGCCCTCGGTCTCGAAGACCCGTCCGGTGACCCCGGCCGAGGCGTCCGCGCCGAGCCAGACCACGAGCGGTGACACGTTGTCGGGGGCCATCGCGTCGAAGCCGCCGTCCTGGGGGGCTGCCATGGTCCGTGCGAAGGCCCGCTCCGTCATGCGCGTCCGCGCGGCCGGGGCGATCGCGTTGACCTGGACCCCGTACCGGCCCATCTCGGCGGCCGCGACCAGGGTCAGGCCGAGGATGCCCGCCTTGGCTGCGCTGTAGTTGCCCTGGCCGACGGAGCCCAGCAGCCCCGCCCCGGAGGAGGTGTTGACCACGCGGGCAGCCGCCGGGCGGCCCGCCTTCGCCTCCGCCCGCCACCATGCGGCGGCGGCCCGCAGCGGCAGGAAGTGCCCCTTGAGGTGGACCCGCATGACGGCGTCCCAGTCGTCCTCGTCCAGGTTGACCAGCATCCGGTCCCGCAGGAACCCGGCGTTGTTGACGAGCGTGTCCAGCCGCCCGAAGGCGTCGAGGGCGGCCTCCACCAGGGATTCCGCGCCCTGTCGTGTCGCGATGTCCCCGCCGTGCGCGACCGCTTCGCCGCCCAGTTCCCCGATCTCCCGGACCACCCGCGCCGCCGGGCCCTCGGGCCCGGGCAGCCCGTCCAGCCCCACGCCCAGGTCGTTGACGACGACCTTCGCCCCTTCCGCGGCGAAGGCCAGCGCATGGGCCCGGCCCAGCCCCCGCCCCGCTCCCGTCACGACCACGACCCGGCCCTCGCACAGTCCCGCCATCTCAGCTCTCCTTGTTGACAGTTGCCGCATCGAGGAACGCCGGGCGCTCCCCGCCGCCGTGCACGAGCAGGCTCGCGCCGCTCACGTACCGCGCCCGGTCGGAGGCGAGGAAGACCGCCGCGTCCCCCACGTCGGCCGGGTCGGCGAGCCGCCCCAGCGGCACGGTCGCCCCGACCGCTTCGATTCCGGCCTCGTCCCCGTAGTGCAGGTGGGCGAGTTCGGTCCGTACCATGCCGAGGACCAGGGTGTTCACCCGTACCTCGGGGGCCCACTCGACGGCCATCGAGCGGGCCAGGTTCTCCAGGCCCGCCTTGGCCGCCCCGTACGCCGCCGTCCCCGGTGAGGGGCGGGTCCCGCTGACGCTGCCGATCATCACCACCGAGCCCCGGGTCCGTCCGAGCCAGGGGCGGGCCGCCAGTGAGGCCGTCATCGGGGCGACCAGGTTGAGTGCGACGACGCGTGCGTGGCGTTCGGCGTCGCCCTCCCCGAGGAGGCGGTAGGGGGTTCCGCCCGCGTTGTTGACCAGGCAGTCGAGGCGCCCGTACCGGTCGGCGACCGCGTCGAGGAAATCCCGCACCGCACACTGGTCGCGCAGGTCGAGGGGGGTGAAGGCGGCCTCGCGGCCGTCCGCCGACACCGGTTGGTCCGGGGGTCGTCGCGCGCAGACGGCGACCTGCGCGCCGGCCGCGAGGAACGACCGGGCGATGCCGGCGCCGACGCCCCTGGTTCCGCCGGTGACGACGACAACCCTCCCGTCGAGCTCCATCGGCTGCTACCTTCCTCACCTAACAAATGTTTGGTGGAAAGGTAGCTGATCCTCTCATGGGTGTCTCCACCTCCCGCCCGGACAAGGGCGTCGCACTGGTCACCGTGGACTTCCCGCCCGTCAACGCACTGCCCGTGCAGGGCTGGTACGACCTCGCCGACGCCCTGCGGACCGCGGGCCGCGACCCCGGGGTCCGCTGCGTGGTCCTGGCCGCCGACGGCCGCGGCTTCAACGCGGGCGTCGACATCAAGGAGATGCAGCGCGACACCGGCCACGCGGCTCTCATCGGCGCCAACAGGGGCTGCTACGAGGCGTTCGCGGCCGTCTACGAGTGCGAGGTGCCGGTCGTCGCGGCCGTGAACGGCTTCTGCCTGGGCGGCGGGATCGGCCTGGCCGGCAACGCCGACGCGATCGTCGCCTCCGACGACGCCGTCTTCGGCCTGCCCGAGCTCGACCGGGGCGCGCTCGGCGCCGCCACGCACCTGGCCCGGCTGGTCCCCCAGCACCTGATGCGCGCCCTCTACTACACCTCCCGCACCGCGACCGCCGCCGAGCTGCACGCCCACGGCTCGGTCTGGAAAGTGGTCCCGCCCGGAGCGGTGCGCGGCGCCGCCCTGGGACTGGCCGCCGAGATCGCGGAGAAGGACGGCTACCTGATCCGGCTGGCGAAGGCGGCCATCAACGGCATCGACCCCGTGGACGTGCGCCGCAGCTACCGGTTCGAGCAGGGCTTCACCTTCGAGGCCAACCTCAGCGGGGTGGCCGACCGGGTCCGCGGCACCTTCGGGAAGGAAGAGCGCCCATGAGTGACAAGTCCATGACCGTCGTAGAGGCGGTCGGGCAGCTGCGCAGCGGGATGACCCTCGGGATCGGCGGCTGGGGGTCCCGGCGCAAGCCCATGGCCCTGGTCAGAGCCCTGCTCAGGTCCGGGATCACCGACCTCACCGTGGTCTCGTACGGCGGCCCGGACGTCGGCCTGCTGGCGGCCGCGGGCCGCATCCGCCGGCTCGTCGCCCCTTTCGCCACCCTCGACTCCATCGCGCTGGAGCCACACTTCCGGGCCGCCCGCGAACGGGGCGCCTTCGCACTCACCGAGTACGACGAGGCCATGTTCATGTGGGGCCTGCACGCCGCCGCCAACCGGCTGCCCTTCCTGCCGGTCCGCGCCGGCCTCGGCTCCGACGTGATGCGGGTCAACCCCGAGCTGCGCACGGTGACCTCGCCCTACGGCGACGGCGAGGAGCTCGTCGCCGTCCCCGCCCTGCGCCTCGACGCCGCCCTGGTCCACCTCAACCGGGCCGACCGCCTCGGCAACGCCCAGTACCTGGGCCCGGACCCCTACTTCGACGACCTGTTCTGCGAGGCGGCCGACGCCGCCTACGTCTCCTGCGAGCAGCTCGTCGAGACCGCCGAGCTCGCCAAGGCCGGCCCGCCCCAGTCCCTCCTCGTCAGCCGGCACTCCGTCACCGGGGTGGTGGAGACCCCGAACGGCGCGCACTTCACCTCCTGCGCCCCCGACTACGGCCGCGACGAGGCCTTCCAGAAGCTCTACGCGACCACCCCCTGGCCCGAGTTCTCGGCCCGCTTCCTGTCCGGGGCGACCGAGCACGACTACCAGCTGGCCGTCCGGGCCTGGCACGAGGAGCAGCAGTGACCACGACGACCGCCACCCGCGCCGAATACTGCGTGATCGCGTGCGCCGAGGCCTGGCGGGGCGACGGCGAGGTGCTCGCCAGCCCGATGGGCCTGATCCCCTCCTTCGGGGCCCGGCTGGCCAAGCGGACCTTCTCCCCCGACCTGCTGCTGACGGACGGGGAGGCCATGCTCGTCGGGCTCGACGGCACGGTCGAGGGGTGGCTCCCGTACCGGCGCCACCTGACCATGGTCACCGGCGGGCGGCGGCACGTGATGATGGGCGCGAGCCAGATCGACCGGTTCGGCAACCAGAACATCTCCTGCATCGGGGACTGGGAGCGGCCGGCGCGCCAACTGCTCGGGGTGCGCGGCGCTCCCGTGAACACCCTCAACCATCCGGTGAGTTACTGGGTCCCGAAGCATTCGAGGCGGGTCTTCGTCGAGCGCGTGGACATGGTCAGCGGCGTCGGCCACGACCGGGCCGCCGAGGCCGGGGTGACCCGGTTCCACCGGCTGCCGCGGGTGGTCAGCGACCTGGGCGTCTTCGACTTCGCCGGTCCCGGCCGCACGATGCGGCTGGCCTCCCTGCACCCCGGGGTCACCGTCGAGCAGGTCCGGTCGGCGACCGGCTTCGAGCTGGCGCTGCCCGACGAGGTCCCGTGCACGCGGGAGCCGACCGGGCCCGAACTGCGGCTGATCCGCGAGGTGATCGATCCGCAGGGTCTGCGCGACCGGGAAGTGCGGGGCTGATCCGGTGGAGACGGCGTTCACGAAGCTGGTCGGGGTCGAGCACCCCCTCGTACAGACGGGCATGGGCTGGGTCGCCGGCCCGCGACTGGTGTCGGCGGCGGCGAACGCCGGTGCCCTGGGCATCCTGGCCTCGGCGACGATGACCACGCAGCAGCTGCGGTCGGCGGTCCGCGAGGTCCGCTCCCGCGTCCCGGAGGGGACCCCCTTCGGCGTGAACCTGCGCGCGGACGCAGGGGACGCGCCCGAGCGCGTCCGGCTCATCATCGACGAGGGCGTACGGGTCGCCTCCTTCGCGCTCGCGCCCTCCAGGGAGCTGATCGGCCGGCTGAAGGACGCGGGCGTCGTCGTCATCCCGTCGGTCGGGGCCCGGCGGCACGCCGAGAAGGTGGCGGCCTGGGGCGCCGATGCGGTGATCGTGCAGGGGGGCGAGGGCGGCGGGCACACCGGGGACGTGGCCACCACGGTGCTGCTGCCGCAGGTCGTGGACGCCGTGGACGTGCCGGTGGTCGCGGCGGGCGGCTTCGGCGACGGCCGCGGCCTGGTCGCGGCCCTGGCGTACGGGGCGGCGGGCATCGCGATGGGCACCCGGTTCCTGCTGACCTCGGACTCGACCGTCCCGGACGCGGTGAAGGCCGAGTACCTGAAGGCGACGGTCCGTGACGTCACGGTCACCACGGCTGTCGACGGGCTCCCGCACCGCATGCTCCGTACGGAGCTGGTCGCGTCCCTGGAGCGGGCCGGGCGGGCCCGGGCGCTGGTCCGGGCGGTCCGGCACGCGGCCGACTTCCGGAAGCTGTCCGGTCTGAGCTGGCCGCAGATGGTCCGCGACGGCCTGGCGATGAAGCACGGCAAGGACCTGTCCTGGAGCCAGGTCCTGCTCGCCGCGAACACTCCCATGCTCCTCAAGGCGTCCATGGTCGAGGGCCGTACGGACCTCGGCGTCATGGCATCGGGCCAGGTCGCAGGGGTGATCGACGACCTTCCGTCCTGCGCGGAGCTCGTCTCGCGCGTCATGGCCGAGGCCCACTCCGTCCTGGGCCGTCTCCACGGGTCGCACGGACCGCACTCGCTCGACGCCCTGCCACCAGCAGGGTGATCCCCCTTCTCCGTCACAGGAGTCGCTCCCATGAGCCGTGTCAGCATCCGCGCAGGGGCCGCGGCGGCCGTCGCCGCCTTGACCCTCGCCGCCCTGCCGGCCGCCGCGTACGCGGCGGCGCCCGCCGCCGAGACCGGTGCCCGGCACCACCGGCAGCAGGCCGAGACGATTCGCCGGATCGCCCTCCAGGGCGCCGTCAACGTCCGCGACCTCGGCGGGTACCGCACCTGGACCGGCGGCCACGTCCGCCAGGGTCTGGTCTACCGCTCCGACGCACTGAGCAGGCTGACCGAAGCCGACGTCACCACCGTCTCCGGTCTCGGCCTCACGAAGGTCATCGACTTCCGCATCCCGGTGGAGGCTACGACGGCGCCGACAGGCTGCCGGCCGGTCTCTCCGCGACCGCCCGCCCGGTCAGCGACCTCGGCCTCTACGGGACGCTGATCGGGGCCATCGGCAGCGGCGACCCCGTCACCCAGGAGCAGATGCTCGGCGGCGGCCGCGCCGAGGCCTACATGCGCGACATCTACCGAACCTTCGTGACCAGCCCCGAGAACCGGGCGCAGTTCGCGGCGACGCTGCGGGAACTCGCGGACGGCCGGCAGGGCCCGGTCCTGTACCACTGCACGTCCGGCAAGGACCGGACCGGCTGGATGAGTTACGTGCTGCTGCGCGCCCTCGCCGTCCCCGAGGACACCGCCGAGCGCGACTACCTGGCGTCGAACACCTTCCGCGCCGCCTACGACGCCAGGGTGCGGGCGGCCCTCGAGCAGTCGGGCCGGATGCAGAACCCGGACCTGCTGATCCCGCTCCAGGAGGTCCGCCAGGACTACCTGGATTCGGCCACGGCGCAGATGGAGGCGGACTACGGCAGCTTCTACGGCTACCTGACACAGGGCCTCGGCCTGGACCTGCGGACGCTGGCGAAGCTCCGGACCCGGCTGGTCCGGTAGCGGATACGCCGACGGGCAGTGCGCGAAGCACTGCCCGTCGGCGTAGGTCGCAGGTTCCGGGTCAGCCGGTGCGGCGGCGGCCCTGGCCGCCGGTGCCCACCCGGCTGCGCGCGGAGGCCGCAGCGGCGCCGCCGCCGGAGCCGCCCGCGCCGCGTCGGCCGCGCTCGCCGGAGCCGCCGGCCGCGCCGCCTTGACCGGCGCTCTGGCCGCCGCGACGGGTCTGGCCGGAGGCGGAGGCCGCCGGAGCCTGCCCGGAGCCGCTGCCGGAACGGCGGCCGCGGCCGCCGGCCGCCGGGGCGCCGCCGGTGGCGGCGCCGGTACGCGGACCGCCCGAGCGGCGGCGCGAGCCGGAGCCCGAACCGGAGCCCGAACCGGAGCCGTTGCGCGCCTTGGGTGCGGGCTGCTGCGGAACCTCCAGCACCACCGGGATGCCCGAGGGCTCCTTGGCGCCGGTCAGCCGGGCCAGCTCCTCGTCGGAGGACTTGATCTGTGCGGTGCGCGGGGAGATCCCGGCGTCCGACATCAGCCGGGTCATGTCCCGCTTCTGGTCGGGCAGCACCAGGGTGACCACGCTGCCGGACTCGCCGGCGCGCGCGGTGCGGCCGCCGCGGTGCAGGTAGTCCTTGTGGTCGGTGGGCGGGTCCACGTTGACGACGAGGTCGAGGTCGTCGATGTGGATGCCGCGGGCCGCCACGTTGGTGGCGATCAGCGCGGTGACCTCGCCCGTCTTGAACCAGTCCAGGGTGCGGTTGCGCTGCGGCTGCGAGCGGCCGCCGTGCAGGCCGGAGGCGCGCACGCCGTCCGCCAGGAGCTTCTTGACCATGCGGTCCACGCCGCGCTTGGTGTCGACGAACATGATCACCCGGCCGTCGCGGGCGGCTATACGCGTCGCAACGGCCTTCTTGTCGGTCTCGTCCATGACGTACAGGACGTGGTGCTCCATGGTGGTGACCGCACCGGCCGACGGGTCGACGGAGTGACCGACCGGGTCGCTGAGGAACATCTTGACGAGCTTGTCGATGTTCTTGTCGAGGGTCGCCGAGAAGAGCATGGTCTGGCCCGCGGGCTCGACCTGCTTGAGCAGCGCGGTGACCTGCGGCATGAAGCCCATGTCGGTCATCTGGTCGGCCTCGTCGAGGACGGTGATCGAGACCTGCGAGAGGTCCGCGTCCCCGCGGTCGATGAGGTCCTTCAGGCGGCCGGGGGTGGCGACGAGCACCTCGGCGCCGCGGCGCAGGGCGCCCGACTGCCGGTTGATCGACATGCCGCCGACGACGGTGGCGATGCGCAGGTTGACGGCCGTGGCGTACGGAGCCAGGGAGTCGGTGACCTGCTGCGCGAGCTCACGGGTCGGTACGAGGACCATCGCGAGCGGTGCCTTCGGCTCCGCACGGCGGCCGGCGGTACGGGCCAGCAGCGCCAGGCCGAAGGCCAGCGTCTTGCCGGAGCCGGTGCGGCCGCGGCCGAGCAGGTCGCGGCCGGCGAGGGAGTTCGGCAGGGTCGCGGCCTGGATGGGGAACGGCTCGGTGACGCCCTGGGCCGCGAGGGTCTTCAGCAGCGCCTCGGGCATGTCCATGTCCTCGAACGCGGCGACCGGCGGCAGTGCCGGGACGGTCGGCTCGGGCATGGTGAATTCCTGGGGCCGGGGTGCGGGCGGGGCGGACTTCTGCCGTCCCGCACCAGTCTTCGGACGCCCCTGGGCCGCTCCTCGTCCCCGGGTGGGGCGGCGGCTGGGACGTGCGGAGCTGGAGCTGGTCATGCGAGAAAGCCCTCCTGAAACCGGCAGGTAAAACAAAGGTCGAGACAGCAGACAAGCCGGGGCCCGCACCTCTCGGTGCGGACCCCGGCATGCTGAGAAAATTAGGCGGGGAGGATGTTCTCCGCCTGGGGGCCCTTCTGGCCCTGCGTCACGTCGAAGGACACGCGCTGGCCCTCGGTGAGCTCACGGAAGCCCTGGGTGGCGATGTTCGAGTAGTGGGCGAACACGTCCGGACCGCCACCGTCCTGCTCGATGAAGCCGAAGCCCTTTTCCGAGTTGAACCACTTCACGGTGCCAAGTGCCATTTTAAATCTCCTGAATAGGCGGCAAAGGGCCCCATCCGGAGATTCCGGCAAAAAAACAATAAAAGCGCCTGAGGAACATTCCCGTCAGGCGCACATAAAGTTCATGGGTACCACAACTGCAACGCCCCCTAAGCTAGCACATCCCCGGTCCCGACGTGCGGACGGGCCGGTGTGAGCTGCGCCCGTTCGGGTGCGGGCCGCGCGACGCCCCGGCGGCTCAGCACCCGCGCCGCCCGCGCGGCGGCACCGGCCCGGCGGCCCTGCACGTCTGACGAGGACTCCACGTCGATCGCCACGGTGCCCCCGGGAATGGCCGTGATCGGGCGCGGCCCGCAGCGCGGGCCGGCAGACCGCGCCTACAGGCGTTCGATGATCGTCACGTTGGCCTGGCCGCCGCCCTCGCACATGGTCTGGAGGCCGAACCGGCCGCCGGTGCGCTCCAGCTCGTGCAGGAGGGTGGTCATCAGCCTGACCCCGGTCGCGCCCAGCGGGTGGCCCAGGGCGATGGCGCCGCCGTTGACGTTGACGCGGTCCGGGTCGGCGCCGGTCTCCTTCAGCCAGGCCAGCACCACCGGGGCGAAGGCTTCGTTGATCTCCACCAGGTCGATGTCGGCCGGCGACATGCCGGTCTTCTTCAGCGCGTACGCCGTCGCCGGGATGGGCGCGGACAGCATGCGGATGGGGTCCTCGCCGCGCACGGAGAGGTGGTGGACGCGGGCTCGCGGCCGCAGGCCGTGTTCGCGGACCGCACGCTCGGAGGCGAGCAGCATGGCGGCCGCGCCGTCGGAGACCTGGGAGGAGACCGCGGCGGTGATGGTGCCGCCCTCGACGACGGGCTTGAGGGCCGCCATCTTCTCCAGGGTGGTGTCCCGGCGCGGCCCCTCGTCCGCGGCCACGTCGCCGTAGGGCGTGATCTCGCGGTCGAAGCGGCCCTCGTCGACGGCCCGCACGGCCCGCCGGTGGGAACGGAGCGCGTACTCCTCCATGTCGCGGCGCGAGATCCCCCACTTCTGCGCGATGAGCTGGGCGCCGTGGAACTGGTTGACCGGGGCGTCACCGTACCGGGCGCGCCAGCCGGCGGATCCCGCGTAGGGGCCCTCGGTGAGGCCGAGGGGTTCGGCCGCCTGCCGGGAGGCGAAGGCGATGGGGATCATCGACATGTTCTGGGTGCCGCCGGCGACCACGAGGTCCTGGGTGCCGGAGAGGACGCCCTGCGCTGCGAAGTGCACCGCCTGCTGGGAGGAGCCGCACTGGCGGTCGACGGTGACGCCGGGGACCTCCTCGGGCAGGCCGGCGGCGAGCCATGCGGTGCGTGCGATGTCCCCGGCCTGCGGGCCGACGGTGTCGAGGCAGCCGAATACGACGTCCTCCACGGCGGCCGGGTCCACCCCGGAGCGTTCGACCAGTGCCTTGAGGACGTGTGCGCCGAGGTCGGCCGGGTGGACGGCCGACAGGCCGCCTCCGCGCCGCCCGACGGGGGTGCGCACGGCGTCGACTATGTAGGCCTCGGGCATCGGGACTCCTCAGGGGCTCGGGGGTCAGGTGGGGCGCAGGGCGATCCCGTCCAGGACCATCGACAGGTACTGGCGGGCGATCTCGTCGGGGCTGTGCTGCCCGCCGGGCCGGTACCAGGAGGCCGCCACCCACACCGTGTCGCGCACGAAGCGGTAGGTGAGGCGGATGTCGAGGTCGGCCCGGAAGGCCTTGGCGGCGACTCCCCGTTCCAGGGTGCCCAGCCAGGCCTTCTCGAACTTCACCTGCGAGGCGGACAGGTAGTGGAAGCGGGGCTGGGCGGAGAGGGTGCGGGACTCCTTCTGGTAGATCGCGACGGCGGCGCGGTGCCGGTCGATCTCGCGGAAGGACTCGGTGACGAGGGCCTCGATCGTCTCCCGGGGGCCGAGCCCGGCGGCGAGGACGGCGTCGTACCCGTCCCACAGCTCGGTCAGGAAGGCGGAGAGGATCTCGTCGAGCATCGATTCCTTGGAATCGAAGTGGTAGTAGAGGCTGCCGGCGAGCATCCCGGCGGCGTCGGCGATCTTGCGGACGGTGGTGGCGTTGTAGCCCTGGGCGGCGAACACCTCGGCGGCGGTGTCGAGGAGTTCACGGCGCCGCTCGGGCGAGGGCGTCACCTGCGGCTTCTTCCTGGCCGCCGGCTCGGCCTGCGGCGTGGCTGTCGGCTGGGCTTCGCGCTGGGCTTCCGGCTCGGCGTCCGGCTTGTTCGTTGGCACGCGCCCATTGTCGGACACCCCTTACGGGTGCTGACTGCTGACGGACACCGTCTCGCCCGTCATGTACGACGAATAGCCGCTGGCCAGGAAGACGATGACGTTGGCGATCTCCCAGGGCTCGGCGTACCGGCCGAAGGCCTCGCGGGCGGTGAGTTCGGCGAGGAGCTCCTCACTGGTGACCTTCACCAGGTGCGGGTGCATGGCCAGGCTCGGGGCGACCGCGTTGACGCGCACGCCGAACTCCGCGGCTTCCAGGGCCGCGCACCGGGTGAGCGCCATGACCCCGGCCTTGGCCGCGGCGTAGTGGGCCTGGCCGGTCTGGGCGCGCCAGCCGACGACGGAGGCGTTGTTGACGACGACTCCGCCCGCGCCGGAGGCCTTGAGGGAGCGCAGGGCCGCGCGGGTGCAGCGGAAGGTGCCGTTCAGGGTGACGTCGAGGACGCGGGTCCACTGTTCGTCGGTCATGTCGACGAGGGCGGCGGTGCCGCCGAGTCCGGCGTTGTTGACGACGACGTCGAGTCGGCCGTGGGTCTGTTCCGCGAGCGCGAACAGGGCCCGGACCTGGTCCTCGTCGGTGACGTCGCAGGGCAGCGAGCTGACGCGGCCGGCTCCGAACTCGGCCGTGAGCGCGTCCTCGGTCTCCTTGAGCCGGCGGGCGTGGGCGTCGCTGATGACCACACGGGCCCCCTCCTCCAGGAAGCGGCGGGCGGTGGCCCCGCCGATGCCGGCCCCGGCGGCGGCGGTGATGACGGCGGTGCGGTCCTGCAGCAGGTGGTGGCCGGGGGTGTACCGGGGCTCGTTCATGCGAACTCCTCGACGCTGCTCATGGCCGTACGTTAACCTACCAAACACTTGTTAGGGAAGTGACGGCGTCGAGAGGCGGGCACCCGATGGACCTGACCCACACGGCGGAGGTGAAGGCCTTCCGGGCCGAAGCCCGCGCCTGGCTGGCCGACCGCGTGCCCGCCTCCCCGCTGCCCTCGCTGGAGACGCGGGAGGGCTTCGCCGCGCACCGGGAGTGGGAGGCCCTGCTGCACGCGGACCGCTGGTCGGTGGTGTCCTGGCCCGAGGAGTACGGCGGCCGCGGCGTCGGCCTCGTGCAGTGGCTGGTCTTCGAGGAGGAGTACTGGGCGGCGGGCGCACCCGGACGGGTCTCGCAGAACGGCATCAGCCTCCTCGCGCCGACGCTCTTCGACCACGCGACGGCGGAGCAGCGGGCGCGCGTGCTGCCGCCGATGGCGAGCGGCGAGGTGATCTGGGCACAGGCCTGGTCCGAGCCGGAGGCGGGCTCCGACCTGGCCTCGCTGACCTCTCGGGCGGTCCGGACGGAGGGCGGCTGGCTGCTGTCCGGGCAGAAGACCTGGTCCTCGCGGGCGGCGTTCGCGGACCGGGCCTTCGGCATCTTCCGCTCCGACCCGGACACCCCGAAACCGCACCAGGGGCTGACGTACCTGATGTTCGACCTGCGGGCGCCCGGGGTCACGGTGCGGCCCATCGGCCGCCTCGACGGCAAGCCGGCGTTCGCGGAGCTCTTCCTGGACGAGGTCTTCGTACCGGACGAGGACGTGATCGGGGAGCCCGGGCAGGGCTGGCGGATCGCGATGTCGACCACCGGCAACGAACGCGGACTGACCCTGCGCTCCCCCGGCCGGTTCCTGGCGGCGGCGGACCGGCTGGCCGCGCTGTGGCGCGCGCAGGGGGATCCGGCCGACACGGCACTGCGCGACCGGGTGGCCGACGCTGTGGTCGGGGCGCGCGCCTACGAGCTGTTCACCTGGGCCGGCGCCTCCCGGTTCGCCGCAGGCGGGGCCGTCGGCGCCGAGTCCAGCCTGAACAAGGTCTTCTGGTCGGAGTACGACGTCGCCCTGCACGAGACGGCGCTCGACCTGCTCGGGGCGGACGCCGAGCTGGCAGACGGGGAGTGGGCCGAGCCGTGGATCTTCTCGCTGGCCGGTCCGATCTACGCGGGGACGAACGAGATCCAGCGCGACATCATCGCCGAGCGGCTGCTCGGCCTGCCGAAGGGCCGCCGCTGATGCGCTTCCTGCCGACCGCCGAGCAGTCGGCTTTCGCCCGTACGCTGCGCTCCCTGCTGGGCTCGGCGCAGGTCCCGGCGGTGGTGCGGGCCTGGGCCGACGGCGAGCACGGGCCCGGGCTGGCGCTGCGGTCCCGGCTCGCGGCGACGGGCCTGTTCGCGCTGGCCGCACCGGAGTCGTACGAGGGGGCCGGACTGCTCCCGCTGGAGCTGTCGCTGGGCTTCGTGGAGCTGGGCCGGGCGGGGGTGCCGGGGCCGGTGGTGGAGAGCGCCGCCGTGTCGGTGCTGCTGTCGGAGCTGGGGGACGAGGCGCTCGCCAAGCGGTTCCTGCCCGGTCTGGTCTCGGGCGGGGCCTGGGCCACGCTGACGCTGCCGGGCGGGAGCGGCGGGAGCCCGTACGCCCTGGACGCGGACGCGGCGGCGCACTGCTTCGACGTGTCGGCGGCGGGCGAGCTGCGGCTGGCCGCCCCCGGGGAGGTATTGCGGTCGACGGACCCCGCACGGCGGCTGGCGCGGCCCTTGCCGGTCGGGGGTGAACTCCTCGCGGTGGGCCCGGCGGTGGCGCGGGCGGCCGCCGTGGCCGGGCGCTGGGCCCGGCTGCTGACGGCGGCCCAGTGCCTGGGCGTGGGCGAGGCGCTGTTGGAGCGGACGGTCGGATACGTCAAGCAGCGCACCCAGTTCGGGGCGCCGATCGGCTCCTTCCAGGCGGTCAAGCACCGACTGGCGGACACCCTCCTGGCCCTGGAGTTCGCCCGCCCGCTGCTGTGGGCGGCGGCGCTCTCGCCGGCCCCGGGCGACGTGGCGGCAGCGAAGCTGCGCTGCGGCGAGGCGGCGTACCGGGCGGCCATGACGGCGCTCCAGCTCCACGGCGCGGTCGGCTACACCGAGGAGCTGGACCTGTCGTTGTGGCTGCGCAAGGCACGCCCGCTGCGGGATGCCTGGGGCACGCCGTCGGCGTGCCGGGCGGAGGTCCTGCGGCCGGTCACACCCGGGTGACGTTGAGGCTGACGACGTACCTCTCCTCGACCGTGCCGTCGGGGAAGAGCGGAGCCAGCAGCTCGCGCTCCTCGGCGAAATAGGCGCGGGTACCGGCCTCGCCCAGTGTCAGGAAGGCGGAGTGGCTGGCGAGGTTGGCGAGGTGCGCGTCCAGCGGGATGCGCCGGGACCAGCGCACGGAGCGGGTGGTGAACCCGCCGAGCCCGCGGGGCAGCGTACGGAAGCCGTCCCCCTCGGCCGCCCCGAAGAACTCCGCCAGTCGCGCCTCCTGCTCGGCGATCCAGGGGACGGTGAGGTCCGCGTCGTTCCACCAGATGGCGAGCGCTCCGCCGGGGCGCAGCACGCGGCGGGCCTCGGGGACGGAGCGGGCGGGGTCGGTCCAGTGCCAGGCCTGGGCGTAGGTGAGGAGGTCGAACGAGCCGGTGGCCAGCGGCAGCCGGTCACCGTCGCCGCGCACGACCGGGATCCCCGGGTGGGCGCGGCGCAGCTGCGCGGCCATCCCGTCCCCGGGCTCCACGGCCAGCACCTCGGCACCGCGCTCGTGCAGCAGGGCGGTGGCGATGCCGGTTCCCGCCCCCACGTCGGCCACGTGTGCCCCGGCGAGCGGGCGCCCGGCGAGCTCCTCTACGGCGTCGAGGAGGGCCGGCGGGTATCCGGGGCGGTGGGCGGCGTAGGAAGCGGCTGCCGCATCGAAGGAACGGGCGCGTGTCGTCATGCGTCCATTGTTTTCGATCACACGTATTCGATCACACGTACCAGGCGACAAGATCGAGGTATCAGGACATGCGCAGGACCATCTCCGCCATGGCGCTGGGCGCCGCGGCGGCTCTGCTGCTCACCGGCTGCGGGAGCGCGGAGCCGAAGCCGGCTCCGGAAGGGGGCAAGCAGCAGCCGCAGCCCGCGGCATCGCAGCAGCAGGACCGCAGCCCCTCGTCGGCTCCGGCCGCCGGCGGCGGTGCGAAGCACGAGGTGACCCTGGAGGTCGGCGGCACGGGCAGGACGGCCGTCATGTACAGCGGCATCGGCAGCGGCTTCGAGCAGCAGACCCTGCCGTGGACGAAGTCGGGGACGGCCGAACTGACCGCCGCGGAGCAGAAGGTGGGCTACCTGGTGAGCGTGGTCCCGGGCACGATCACGGGCGCCGACGGCAAGCTCCAGCAGGCCCCCTGCACCATCAAGGTCGACGGCAAGGTGGTCGCGGAGAGCGACGGCGTCACGAGCGTGAAGGGGTGCTCCTACACGATCAAGCAGTAGCCGGCGGACTCGTGCGGGCCCCTGCGCCGCCTGTCGTCCCGGGTCAGATCCGGGAGCGGCGCAGGGAGATCCGGACGAGGACGCCGGTCTGGAGCAGCAGGAGGGCTCCGGTGCCGACCGCCTGCCACAGCGGCCGTCCGGGACGGCCGCCGACGGCCCAGGCCGGCCCGTCGGGGTCCACTGTCACCGTCAGCCGTGCGCCGACCGCGAGGTCCATCGCCACGGGGCCGGCCAGGTCGCGGCCCGCCTCGGTGCTCAGGCGCAGCGAGGGGGACATCGCGGCGCCGTCCTCCACCATCGTCCGCTGCACGACCACCGCCGCCTCCTCCCGGCCCCGGTCGTGCAGGACGTGCCGGTCCCAGGTGATCCCGCCGAGCAGCACGATCCCGACGGCGGTGAGCGCCACGGCGGTGCGGGCCACGATCTCGGCGTCGGTGCCGTGCGGTACGGCCGCGCCGACGACGAAGACGGCCAGCAGGACCGGGATCCAGGGGCCCTCCGGCCCGCGCAGCATCCAGATCGCACCGAACTCCACCGCCAGGAGGAGGCAGTTGCGCAGGACCGCTCCCACAGCTCTCCGCGTCAGGTCAGCCATGGACACATCATGCCCGGGCCCGGAGGGCCGGGGCCGCCCCGACCGCCAGGCGGTCCTCAGGACGGTCGTCAGGCAGTCCTCATGGGAGCCGTACGGGAGTGGGCCCGCCAGGCCCCGGCCGACCCGCCCGACCGGCCCGTACTCCAGCACGGGCCGGTGCAGCGGATGTGGCCGGGCCGCCTGCCGGAGCCGGAGCGGATGCGCCCAGCCCGACCCGGCCTGGGCCTACCGGCGGTGACCCTCCAGTGGGCCGAGCGGTAGTACTACGCTTCGGAGCGCGGCCCGGCGGCCGCCATGCTCGACGACATCGAGGCGCGGGGAGACGGGCCGGCGTAGCCGGCCGGCGCTGCCCGGGTCAGTCGATCGGCTTGCCGTCGTGGGTGCCGCCGACGCAGACCCACGAGCCCTTGGTGGACTCGTACTCCACGCTTCCGCCATTCTCCGTGCACATCTGCCCGTCGATCGCGGGCGCTGCGGCCTGCGCAGCCGGAGCCATGGCGGCAAGAGCGGCCAAGATCGCAGCGGCGATGAGCCCGAGAAGTCGTGCACGCATCGGAACCTCCACAGGATGGGCGACACGGTCGTCACCAGCCTCGCCCGCAGCGCCTCCAGGCACCCACCCTGTTACTCCATTCGAGTGATGGCCGGGGCCCCGTCATTGCACGGGTAGGCGTGCCCGGGAGGCGTGTTCCAGCGGCGTTCACCCGAGTGCGGGCGCAGGCTGACGGCATGGATACCAAACCCTCTGTGGTCGTAGGACCACCGGATGACGACGGCTTGCGGAAAGTCGTGATCGACGGCAAGAGCAAGGGCAAGGTGTGGAGCCACCACGAACTGCAGAAGGTGCTGCATCGCGCCGGCGTCCCACCTGAGGCCCCTATCGATTGGCGCGGCGGAAACTGCACCGTATGGCCGGCGCACTCTTGGGGGCGCCGCCTGACCGGCGCGGTCATGGCAGCCGGCTTCCTGGCGACCGCAGGCATGTGCGCCTGGATTGGAATGAAGGACTCCGTTGACGCCCTCACCTTCGCCGGCCGGGTGACAGGATTCGTCTTCCTGTTCATGGCCGCCGTGGAGTTGGTCGCCTTCGCGGCCTGTTTCGACTACTGGCGCAAGCGCAAGCTGCAGCACTCGGGCCCGGCCCTCCTCTTCGGAGCGCTGGTGGAACTCTTCGTCGGCGTGGTGCTGCTCGTGATGTTCTTCGCCAGCAAGGGCAGGCCCGCTTACGCCCTGTGCCTGCTGCTCTGGGCAGGCCTCATCATCTGCGCTTCATGGTCCCTTTGGATGCTCTACCGCCGCCGGGTGTGGAAGGCGCTCCGCTATCCCGGCCGCATCGCGGTCGGGGCGATCGTCTCCACCGTCCTCGTCATCACCAACTTGGCTTACACACAGATCTACCTCCCCTCCATATCCCGCACGCTGGTGCAGGGCACGGCCGAAATCGGGAAGCCGAGCCTGAACAAAGCGGGGACGAAAATGTTCCTGCCGGTGCGCCTGCACCTCAAGAACTCCGGCGAGGTTCCGGTCCACGTCCTCGGCAGCATCTACTGGATCCACACCCGGCTCGCGAGCGATCCGAAAGAGAAGTACAGGCTGCTCGAACCCGGCGAGCTGGTCAAGCCACCAGGGCAGGAGCTGAGCCCCGGCGAGGAGATCTCGGAGGACGTGGTCGCCGAGATCGAAAAGCCGATGGACGCCGACTACGAAGCGGTCACGGCCCAGGTGGAGGCCTACGCTTTCAGGCAGGACAGGATGAGATTGGATGTCGATTACGAGCGGTCCGGCAAATGGCGGGGCAAGCTCGAGGAGGAGGGAAAAGAGAACGACCCTCCGAGCCCGACGAAGGACGGCAAGGAGTATTTTCGATACCAGGCCCCCATCTCCCAGAGCAGTGAACTCCTGAATTTGACACGCGGTCGGGAGCGCGTGACCGTCTGGTGGCTGTACCGTCCTCTTCCCGTCGTCTACGTCCATGTCGCGAGCCCCGATGACAAGCGGGTCTTCAGCCTCAAGGACCCCACGGAGCACAGGCAGGCTGTCGACCGCTACGGTCTGGCCTTCGTGCGCGGTTCGCTGATCCAGACGCCGTACCCGCAGCTCCTCAGGGAGGCCCAGGCCCGGCGCCCGAAGTGACCACGCGCCACCGGCCCTCCCCGTACCCTCGCCCCATGACCAGCAGCGCCATCAGCCTCCGCAAGGTCGAGGAGTCGGCTCCGGCCCTCGTGAACCTCTACAAGACGGCCGGGATATCCCTGCGCAAGCACGGCATGGAGGGCGGACGCGCCGCCGTCTACCTGGTCCTGGACTACTCCGGGTCGATGCGCCCGTACTACCAGGACGGCAGCGTGCAGGCCCTCGCGGACCGGGTGCTGGGACTGTCGGCGCACCTGGACGACGACGCCCGTGTGCCGGTGGTGTTCTTCTCCACGGAGGTCGACGCGGTGGAGGAGATCTCCCTTCCCGGACACGAGGGCCGGGTCAACGAGATCGCCTCCCGCCTGGGCCACATGGGCAAGACCGCCTACCACGCGGCGATGGACGCGGTGATCGACCACTATCTCGACTCGGGCTCCACGAGACCCGCCCTCGTCGTCTTCCAGACCGACGGCGGGCCGATCAACAAGCTCGCCGCCGAGAAGTACCTGTGCAAGGCGGCCCGGCTGCCGCTCTTCTGGCAGTTCGTCGGCTTCGGCAACACCCGCAGCACGCAGTTCGACTTCCTGCGCCGGCTGGACGAGCTGCCCGTGCCCGCGAAGCGGCCGGTGGACAACGCGGGCTACTTCCACGCCGGGCAGGACCCCCGCGCCGTGTCGGACGGCGAACTGTACGACCGGCTCGTCGGGGAGTACCCGGCCTGGCTGGCGGCGGCACGCGGTGCGGGGATCGTGCGCGCCTGACCCGGCCCCGCCGCCGCCCGCGCTTTGATGGACGTATGACGCATACCAGTTGGGCAGTCTTCGAGAAGGCGGAACCGGACTTCGCGGCGGCCGTGCAGGCCCGCTTCGCGCAGTACCCGCACCACGTCCTGGCCACCCTGCGCAAGGACGGCTCCCCGCGGGTTACCGGCCTGAACGTCGACATCCGGGGCGGTGAGCTGTGGCTCGGGATGATGGCGGGCTCGATGAAGGCCAGGGACCTCCAGCGCGACCCCCGCTTCGCCCTGCACACCAATCCGGGCGAGGGCGAGACCATGCCGGACGGGGACGTACGGATCTCCGGGCGCGCGGTGGAACTCGTCGATCCGCCCGAACTCCACCGGTACGCGGAGGAGACGGAGACCCCGCACCCCTTCCACCTCTTCTACGCCGACCTCACGGAGGTCGTCCACATCGGCATCGAGGGCGACGACCTGGTGATGCGGACCTGGCTCCCGGAGCACGGCCTGCGCACGCAGCGCCGGGGCAACGACGACGAACCGCCGCGTGAGGACCCTGCGCCGGCGGCCGGATGACCGGAGCGTGGCATTCATATGCGCGACCTGTAACGATCCCCCGCGTGGCGTGAATCCGATGCCACGCGGGGCATTCTGACCGCACCGAGCTGAACCCATGTCAGCCGGCCGGCCGGCCGCCCGGCCAGTCATCCAGAGAGCCGCCACGGGGGATCACGATGCACACCTGCCCGAACACAGCCGGACGTACCCGAACGCTCGCGTTCCTGAGCCTGACGGCCGCCGCGCTCCTCGCGACGACCACGGCCTGCGGGCCTGCAGCCGACGACAAGTCGGGCACCACGGCGACTCCGAAGCCCTCCGCGCCCACGCCGGGAGCCGCCTCCGGTACCCCCTCCCCCTCGGCCACCTCCGCCGTGCCCCGGCCGGGTGAGGCGGAGGGCGAACCTGTGGGCAAGAACAACAACTGCTCCGACGAGTACGCCCAGGTGTCCGTGGAGTGGGCCGTGCCGCCGACCAAGGACGACTCGAAGCTCCTGCTCACCGTGGTCAACACGGGCCCCAGGACCTGCCTGCTGACCTCCCACCCGGTGCTCCGGATCAAAGACGGGCACGGGCGGCTGGTGGCCGTCTTCGAGAACACCAGGCCCCAGACCCCGGTGGTCCTCGGACCCGGCAAGGAGGCCTACGCAGGCCTGCTCGCCCGGCAGGGCGGCAAGGCAGCCGGAACGCTCACGACCGACCTCGCGCTCGCCCCGCACGGCCAGAGCCCCGAGGAGAACACGGGCGAGGGAACGCTCCTCCAACTGCCGTCCGGGGGCGTGCACATGGATGACGAGGCGCGTGTGACGTACTGGCAGAGCACCTCGGAGAGCGCGGCGTCACCGCTGTTCACCCGCTGAGCCCTGCCGGGGCCGGGCCCCTGAGTACGCGTACTCAGGCGAATGTCAGTACCTCTGGGTAGCGTCGCGACTGTCCGACGGACGGACGGCACGACAACCCTGGGGGACGACATGAAGAAGCGCTTCGCAGCCCTGGCGGCCTTGGCACCGGCATGCGCCCTGGCTCTGGTGGCCGCCCCGGCCGAGGCCTCGCCGACGGGCGAGATCATCGGCTACCCGGGCCCTGACGGCCTGATCTGGATCGCCGACCAGGCCGGCTCCAGCGGCTTCGTCTCCGGCGGCCTCTCCGCGAGCCTGGACACGTTCATCACCTTCGGATGCGCGGGAGGCGGCACCATCGAGGTGTCGTTCAAGCTCCAGGAGCACCCCGACCGCGACCCGGCCCCCTTCACCGTCGACTGCCCCGGCACGGACCCGACGGTGGTCACGCTCCCCCTCGGCACCGGCCTCCACGGCGGATTTACCGCCTGGGTGACCGCCTCGACCCCGACCACCCACTGGGGCGCCACGGTCACGCAGCCCGAGTAACCCGGCAGGGATCGAAGCGCCCGCCACACCCGGCGGGCGCTTCAGGGGCGGTGCTGCACGATTTGGATGAACGACACCCAAGGGGCGGCGGCAAAAACGATCACCGGGCCGGTGTCGGCCAGCTTGCTGTCGCGGACGGGGACGACGCCGGGGAGGTCGTCGGACACCTCGACGCAGTTGGCGCCGTCGGAGTTGGAGTACGAGGACGTCCGCCAGGACAGGCCGTTCAGGTCTGCGCGCATGTCGCGTACTCCTCCGCCACCGAATCGATCAAGGCCAAGGAGGCCGCCGGTGCCAGCGCAGCGGCCCTTGCAAGATCGTAGAGCTTCCAGTGGCGCTGGACCAGGGCCGGATAGTCGATCAAGTGCCCCACCCGGGGGCCTTCTGTGTAGACCACGTCGGGCGCGTCGACGAACTGCATGATGCTGACCAGCGAGCCCAGAGTGCCCTGGGCTCCGACGGAAAACGGGACCACCTGCACGACGATCCTGTTGTCGCGGACGCGGGCGGCGATGTGCCGCAGTTGGGCATCCATGACAGCGGGCCCCCCCACCTGCGTCCGCAGAACCGCCTCGTGCAGGACGAACCAGAGTTCGGGGGTCACCGGATCATCGAGGAGGCGCTGGCGCTCCATTCGGGACGCAACCAGGGACTCGACGTACTCCTCGGGCGCGGTGGGATTGCCTCCACGGATGACCGCGCGCGCGTAGTCCTCCGTCTGGAGGAGACCCAGGACCAGGCTGGATCCGTACTCGTACATCGCCGTGGCCCGGGTCTCCAGTTCGGCCGCCGCAGCGAAGTACTCGACGTACCTGGACTTGAACGCCTTCGCCAACCGGTAGAAGTAGTCCCCCGTACCCAGCTCGCGGTCGATGAGTACCGCGATCTCGGGGCGCAGACGGCGCTGACCGCCCTCCATCTGCCCGACGTAGGACCCGGTGGCGAAGATCCGCTCGCCCAGCGCGGCCTGGGTCATCCCCGCCGCCTCCCGATGGCGCCGCAGCTCCTCCCGGGCGAACTCCTCCGGCGTCTGCGCCGCGCCACCCTCACCCTTCGGCTTGGCCATGCGACAACTCCCCGCTCCTACGGTCCCCTTGGCGGGCAGCAGCGTAGTCCTCACCACGACGCCGGGGCAGCGGATCGCATTCATACGACCGCGAAACGCCACAGCGCCCGCCACCCCTGGTCGGGGACGTGGCGGGCGCTGCGTCGGGTGTTCCGTACGCCGTTGTACGGACCGTATGAGGGGTCCCGCCCTTCGCGGGGCGGGGGTGCTTCGGTGGCTACACCGTCAGCGAGCGGTCCGTCGGCTTGACCGGGTACGGGAGGGTGCTGCTGCCGGTCAGGAAGCGGTCCACGCCGCGGGCGGCCGACCGGCCCTCCGCGATGGCCCAGACGATGAGCGACTGGCCGCGGCCCGCGTCGCCGGCGACGAAGACGCCGTCGACGTTGGTCGCGTAGGAGGCGTCGCGGTCGATGTTGCCGCGGGCGTCCAGCTCCACGCCGAACTGCTGGACCAGGCCGTTCGCCTGGTCGGTGCCCGTGAAGCCCATCGCCAGGGTCACCAGCTGCGCGGGGAGGACGCGCTCGGTGCCGGGCTTCTGGACGAGCTTGCCGTCGACGAACTCGACCTCGACCAGGTGCAGCGCCTGGACGTTGCCGTCCTCGTCGCCCTCGAAGTGGGTGGTGGAGACGGAGTAGACCCGCTCGCCGCCCTCCTCGTGGGCCGAGGTGACCTTGTAGAGCATCGGGAACGTCGGCCACGGCTGGTTGGCGTTCCGCTCCTCGCCCGGCTTCGGCATGATCTCCAGCTGCGTGACCGAGGCCGCGCCCTGGCGGTGGGCGGTGCCCACGCAGTCCGCGCCGGTGTCGCCGCCGCCGATGACGACCACGTGCTTGCCCTCGGCCGTGATCGGCGGGGCCAGGAAGTCGCCCTCCTGGACCTTGTTCGCGAGCGGCAGGTACTCCATCGCGAAGTGGATGCCCTTGAGGTCGCGCCCGGGGACCGGCAGGTCGCGCGAGACGGTGGCACCGGCCGCGACGACGACCGCGTCGAACCGCTTGCGCAGGTCGGTGGCCGTGATGTCACGGCCGACCTCGATGCCGGTGCGGAACTTGGTGCCCTCCGCGCGCATCTGCTCGATGCGGCGGTTGATGTGCACCTTCTCCATCTTGAACTCGGGGATGCCGTAGCGCAGCAGGCCGCCGATGCGGTCGGCGCGCTCGTACACGACCACGGTGTGGCCGGCCCGGGTCAGCTGCTGGGCGGCGGCCAGGCCGGCCGGGCCCGAACCGATCACGGCGACGGTCTTGCCGGACAGGCGCTCCGGGGGCTGCGGGGTGACGTCCCCGTTGTCCCACGCCTTGTCGATGATCGAGACCTCGACGTTCTTGATGGTGACGGCCGGCTGGTTGATGCCGAGCACGCACGCGGACTCGCACGGCGCCGGGCACAGGCGGCCCGTGAACTCCGGGAAGTTGTTCGTCGCGTGCAGCCGCTCCGACGCCGCCGCCCAGTCGTCGCGGTACGCGAAGTCGTTCCACTCGGGGATCAGGTTCCCGAGCGGGCAGCCGTTGTGGCAGAACGGGATGCCGCAGTCCATGCAGCGGCCGGCCTGCTTGCTGATGATCGGCAGCAGCGAGCCCGGGACGTAGACCTCGTTCCAGTCCTTCAGCCGGTCGGCGACGGGACGGGAGCAGGCGGTCTCGCGCGTGGTGGTGAGGAAGCCCTTCGGGTCAGCCATTGGTCGCCGCCTCCATCATCTTCTCCGTGGTCTCGGATTCCGAGAGTCCGGCGAGCTCAGCGGCGTCCTTGGCGGCGAGCACTGCCTTGTACGTGGTCGGGATGATCTTGCTGAAGCGGTCCACCGCGACGGACCAGTCAGCCAGGAGCTTCGCGGCCACGGTCGAGCCGGTCTCCTCCTCGTGGCGGCGCACCACATCGTGCAGCCACTGCTTGTCGGTGTCGGACAGGGCCTCGACCGCGCCCGCGTTGCCGACGTTGACGTTGTTCGGGTCGAGGTCGATGACGTACGCGACGCCGCCCGACATGCCGGCCGCGAAGTTGCGGCCCGTCTCGCCCAGGACGACCGCCGTGCCGCCGGTCATGTACTCGCAGCCGTGGTCGCCCACGCCCTCCGAGACGACCAGGGCACCGGAGTTGCGGACGCAGAAGCGCTCGCCGGTGCGGCCGCGCAGGAACATCTCGCCGCCGGTGGCTCCGTAGCCGATGGTGTTTCCGGCGATGGTGGAGTACTCGGCGAGGTGGTCGGCGCCGCGGTCCGGGCGGACCACGATCCGGCCGCCGGAGAGGCCCTTGCCGACGTAGTCGTTGGCATCGCCTTCCAGGCGGAGGGTGATGCCCTTCGGGACGAAGGCGCCGAAGGACTGGCCGGCGCTGCCCGTGAAGGTCAGGTCGATGGTGTTGTCGGGCAGGCCCGCACCGCCGAACTTCTTGGTGACGTGGTGTCCGAGCATCGTGCCGACGGTCCGGTTGATGTTCCGGATCGAGACCTGGGCGCGGACCGGCAGGGCCGCCTCGGCGCTCTCGGCGTTCAGCGCGTCGGCCGCCAGCTCGATCAGCTCGTTGTCGAGGGCCTTCTCCAGGCCGTGGTCCTGCTCGATCAGGGCGTGGCGGACCGCACCCTCGGGCAGTTCGGGCACGTAGAAGAGCGGCTCCAGGTCGAGGCCCTGCGCCTTCCAGTGCGTGACGGCCTTGGTGGTGTCGAGGAGCTCGGCGTGGCCGACGGCCTCCTCGATCGTGCGGAAGCCCAGCTCGGCGAGGATCTCGCGGACCTCCTCGGCGATGAACTCGAAGAAGTTCACCACGAATTCGGGCTTGCCGGAGAAGCGGTCCCGCAGGACCGGGTTCTGGGTGGCGATGCCGACCGGGCAGGTGTCCAGGTGGCAGACGCGCATCATGACGCAGCCGGAGACGACGAGCGGCGCGGTCGCGAAACCGAACTCCTCGGCGCCGAGCAGCGCGGCGATGACCACGTCGCGGCCGGTCTTGAGCTGGCCGTCGGTCTGGACGACGATGCGGTCGCGCAGGCCGTTGAGCAGCAGGGTCTGCTGGGTCTCGGCGAGGCCGAGCTCCCAGGGGCCGCCCGCGTGCTTGAGCGAGGTGAGCGGGGAGGCGCCCGTACCGCCGTCGTGGCCGGAGATCAGGACGACGTCCGCGTGGGCCTTGGAGACACCCGCCGCGACCGTGCCGACGCCGACTTCGGAGACCAGCTTCACGTGGATGCGGGCGGCCGGGTTGGCGTTCTTGAGGTCGTGGATCAGCTGGGCCAGGTCCTCGATGGAGTAGATGTCGTGGTGCGGCGGCGGGGAGATCAGGCCGACACCCGGGGTGGAGTGCCGGGTCTTGGCGACCCACGGGTAGACCTTGTGGCCGGGCAGCTGGCCGCCCTCGCCGGGCTTGGCGCCCTGCGCCATCTTGATCTGGATGTCGTCCGCGTTGACCAGGTACTCGCTCGTCACACCGAAGCGGCCGGAGGCGACCTGCTTGATGGAGGAGCGGCGCGCCGGGTCGTACAGGCGCTCCGGGTCCTCGCCGCCCTCACCGGTGTTGGACTTGGCGCCCAGCTGGTTCATGGCGATGGCGAGGGTCTCGTGCGCCTCCTTGGAGATGGAGCCGTACGACATGGCGCCGGTGGAGAAGCGCTTGACGATCTCGGAGACCGGCTCGACCTCGTCAATGGAGATCGACGGGCGGTCGGACCTGAAGCCGAACAGGCCGCGGAGCGTCATCAGGCGCTCGGACTGCTCGTTCACGCGGTCCGTGTACTGCCGGAAGATGTCGTACCGGCGGTTGCGGGTGGCGTGCTGGAGGCGGAAGACCGTCTCCGGGTCGAACAGGTGCGGCTCGCCCTCGCGGCGCCACTGGTACTCGCCGCCGATGTCCAGGGCGCGGTGCGTGGCCGCGACGCCGGAGACCGGGTACGCCTTGGCGTGGCGGGCGGCCACCTCCTTGGCGATGACGTCCAGGCCGGCGCCGCCGATCTTGGTGGCGGTGCCGTTGAAGTAGGTCTCGACGAACTCGTCGTTGAGGCCGACGGCCTCGAAGACCTGGGCGCCGCGGTAGGAGGCGACGGTGGAGATGCCCATCTTGGACATGACCTTCAGGACGCCCTTGCCGAGCGCGTAGATCAGGTTCTTGATGGCCTGCTCCGGCTCCAGGCCGGACAGGAAGGTACCGGCGCGCAGCAGGTCCTCGACGGACTCCATGGCGAGGTACGGGTTGACCGCGGCGGCGCCGTAGCCGATGAGCAGGGCGACGTGGTGGACCTCGCGGACGTCGCCGGCCTCGACGAGCAGGCCCACCTGGGTGCGCTGCTTGGTGGCGATGAGGTGGTGGTGCACGGCGGCGGTGAGCAGCAGCGACGGGATCGGCGCGTGCTCGGCGTCCGAGTGGCGGTCCGAGAGGACGATCAGGCGGGCGCCGTTGGCGATCGCCGCGTCGGCCTCGGCACGGATCTCCTCGATCCGGGCGGCGAGTGCCTCGCCGCCGCCGGAGACCCGGTAGAGGCCCGAGAGCGTGGCGGCCTTCATGCCGGGCATGTCGCCGTCGGCGTTGATGTGGATGAGCTTGGCCAGCTCGTCGTTGTCGATCACCGGGAAAGGCAGGGTGACGCTGCGGCAGGACGCGGCGGTCGGCTCCAGCAGGTTGGACTGCGGGCCGATCGAGGACAGCAGCGAGGTGACGAGCTCCTCGCGGATGGCGTCCAGCGGCGGGTTGGTGACCTGCGCGAACAGCTGGGTGAAGTAGTCGAAGAGCAGCCGGGGGCGCTCGGACAGGGCCGCGATCGGGGAGTCCGTGCCCATGGAGCCGAGCGGCTCGCCGCCGGTACGGGCCATCGGCGCGAGGATGACGCGCAGCTCTTCCTCGGTGTAGCCGAAGGTCTGCTGGCGGCGGGTGACCGAGGCGTGCGTGTGCACGATGTGCTCGCGCTCGGGCAGGTCCGTCAGCTCGATCTCGCCGGTCTCCAGCCATTCGGCGTAGGGGGCGGCGGAGGCGAGCTCGTTCTTGATCTCGTCGTCCTCGACGATCCGCTTCTGGGCGGTGTCGACCAGGAACATCTTGCCGGGCTGCAGGCGGCCCTTGCGGACGACCTTGGCCGGGTCGATGTCGAGGACGCCGACCTCGGAGCCGAGGACGACGAGGCCGTCGTCGGTGACCCAGTAGCGGCCGGGGCGCAGGCCGTTGCGGTCGAGGACCGCGCCGACCTGGGTGCCGTCGGTGAAGGTCACGCAGGCCGGGCCGTCCCAGGGCTCCATCAGCGTGGAGTGGTACTGGTAGAAGGCACGGCGGGCCGGGTCCATGGAGGTGTGGTTCTCCCACGCCTCCGGGATCATCATCAGCACGCTGTGCGGCAGCGACCGGCCACCGAGGTGGAGCAGCTCCAGGACCTCGTCGAAGGAGGCGGAGTCGGAGGCGTCCGGGGTGCAGATCGGGAAGATGCGGTCGAGCGCCCCCTCGCCGAAGGCGGTCGACGCGAGCTGGGACTCGCGGGCCTTCATCCAGTTCCGGTTGCCCTTGACCGTGTTGATCTCGCCGTTGTGCGCGACGAAGCGGTAGGGGTGGGCGAGCGGCCAGGAGGGGAAGGTGTTCGTGGAGAAGCGCGAGTGGACCAGGGCGAGCGCCGAGGCGAAGCGGCGGTCGGAGAGGTCGGGGAAGAAGGGCTCCAGCTGGCCGGTGGTCAGCATGCCCTTGTAGACGATGGTGCGGGCGGAGAGCGACGGGAAGTACACGCCGGCCTCGCGCTCGGCGCGCTTGCGCAGCACGAACGCCTTGCGGTCCAGCTCGATGCCCGTGGTGCCGTTGCTGACGAACAGCTGGCGGAAGGCGGGCATGGTGGCGCGGGCGCCGTTGCCGAGCAGGTCCGGGGTGACCGGGACCTCGCGCCAGCCGAGGACCGTGAGGTCCTCCTGCGCGGCGATGGCCTCGATCTGCTCCGCGGCGACGGCCTGTGCGGTGCCGTCGGCGGGGAGGAAGGCGATGCCGACGGCGTACGCGCCGGCCTCGGGGAGCTCGAATCCGGCGACCTCGCGCAGGAAGGCGTCCGGCACCTGGGACAGGATTCCCGCGCCGTCGCCGGAGTCCGGTTCGGAGCCGGTGGCGCCACGGTGCTCGAGGTTCCGCAGGACGGTCAGGGCCTGCTCAACGAGGGTGTGGGTGGCCTCGCCGGTGAGGTTCGCCACGAATCCGACGCCGCAGGCGTCCTTCTCGTTGCGCGGGTCGTACATGCCCTGCTGGGCGGGGCGACCGTCCATGGGCGACCAGGCGGTGTTCAGGCCGGTCGCGGAGTGCGTGGATGCGGAACGCATCGGCTCTCCCGTCGTCGTCGTGGCATATGTGCATAGCCGAGGGACGACGTTGGCCCTCTGCGAAATTTCGTGCAGATTACATGATGACGACAATCCCGAGAAGCGGATATGCCATTCCAGCATGCGGACACTGCGCGAGGCAGAAAGAGGGGACTCTCGCGGCGCTCTACGGGCGGATCGCGGGGCAGGGCAGTCCCGGCGTGTTCCCGCGCATCCCGGCGTAGCGCGTGGGGCGAAGGTCCCGGTACAGGGCGGGCATCGTTGCCCGCCCGGAGTCCTGGAGTAATGCCCGGCGGACACGGGATCGAAACCGCCGAGTAACGGACTACTTATGTTGCGTACTGCATAGTGTCTCACTCCGACGGCGGTCAGCCTATGGCTGCGCCGATCCAGGTTCCCAGGACGTACGTCACACCTGCGGCAGCACCGCCGAGCAGCAGCTGGCGCAGGCCGCTGTACCACCACGACCGGGCGGTGACCCGGGCGACGACCGCGCCGCAGGCGAAGAGTCCGGCCAGCGCGAGCAGCACCGCCGGCCACAGGGCCGTGGCGCCGAGCAGGTACGGCAGTACGGGGAGCAGCGCGCCCAGCGCGAAGGAGCCGAAGGACGAGACGGCGGCGACGAGCGGTGACGGCAGGTCGTCGGGGTCGATGCCGAGCTCCTCGCGGGCGTGGATCTCCAGGGCCTGCTCGGGGTCGCGGGAGAGCTGCATGGCGACCTCGCGGGCGAGCGCCGGCTCGACACCGCGGGAGACGTAGAGCTCGGCCAGCTCCTCCATCTCGTCGACGGGGTGCTTGCGCAGCTGCTGCCGCTCGATGTCGAGCTCGGCGAGGACCAGCTCGCGCTGCGAGGCCACGGAGGTGTACTCGCCGGCGGCCATCGAGAAGGCTCCGGCGGCGAGGCCGGCGAGGCCGGTGATCACGACGGCCTGCGGGGCGACGGCTCCGCCGGCCACGCCGGTCATGAGGGCGAGGTTGGAGACGAGCCCGTCCATCGCACCGAAGACGGCCGGCCGCAGCCATCCACCGTTGACGTCGCGGTGGGTGTGGTTGTCGCGGTGGGCGGTGTGCAGCGGTGCTTCGATGTCGATGATGGACATGCGGTGGTGTCTCCCCAATTGTCTCCACGGACGCCATGACGCGCCCTGCTCCCCCTGAACACCTCGAAACTACGCACGATTTTCATGGCCCGCCAGCAAGGAAGGCCGTACTTACCTGCAGTTTTACGGGTCGGCGACCGGGTGACGCCGGTGTTCGCGGGGTGTTTCGCGGCGCGCGACAAACCGTATGTCATGGCACAAATCCCCCAAGGGCCCATGATGGGCCCCATCCACGTGGGAGAGGCGCGCCAATGGAGCCGGTGAAGCAGATTGCATGCAATCCGCAGGTCCTCCTCGAACGGGCCAGGGGCGCTCTTCTGGGTCTCGCGGTGGGCGACGCGCTCGGCGCCCCCGCGGAGAACATGAAGCCCTCGGAGATCCGCGCGAAATGGGGCCGCATCGAGGGCTTCGTGTCGGACGACCCGGCGGGGACGGACGACACCGAGTACGCGATCTTCTCGGGGCTGCTCCTGGCCCGCCACGGCTCGGCGCTCACCGTCTCCCATGTCGAACGGGCGTGGCACCACTGGATCGCGGACCTCGACGAAGGCCCCTTCCGGGGTGCGGGGTTCTCCGAGCGCGGCACCCTGGAGAACCTCCGCCGGGGCCTGGCTGCACCCATCTCCGCGCAGCACCGGCACGCGTGGTCGGACGGACTGGCCATGCGGGCGGCGCCGTTCGGCGTCTTCGCGGCGGGACGGCCCGCCGAGGCGGCGCGGCTGGTCGCCATCGACGGCACGGTCAGCCACGACGGCGAGGGCATCTACGGCGGCCAGGCGGTGGCGGCGGGCGTCGCGGCGGCCATGGCGGGCGGCAGCCCGGCGTCGGTCGTCTCGGCCGCCCTCTCGGTCATCCCCTCGGACTCGTGGACGGCCCGTTCCCTGCGCCGGGCGGTCACCGCCGCCCCGCGCGGGGAACGGGCGGTCCGCTCGGCGGTGGTCATCGGCGGCTATCCGTGGACCGACCTGGCGCCGGAGGCGGTCGGCCTGGCCTTCGGCGCCTTCGCCGCCTGCCGCGGCGACTTCCCGTCCTCGGTTCTCACCGCCGTGAACATGGGCCGCGACGCGGACACCACGGCCGCGGTGGCGGGCGCCCTGGCCGGTGCGATGTCGGGGGCCGCGGCGATCCCCACCGCGTGGGGCTCGGCCATCGGCCCGGTGCGCGGCAGCTGCCTACCGTCGATGCGGGGCTACCACGTCCTGGACATCGCGGACCTCCTCACCCCTGAATACGAGGCCGCCCGATGACCCCGACCCCCCTGAACGACCCAGCCCGGCCGCAGCCGGCGGCCCCGGCGGAACACGGGCCGCCCGGGCGGCCGCAGGCCGTACCGTCGAACCTCCGGACGGCCCCGCCGGCCCTGCCGCAGCCCCTGCCCGCCGACCGAGCGGCGGCACTCGCCGATCCGAGGCCCGGCGACGGCCCGGGCCGGGGGGCTCAGGCCCGGCCCTGGACCGCACCGGGGGACGCCTCGGCACGGTGCCCGGACGGGGCCGACGCAGGCGAGGACACGACCGCCGGCGCCCGGCCGCGGCCCGTACCGGCCGGCCTGGCGGCACACCCCGGGGGCGGGGCGCAGCCGGTGGCGACCGCGCTCCCGGACCCACCCGCCCCCGCACCGGCACCGGGCGCGCACCCGCAGGCCGACCCGACGGCCCCACCCGCCCTCGCCCCGGGGCCGACCCGGAAAAGGGACGCCGACCAGTGGCACGCACCGGCGGACCCGCCGAGCCTCGAGCCGGCGACCCTGCCCCGGCCCGTACCGGCCGGGACCGACGGCGGCTCGGGCCGGAGGCCGCCGGCTCTGCCACGGGCGGCATCGGCAGGGCCCGTGCCGGTGGCTGCGGGGGCCGGGGCGGCCGCGCGGCTGCCGGCGGTGGCGGACGCCCCCGACGTGGCCGCGACGGGGGTGGCCGCGCCGCTGCGGGCCGTGATCCTGTCCGCACCGGCGCCGCACCCCTCAAACGCCCGGCCCGGCCACCCGGCTGCGGACCGCCGCCCCATCGAAGGCCTCCTCCTGGGGCTGGCCGCAGGCGACGCGGCCGGCTGGCCAGCGGCCCGCCACCGCGCCAGCCGGATGCCCGAGTGGACGCGCCGCCTCACCCGCGAGCTCGACACCTTCGCCGAGCAGAACGCCACCACCACCCTCCCCGTCCCCATCGCCCTCAACCAGCCTCCGGAGCCGTTGCGACTCGGCCCGTCCGACGACGCCGAATGGGCCGCCTTCGTCGCCGAGTCCGTGCTCACCGCCGCCGGCGTCCTCCTCAGCGACCTCTCCCGTTCCCGCCGCATGCGCGCCGCCATCGACCTCGCCTGGAACGCCCTCGCCTCGGAGGTCGCCGCGGCCGCGGAACGCGCACCCGAGGTGGAGTCCGCCGTGCTCCCCCTCCGCGCCCGCATCTCCGTCCGCGCCGGCCTCGGCAACCTCGCCACCGGCCTGCGCCCGCCGGCCACCGGTCACGACAACCCGCACTACTTCGACGACGCCGCCTGCGTCCGCGCCTGCGTGCTCGCCGTCGTCCACCCCGGCGACGCCCTGGCCGCCGCCGACCTCGCCGAGTTCGACGCCCGCTACACCCAGGACGGCGACGGCGTGCACGGCGCCCGCGCCATGGCCGCCGCCGTCGCCACCGCCCTCACCACCGCGGACATCGACGCGGCCGTGGACGCCGCCCTCGCCCAGCTTCCCGGGGCCACCGAAATCGGCCGCAACGCCCGACACGCCGTCGGACTGGCCCGCGCCCACGCGGACGGCGGCGCGTTCGCCATCGTGCCGACCCTCGAGCACGAGATCGTGGACCACGTGTACAGCTACGGCATCGCCGCCGCCGAAACCGTCCCCGTGGCCCTCGCCCTCGCGACCGCCGCCCGCGGCAGGGCGACCGAGGCCGTACCGGCCGCCGCCTGCCTGTCCCGCGTCGCGGACTCCGCCCCCGCCCTGGCCGGCGCGCTCACCGGCGCCGTCGGCGGCGGCGACTCGATCCCCGGTGCCTGGCGCGAGGCCTGCCGCACCCTCTCCGGCTGCGCGCTCCCCCGCCTCGCCGGCACCGACCTCGTGGAGCTCGCCGCGCTCCTCGCGCACACGGAACTCACCTCACCCAAAGGATGATTCGGACATGACGCTCACGTTGGAGGACCGGGCCCGCGGGGCTCTCGTCGGCGCCGCCGTCGGCGACGCGCTCGGCGGCCCGGTGGAGGGCTGGACCCCGGACCAGATCGTCGAACGGCACGGCGGCCGCGTCCACGGCATCGTCGGCCCGTGGCACGAGAACTGGCGCACGGCCCGCCCCATCGCCCCGTACCACAAGGGCGACGGACACGTCACGGACGACACCTTGATGACGCACGCGCTGGTACGGGTCTACGAGGCGGTACGGGACCACCTCGACGCGTACGCCGTCGCCGAGCACCTGGTCTCCGATCTGATGTCCACCCCTCGCTGGATCCCCGAACTGGAGGCCGAGGCGCTGCCGTTGCAGCGGCTCTTCCTCGCGGAGAAGTGGATGGTGACCCGCCTGCACTACGCGCACGCGGACCCGCGCGAGGCAGGCACCGGCAACATCGTCAACTGCGGCGCCGCCATGTACATGGCCCCAGTGGGCATCACCAACGCGGGCAACCCGGCGGGCGCCTACGCCGAGGCCCTCGACATCGCGGGTGCGCACCAGTCCTCGTACGGGCGGGAGGCGGCGGGCGTGTTCGCGGCGGCGGTGGCGGCGGCGTGCGTGCCGGGGGCGACGGCCGCCTCCGTGGTGGAGACGGCCCTGTCCCTGGCCAAGGACGGCACGCGCGCGGCGATCTCGGCCGTCTGCGAAGTGGCCGTCGGCCATCGGGACTTCGAGTCGGCGCTCGCGCCGCTGCGGGCGGCGGTGGCCCCGTACGACTCGGTCGGCCCGGACTACCGCCACCCGTCGCTCGACGCCCGCCGCCCGTCCCGCCTCCATGCCATCGAGGAGCTCCCGATCGCGCTGGGGATGCTGCTCGTCGCGGACGGCCGGTTCGAGACGGCCGTGCTCGGGGCGGTCAACTACGGGCGGGACTGCGATTCCATCGCCACCATGGCGGGGGCGGTGGCCGGGGCCCTGGGCGGCGAGGCCGTGGTCCCGGCGGCCTGGGCGAAGCAGGTCGCCGAGGCCAGCCGCCTGGACCTGCACGCCCCGGCGGTCGCGCTGGCCGCCGTGGCCCGGGAGATCTTCACCCGCGACCGGGCCCGCCGCCGCGCCCACGAATCGGCCTTCGCCGCGATCGCGACCCGCTGATGCCCCCGCCTCCCTGCGACCCCCATCGGCCCGCACCGGCGGTGCCCCCTGCGTCCGCCGGCCGGCACCCGACCGGGGGCTCGGGCGCCGCCCGCCCGAACGCCCCGGCCCTCGTACCGCCGTGGACGACACAACCCGATGGCGACGCCGCCCCGGCGCCGTCCGCCGACCCCCGCGAACGCCCCGGCACAGCCGTCGGCCACCCCTCGGCCACGGGGCCGACAACCGCCCGCCCGCGACCCGGCACCGCATCGGCACCGCCGCCACCCGTGTTCCGCGCAGCGGTCGGCACCGGGTCGGGTGCCGCCACCGCGAGTTCCGGCCTTGGCGGCGAACGGCCTGGTGGGCCCTGTCCCGACCCGGCGGGGAGCGGCCGGCCGAGGCCGCCGGTGCCCGGGTCCGCGGACGGTGCCGCGGCCGACAGCGTGCGCCTGACCTGGGCGCAGCCCGAGGACCTCGTCGGACACGAGCTGCGTCAGGCCGCCGAGGACGGCCGGGACCCCGGTCCCGCCCTGCGGGTCTGGGCCGCCGCCGGCGGCAACCCGGCACCCGAGCGCGCCGGAGCCTCCCCCACCCCGGCGCCCCCGCACCTGCGTGAGTTGGCGGCCCGCCTGCTGGACGAGCTCGCCCGCCTCCCCTCCCCCTGGGCCGCCGACGAGCCCACTGCCTGGGCGGCCATCGTCGCCGCCCGTTCGCCGGCCGACTCCCCCGTTTCTGCGGCAGCCCGGCCTGCCCGACCGCAGAACGCCCGCCCCGGGCCCGCGGCCGCGGGACCCGGCCCCGAACCGCCGGCCACCGGGGCCGGACCCGCCGGGGCCCCGCACCCGGCCGCCGGCCCCGGCCCCCGGGACCCGTCCGGGGAACAGCCACCCGAACCCGGCCCCGGCCCGCACGCCGCTCGGGCCCACGGCCCGACCAGCCGGGGGGCCGTGGGCCCGCCCCCCGCAACCGCGCCCGAACCGGCGCCCCGCCCCGACACCGCCGCCGTTCGGCGGACCACCCGGGAGCGCGCCCGTACGGGCCCGGACCCCTCCGGCCCGGTTCCGGGAGCCGGGCCCGGTCGCGCGGCCTCCGGCCGGGGCGTGCCCGTCCGCCCGGGCGCCGCCGCGGGAGACGGGACGGCGCGCCCGCCGCGGGCCGGCTCCGGGGCGGGGCCCGGGCGGCCCGGCGGGGGCGGATTGCGGAGCCGGCTCGAGGCCGCCTGGGTCGGGCGGGCCGTCGGGTGTCTGCTCGGGAAGCCCGTCGAGAAGCTGCCCCTGGAGGGGATCCGGGCATTGGCCCGCGCCACCGGGAACTGGCCGCTCGACGACTGGTTCACCGCCCGCGGAGTGCCCCCGGAGCTCCTCGCCGCCCACCCGTGGAACCGCCGCTCCGCCCCTACCTCCCTCGCCGAGAACATCGACGGCATGCCCGAGGACGACGACCTCAACTACCCCCTCCTCGGCCTCCTTCTGCTCCAGCGCCACGGCAAGGCCTTCACCACCGCCGACGTCGCCCGTCTGTGGCTCGACGAGCTGCCGGCCGGGCGCACTTTCACCGCCGAGCGCGTCGCGTACCGCAACCTCCTGCTCGGCCTGGAGCCCCCCGCCACCGCCACCCACCGCAACCCCTTCCGCGAGTGGATCGGCGCTCTCATCCGCGCCGACGTGCACGGCTGGACCAATCCCGGCGATCCGGCCGCAGCCGCGGCCCAGGCGTACCGGGACGCCGCCCTGACCCACACCGGCAACGGCGTCTACGCCGCCCTCTTCGTCGCCGCCGCCACCGCCGAGGCCGCCACCGGCCGCGCGGACGTCCACACCGCGCTGCGGACCGGGCTGGCCGCCGTACCACCCCGCTCCCGCCTCGCCGAGGCGATTCGGTTCGGGATCCGCACGGCCGCCGACGAGGCGGACTTCGACTTCGTCGTCGACCGGCTGCACGCCCGCTACGGCCACTACCACTGGGTGCACGCCGTCCCGAACACCGCCCTGATCGCCGCCGCCCTCACCCACGCCGACGGGGACTTCACCCGCTCCGTCTGCCGTGCCGTGTCCGGCGGCTGGGACACCGACTCCAACGGGGCCACGGCCGGCGCCCTCGCCGGGCTGCTCACCGGCTCCCCGGACCGGATCCCGCACCGCTGGACCGCCCCCCTCAAGAACCGCCTGGCCACCAGCGTCCCCGGCTTCGACGGTATCGGTTTCGACGCCCTCGCCCACCTCACCGCACAGGAGGCAGCACGCTCATGACGGCCATCGCCGTGCTCGGCAGCACCAACATGGACCTCGTCGCCTACGTCCCCAAGGCCCCCCTCCCGGGGGAGACGGTGACCGGCCGCGCCTTCCGGACCGTCCCCGGCGGCAAGGGCGCCAACCAGGCCGTCGCCGCCGCCCGCTCCGGCGGGAAGGTCGTGATGATCGGCGCGGTCGGCGCCGACGAGTTCGGCGTACGGCTGCGCTCCGCGCTCACCGCCGCCGGCGTCGAGACGGCGGGCCTTCGAACCGTCGAGGGCGCCAGCGGCACCGCGCACATCACCGTGGACGACGAGGGCGGCAACCGCATCGTGGTCATCCCGGGGGCGAACGGCGGCGTCACCGGCCTGGAGGCGGGGGACGAGGCCCGGATCGCCGCCGCCGGCGCCCTCCTCCTCCAGCTGGAACTGCCCCTGCCCGCCGTGCTCGCCGGGGCCCGCGCGGCCCGCGCGCACGGCGTGCGTACGGTGCTCACCCCGGCCCCCGCCCAGCCCCTGCCCGCCGAGCTCCTCGCCGCGACCGACCTGCTGGTGCCCAACGAGCACGAGGCGGCCGCCCTGACCGGGCTGACCGACCCCCGGCAAGCCGCCGAGGCACTGCTGGCCACCGTGCCCGAGGTGGTCATCACCCTCGGCGCCGCCGGAGTCCTCTACGCGGCGCGCGGCCGGGACCCGCTCAGCGTGCCCGCGCCCCGGGTCCGGGCGGTGGACACCACCGCGGCCGGGGACACCTTCGTCGGGGCCCTGGCCGTGGCACTGGGCGAGGGCCGGCCGATGCCGCAGGCACTGCGCTGGGCCTCGGCGGCGGCCGCGCTCTCGGTGCAGCGCCACGGCGCCCAGGACTCGATGCCGACCCGCTCCGAGACCGACGCCTTCGCCCTGGCGGGGTGGGAGGCGGAGCACGGGACGGCGGGCCGGGGTGCCGCCGACACCGCCACCGCGACCGCGACCCCCGGTGCGGACGGGGGCGGCCACCTCCCCCCGGGCCGGACACCGGACCGTGCCGACGATCGCCGTTCCACCGGCTCCGGCGAGGCCGGGACCGGGACCGGGGCCGCCTCGTGACCCCCGAGGAGCCCCGGGCCCCGTGGGACACCGGCGCCGAGCCGAGGTACTCCGCGGGGGACGGGAGGGTGGCGGGGCGGTCGCCGCAGGGCTCCGAACGCAGCGCCGCCGCTCCGGCCGGCCCCGGGTCGCCTACGGGACCCGAGGAGACGCTCCGGCGCGCGCCCGGCCCCACCGGGGCCGCGGCGCGCCCGCTCCCCCACCGGGCGGGGTCCGTGCCCCCGGGTGCCCACCCGGGGGCACGGCCGTCGCCCGTCGGCCGCCCGCCAGGGCCAGGACACGCCCCCGCCCCCGGGTCCCCCACAGCCACCCCGCGAACCGGACCCACACCCACCACCTCCCCACCAGGGCCAGGACACGGGCCCGGGTCCGAGGTGCCGGCGGGGGCCTGCGACGTCCGCCCGCAAGCCAAGCCGTCACCCGTGCACGCCCGGCCGGGGCAAGGGCCCCTGCGCGGGCTGCGGGTGCTCGATCTCGCCACGCTCTTCGCCGGGCCCCTCGCCGCGACCCTGCTCGGGGACTTCGGCGCCGACGTCGTCAAGGTCGAGCACCCTGCCGTCCCCGACCCGTCGCGCGGCCACGGCCCCGCCAAGGACGGCATCGGCCTGTGGTGGAAGCTGCTCGGCCGGAACAAGCGGACCATGACCCTCGACCTGTCCACCGCCGGCGGCCGGGACACCCTGCTGCGGCTCGCCGCCACCGCCGACGTGATCGTCGAGAACTTCCGCCCCGGCACTCTGGAGAAGTGGGGCCTGGGCTGGCCCGAGCTGTCCGCCGCCAACCCGCGCCTGGTCCTGGCCCGCGTGACCGCCTTCGGCCAGCAGGGGCCGTACGCCCACCGCCCGGGCTTCGGCACCCTCGCCGAGGCGATGAGCGGCTTCGCCGCGGTCACGGGGGAGCCGGACGGGCCGCCGACCCTGCCACCCTTCGGGCTGGCCGACTCGATCGCCGCGCTGACCTGCGCGTACGCGGTGATGACGGCGCTCGCCGGACGGGAGCGCACCGGACACGGACAAGTCGTGGACCTCGCCATCATCGAGCCGATCCTCACCGTGCTCGGCCCGCAGCCGCTCTGGTACGACCAGCTGGGCCACGTCCAGCCGCGGACGGGGAACCGCTCCGCCAACAACGCGCCCCGCAACACCTACCGCAGCGCCGACGGCCGCTGGCTGGCGGTCTCCGCCTCCGCCCAGTCGATCGCCGAGCGGGTGATGCGGCTGGTCGGTCGGCCGGAGCTGATCACCGAGCCCTGGTTCGCCACCGGTGCGGGCCGGGCCCGGCACGCCGACGTCCTCGACGACGCGGTCGGAGGCTGGATCGCCGTCCGCAAGGCGGAGGAGGTCGTGTGCGCCTTCGAGGAAGCCGAGGCGGCCGTCGCGCTCGTCTACGACGTCCGCGACGTGATGGCCGATCCACAGTTCGCGGCCCTCGACACGGTGACGGAGGTCGAGGATCCGGAACTGGGACCCCTGCGGATGCAGAACATCCTCTTCCGGCTGTCCGAGACCCCCGGTGGGATCCGCTGGGCGGGCCGCCCGCACGGCGCGGACACGAACGAGGTGCTGGCCGAACTCGGACTGACCGGGGCCGAGATCTCCGCGCTGCGCACCGAGGGGGCCCTGTGATTCTGACCTGGCTGTACGCGCCGGGCGACCGCCCGGCCGTGGTCGGCAAGGCGCTGGGCTGCGGGGCGGACGCCGTCATCGTCGACCTGGAGGACGCGGTGGCGGCCTCCCGCAAGGAGTACGCCCGCGCCGCCACCGTCGAGCTGCTCGCCGAGCGGCCGCCGGTCCCCGTGCACGTCCGCGTCAACGCCCTCGACTCCCCCTGGGGCAGCGCCGACCTCACCGCCCTCGCCGGTCTGCCCGGCCTCGCGGGGCTGCGGCTGCCCAAGATCTGCGCGCCGGAGCAGATCGCCGCGGCCGCCGACCGCACGGGCGGGACGGGCCTGTACGCGCTGTTGGAGTCGGCGCTGGGCGTGGAGCGCGCGTACGAGATCGCCCGCGCGCACCCGGCCCTGCGCGGGCTGTCCCTCGGGGAGGCGGACCTGCGGGCGGACCTGGCCGTCAGCGCGGTGGAGGGCCTGGACTGGTGCCGTTCCCGGGTGGTGGTCGCGGCGCGCGCGGCCGGACTGGCGCCCCCGTCGCAGTCGGTTTTTCCCGACATCCGGGACCTGGAGGCGCTGGCGGTCTCCTGCGCCCGCGGCCGGTCCCTCGGATTCCTCGGCCGGGCGGCGATCCACCCGCGACAGCTGCCGGTGATCGAGCGGGCCTATCTCCCGACGCCCGAGGAAGTGAGCGCCGCGGCGGAGGTGCTCAGCGCGGCGCGGGCCGCGCCGGGCGCGCTGGCGCTGCCCGACGGCAGGTTCGTGGATCCGGCCGTGGTGGCGTCGGCGCACCGCACCCTTGCGCTGGCCGCGCGGGTACCGGTCCACTGAACCCTTGCGTTCACCGCGCGGTCACCGGCCGGAGCGCGGCCCGGCGCACCCGGCTCGGGCACACGCCCCGCGGGGCGTGTGCGAACCCGCCCGGCCCGGCCCGGCACCTACGACGACGACCCCGCCGCCCGGCCACGGGCGTCCGGACCGCGTCTGCGCCCCCCGCGCGGATTCCGGCATTCCGGCTGCCGGGGACCGACCCCCTCACACCGGCCCCGGCATCCGCGCACCGCCCTGCGCTCACGGTGCGAGGGTCGATCCGCTGCGGGCACGAGTCCGGTGAACCGTGCGCGTCGGTGCCGGGTGGGGACGCGAAGAAGGGGGCGCCGCGTCGTGCGCGGCACCCCCCTGCTCGACCGCTGCGCGGTCAGGACTTGTCGGCCTCCGGGGCCTCGGCGTCCACGGCCCGCTTGCTCAGGTCGGTCTTGACCGCTGCCTGCGCCACCGTGGCGTCGGTGCGCTGGGCGAGGCTCGGCGCGGAGTCCTTCGGCCCGGCGCCGGCCGCATCGACCGCAGCAGCCTTGTCCTCGGCCGCGGCCTTGTCCTTGGCGTCAGCCTCGGCCTTGTCCTTGCCGTCCCCGCCGCCGGGGCGGTCGGGCTCGACGACCTCCTCGCGGCCCGGCCGCAGCTTCGCCGAGAGGACGAAGTAGACCACCGCGAGGACGAAGACGACGATGGAGGTCCAGACGTTCAGCCGCACGCCCAGGATGTGGTGCGCCTCGTCGACGCGCATGTACTCGATCCAGCCGCGGCCGACGCAGTACGCGGCGACGTACAGGGCGAAGGCCCGTCCGTGGCCGAGCTTGAAGCGGCGGTCGGCCCAGATCACCAGGAAGGCGACGCCGATGCACCACAGCGACTCGTACAGGAAGGTCGGGTGGTAGGTCCCGGCGTCCCGGTTCGGGCCGGCGCTGATCTCCACCGCCCAGGGCAGGTCGGTGGCCCGGCCGTAGAGCTCCTGGTTGAACCAGTTGCCCCAGCGGCCGCACGCCTGGGCCAGCGCGATGCCGGGGGCCAGGGCGTCGGCCCAGGCCGGCAGCGGGATGCCGCGCAGCCGGCAGCCGATCCAGGCGCCGACCGCGCCCAGCGCGATCGCACCCCAGATGCCGAGGCCGCCCTCCCAGATCTTGAAGGCGTCGACCCAGTTGCGACCCTCGCCGAAGTAGAGCTGGTAGTCGGTGATCACGTGGTAGAGGCGACCGCCGACCAGCCCGAACGGCACCGCCCACACGGCGATGTCCGCGACCGTACCCGGCTTTCCGCCGCGCGCGATCCAGCGCTTGTTGCCGAGCCAGACGGCGACGAAGACGCCGATGATGATGCAGAACGCGTAGCCGCGGAGCGGGATCGGTCCGAGATGGATCACGCCGGTCGACGGACTGGGGATGTAAGCAATGTCCATGGCAGACCTGACGCTACCCTGCCGGACGGTGCGTACCGCAACCCGCCCGGCAGGGTCGAAACCAAATCCAGACATGGATCGGCGGAAGTCAGTCCCCCGAGGGCCCGTTCCCGGACCCGATCCCCGTGCCGTTCCCGGAGCCGTTCGCGGGATTCCTCGACGCCGTCCTCGATGCCGACGGTGAGGCCTTCGCCCGGCCCTTCCCGGTGTCCTTGTCCGACGCCTTGCCGGTCTCCTTCCCGGCACCCCTGGCACCGGCCCCGCCGGAGCCCTGGGCGCCCGCTTCCACCTTCTCCTTCAGCTTCTGCGGGGTCAGCGGGTTGGCCTGGTCGGAGAAGATGTCCTTGCCGTCGAGCAGCACGGTCGGCGTGCCGCGGAAGTTCCCGGCGGCGAAGGCCTCGTGCGACTTGGCCACCCAGCTGTTGTGCGTACCTTCCTCGACGCACGCCGTGAACTCGGGGGTGACCAGCCCGTCGACCTTGCCCGCCAGCTCCAGCAGCTTGGCGTTCTTGCCGTAGGCGTCGTCGACCTCCTGCGGCTGGTTCTGGAAGAGGACGTCGTGGTACTCCGAGAACTTGCCGGCGTCCTGCGCGCAGGCCGCCGCGTTCGCCCCCTTCAGGGAGCCGCTGCCGCCCATGTTCCCGTCGATGAGCGTGACCAGGTGGTAGTCCACCTTGAGCAGGCCCTTGGCCTCCAGCTCGTGGATGGTGTCCCGGTAGTTGTCCTCGAAGGTCTTGCAGGCCGGGCAGCGGAAGTCCTCCCAGACGGTGAGGGTGGCCTTCGCCTCGGGCTTGCCCGTCTGGATGGCGAGAGCGTCCTTCCCGGTGGCGCCGCTGGGGGCGACGACCGGGCCGCCCTTGGCGCTGGTGTCCTTGCCGGCGTTGGCCGCGATCACGCCCACGACCGTCGCCAGCCCCAGGACGCCGACCACCGCCGCCGCCACGATCAGGGTCCGCCGGCGCTTGTCCCGGGTCTTCTGCCGCTCGCGCTCCGCTTGGAGTCGCTCCCGGGCCGATCGTTTCGTCGCATCGCGGTTGGCACCGTCGTTCTTGTCGCTCACGCTCCGCCAAACGAAGCAGGGAGGCACTCGCGTGCCTCCCTGCTCGCCATTCCACCCGATCGGACTACAGAACCCGATCAGGTGTCCGCTTTGTCTCAGCTTCTGCGTACGCCTGCCGCAAGCTCGGCCGCGAGCGCCCGTACGGCGTCCAGCCCGGCCGGCAGGTCAGGCGCGTCCAGCAGCAGCTTCACGAAGGCCGAGCCGACGATCACCCCGTCGGCGAAGCCGGCCACCACCTCGGCCTGGGCGGCGTTGGAGACGCCGAGGCCGACGCAGACGGGGAGCTCGGTCGTGGCGCGGGTGCGCCGGACCAGGTCCTGGGCCTGGTTGCCGACCGATTCGCGGGTGCCGGTGACGCCCATCAGCGAGGCGGCGTAGACGAAGCCGGAGCCGGCCGCCGTGATGGTGGCCAGGCGCTCGTCCTTGCTGCTCGGCGCCACGACGAAGACGGTCGCCAGACCGTGCTTCTCGGCGTGCTCGCGCCACAGCGCGGACTCCTGGACCGGCAGGTCGGGCAGGATGCACCCGGCGCCGCCAGCCGCCGCCAGCTCGGCCGTGAACCGCTCGACGCCGTAGCGGTCGATCGGGTTCCAGTACGTCATCACCAGGATGGGCGCGCCGGTGGCCTCGTGGGCCTCGCGCACGGTGCGGAGCACGTCGGCGATCTTGACCCCGCCGCGCAGGGCGATGTCGTCGGCGGTCTGGATGATGGCGCCGTCGAGGACCGGGTCGCTGTGCGGGAGGCCGATCTCGACGATGTCCGCGCCGCCCGCGATGACCGCCTTGACGGCGTCGATGGCACCGTCGACGGTCGGGAAGCCCGCCGGCAGGTAGGCGACGAGGGCGGCGCGGTCCTCGGACTTCGCCTTGGCGAGCGTGTCGCTCAGCAGCTGGATGTTGCCGTTGCTCACTTCGACTCCCCCTCGGCCGTCCCGCCGTCGTACAGCCCGAAGTATCGGGCCGCCGTGTCCATGTCCTTGTCGCCGCGGCCGGACAGGTTGACGACCAGCAGGCCGTCCCTGCCCAGCTCGCTGCCCAGCTCCAGGGCTCCCGCGAGGGCGTGCGCCGACTCGATCGCCGGGATGATGCCCTCCGTGCGGGAGAGCAGGCGCAGGGCCTGCATCGCGGCGTCGTCGGTGACCGCGCGGTACTCACCGCGGCCGACGTCCTTGAGGTAGGAGTGCTCCGGGCCGATGCCCGGGTAGTCCAGCCCGGCCGAGATGGAGTACGGCTCGGTGATCTGGCCCTCCTCGTCCTGCAGGACGTAGGAGCGGGAGCCGTGCAGGATGCCGGGCTCGCCGGCGGTCAGTGTGGCCGCGTGCTCGCCGGTCTCGACACCGTGCCCGGCGGGCTCGAAGCCGACCAGGCGGACGCCGGCGTCCGGGATGAAGGCGTGGAAGAGGCCGATGGCGTTGGAGCCGCCACCGACGCAGGCCGCCACGGCATCGGGCAGCCGGCCGGCGCGCTCCAGGACCTGGCGGCGGGCCTCGACGCCGATGACCCGGTGGAAGTCGCGGACCATCGCCGGGAAGGGGTGCGGACCGGCGACCGTGCCGAAGAGGTAGTGGGTGCGGTCCACGTTGGCGACCCAGTCCCGGAACGCCTCGTTGATCGCGTCCTTCAGCGTCCGCGAGCCGGACTTCACCGCGATGACCTCGGCGCCCAGCATCCGCATGCGGGCGACGTTCAGCGCCTGGCGCTGGGTGTCGATCTCGCCCATGTAGATGACGCACTCGAGGCCGAAGAGGGCGCAGGCGGTGGCCGTGGCCACGCCGTGCTGGCCGGCACCGGTCTCGGCGATCACGCGGGTCTTGCCCATGCGCTTGGTGAGCAGCGCCTGGCCCAGCACGTTGTTGATCTTGTGCGAGCCGGTGTGGTTGAGGTCCTCGCGCTTGAGGAAGATCCGCGCGCCGCCGGCGTGCTCGGCGAAGCGGGGCACCTCGGTGAGGGCGCTGGGGCGGCCGGTGTAGTTGACCATGAGGTCGCCCAGCTCGGCCACGAAGGACGGATCGCCCTTGGCCTTCTCGTACTCGACGGCGACCTCGTCCACGGCGGCGACGAGCGCCTCCGGGATGAACTTGCCGCCGAAATCGCCGAAGTAGCCCTCGGCGTTGGGAACGTGACCCTCCGGGTCCGGGATGAAGAACTCGCTGGACATGTCCAGTGCTCCTACGGGTGCGAGATGCGGCGGGTGGTTTCACCGTATTGCGCCGCCCGCCCGTGCCGCGCACACCCCGCTGGGGGATGTGGCCTACGGCGCGGAGCGGCCCGCTCCCGGAGCCGGTCGGCCCGGGCAGCAGGCCGTACGGGACCGCCGGGCGGCGCGGTACGTCTCGCGTACCGGGCCGCGGCAGCCCTCGTTACGGCGCGTCTCCGCGGCGCCATCGCATGCCGTTGACCTGGCCGGGCTCGGAGCCGATCACGTACCGGACCCGCCGCCCGTGGACGCGCCGGGCCGGGGCGCGGCAGCCGCGGGGGCGGCAGCCGCGCGCCAGGGGCGCGTACGCCGTCGGCACGCGGCGCGTGCGGACGGAGGGGCGGTCAGGGGTCATGGAACGGGTCAGCTCCGTCCGTGGCGCAGGGCCGGGTGGGCCCCGGCGGCGACGAGGTCGGCCACGGCCGCCTTCGGGTCGCGGCCGGTGACCAGGGACTCTCCGACGAGGACGGCGTCGGCGCCCTCGTTCGCGTAGGCGATCAGGTCGTGCGGTCCGCGGATGCCGGACTCGGCGACCTTGACGATGTGGGCCGGGATCTCGCCGACGACGCGCTCGAAGGTGGAGCGGTCGACCTTGAGGTCCTTGAGGTTGCGGGCATTGACGCCGATGATCTTGGCGCCGGCGGCCACCGCCCGCTCCACCTCCTCCTCGTCGTGGACCTCGACGAGCGGGGTGAGGCCGATGGACTCGGCCCGCTCGATGAGGGAGACGAGGGCCTCCTGCTCCAGGGCCGCGACGATCAGCAGCGCGAGGTCGGCGCCGTAGGCCCGGGCCTCCCAGAGCTGGTACGCCGTGACGATGAAGTCCTTGCGCAGGATCGGGATGTCCACGCGGGCACGGACGGCCTCCAGGTCGGCCAGCGAGCCGCCGAACCGGCGCTGCTCGGTGAGGACGGAGATGACTGCCGCACCACCCGCCTCGTAGTCCGCGGCGAGCCCGGCCGGATCCGCGATCGCGGCCAGCGCGCCCTTGGAGGGGCTGGAGCGCTTGACCTCGCAGATCACCTTGACGCCGTCGCCGCGCAGAGCCGCGACGCCGTCCTTGGCCTGGGGCGCCTTGGCGGCACGCTCCTTGAGCTCGTCGAGGCTCACGCGGGCCTGCCGTTCGGCAAGGTCTTCGCGGACCCCTTCGATGATCTCGTCGAGCACACTCACGCGAGCGGCCCCCTTCCGGGTCGATGACGGTCGGCCGCCCTGCAGACACGTACCACTGCAAGGTCGGCAATCAAATGGTATCCGGCGGAGGCGTCGCCCTCCGCACTCGGTTGACGGCGTCCCAGTAACTGGACATTCGGAATACGCCCTTCATCCCCGCTGTGCGCGGGGCTCAGGGCGCCAGTGCCGACCCGAAAGAGAGATTTCGGACAACGGCGAAAACCAGTACCACCGCGCCCACCGCCCACGACTGGGCGGGACGCAGCACGATCCTCGGAGTCGGCCCGCCGCGCAAGGCGCGAACCAGCCACAGGGCCATGAACCCCGCGAAGACGAAGTAGCCGACGACCGCGAGGGCATTCGACCCGAAAGCAGCGGCCAGATCCCCGTGCGCGAACGCGTGCGCGCTGCGCAGCCCGCCGCAGCCGGGGCACAGGACGCCCGTCAGGCGCAGCAGCGGGCAGACCGGGTAGTGGCCCGGCTCGTTGGGGTCCACGGCGCCGACGTACGCGAACGCAGCGCCGGCGGCGGCCAGGTACAGAGCCGGTGCGGCGAGCCGCCTGGCCCGGGACGTCCGCTCGGCGGGCACCGCGGGTGCGGCGGGCCCGGCCTGCGGACCGGGCCCGGCGTCGGGGGTGCTGGAGGCGTCCACCTGCTGATTCTCTCCGCTCACGACAAAAGGCGCAGCCCGGCGGGGCCGCGCCTTTCGGCTCTCTTCCAGGACCGGCGCAGGTGGTGCGCTCAGACCTTGGCGGGGACCTTGTTCGCGGCGATGACGTCGGCGAGGTCCTTGTGGGCCGCCTTCGGCGCGCCCATGCCCGCGGCCCGCATCGCCAGGCCGACGACACCGCCGAGCGCGACGACGACCATGCCGGCCCAGAAGCCGAGGGGGTTGGCGAGCACCATGAAGGCGCCGGAGATGCAGAAACCGATGAAGGCGATGATGACACCGGTCCAGGCGGCCGGGGTGTGTCCGTGGCTAGTGCCCGCCATGAGTTTGCTCCTCGTTGCTCTGTCGCGCTGCTGTGTCGAACGTGCGGTCTGTGTCGGACGCTCGGTGACATTGTCCCGCACGGGGCGGCTTCGCCGTCCAGGGGGGTGTGCTCGGGTGCCGGTCAGCGGGTCCGGTCGCCGCTCGGTCCCGTGGTCGGGTCCTCGCCGCGGTCCAGAGCCTTCCACAGATCCTCCGGCCGGTCCGGGTCCACCGCCGCGGCGGCCCGCGGACGGGGGCCGCCGTCACGCTCGTAGCGGCCGCCCATCGAGGGCCAGCCACGGCCGAAGCGCAGCGCCAGCAGGCCGGCGGCCAGGATCAGGACCGCCCCGGCGGCCGTGACGTACGGCCACGTGGTGTGCGTCAGGCCGGCCACCTGCGCCGCGCTGTCCGCGGTGGTACGGACGGCCTGCGCGTCCAGGACGCTGCGGCCGTCGGAGCCGAAGAGGGCCGACAGCGCCGCCCCGAGGCCGCTGAGCGCCAGCAGGCCCGACACCAGGAGCCGGCCCTTGCCGCGTACGGCGAAGACGGCGACCAGCGCGGCCAGGCCCACGATGGCCAGGGCCGCCGGGAGCCCGGTCACGGCCCGCCCGTCGGCGCTCAGCTGGAGCGAGTCGCTGCCGATGGCGGCCGTGCCCCGGGCCCAGACCCGGCCGGAGGCGAGCAGGACGACGGTGGAACCGAGCGCGCCGAGCAGCAGCGCCGCGGCCACGCTGCGGCGGCTGCTGCGGCTGTCGGGGGCCTCGGGCTCGGCGGAGGCATCGGAACGGGGCGGGGGTACGGCACTCACGTACCCCACTATCCCCTACGCCCTCAGGAGCCGCTCAGGCGGTTCGCCGCTGCCACCGCGCGCAGCACGGCGGCGGCCTTGTTGCGGCACTCGTTGTCCTCCAGCTCGGGCACCGAGTCGGCGACGACGCCTGCGCCGGCCTGCACGTACGCCGTGCCGTCGCGCAGCAGCGCCGTACGGATGGCGATGGCGGTGTCGGAGTCGCCGGCGAAGTCCAGGTAGCCCACGCAGCCGCCGTAGAGGCCGCGGCGGGAGGGCTCCAGCTCCTCGATGATCTGCATGGCCCGCGGCTTGGGCGCCCCGGAGAGGGTGCCGGCCGGGAAGCAGGCGGTGAGCACGTCGAAGGCGGTCTTCCCCTCGGCCACGCGCCCCGTCACGGTGGAGACGATGTGCATGACGTGGGAGTACCGCTCGATCGACATGAAGTCGACGACCTCCACCGATCCCGGCTCGCACACCCGGCCGAGGTCGTTGCGGCCCAGGTCGACGAGCATCAGGTGCTCGGCGCGCTCCTTGGGGTCGGCCAGCAGCTCCTCGGCGAGGTCGTTGTCCTCCTGCGGGGTCGCGCCCCGGTGGCGGGTGCCGGCGATGGGGTGGACCATGGCCCGGCCGTCCTCGACCTTGACCAGCGCCTCAGGGCTCGACCCGACCACGTCGAAGCCGTTCTCGAAGCGGAAGAGGTACATGTACGGGGACGGGTTGGTGGCGCGCAGCACGCGGTAGACGTCCAGCGCCGAGGCCTTGCAGGAGGTCTCGAACCGCTGCGAGGGCACCACCTGGAAGGCCTCGCCGGCCCGGATGCGCTCCTTGATGTCCTCGACGGCCGCCCGGTACTTCTCGCCGCCCCACAGGGCGGAGAACTCGGGCAGCTCGGAGGCGGGCAGCGGGGCCGGGACGTAGGGCGCGGGCCGGGCCAGGTCCGCCTCCATGGCGTCGAGGCGGGCCACGGCGTCCGCGTGGGCCTCGTCGACCCCGGAGTCGAGGTCGTTGTGGTTGATGGCGTTGGCGATGAGCTGGACGGTGCCGTCCCAGTGGTCCAGCACCGCGAGGTCGGAGGTGAGCAGCATCGTCAGCTCGGGCAGCTCCAGGTCGTCGCTGCCGTGCTCGCCGATGCGCTCCAGGCGGCGCACGATGTCGTAGCCGAGGTAGCCGACCATGCCGCCGGTGAAGGGGGGCATGCCGCCCGCGAGGTCGCGGGGGGTGTGCAGGGCCTCGACGGTCGCGCGCAGGGCGTCGAGGGGGTCGCCGTCGGTGGGTACGCCCACGGGCGGGGTGCCGATCCAGTGCGCGCGGCCGTCCCGGACGGTGAGGGTCGCGTCACTGCGGACCCCGACGAAGGAGTACCGGGACCAGGACCGGCCGTTCTCCGCGGACTCCAGGAGGAAGGTGCCGGGGCGTTCGGCGGCCAGCTTGCGGTAGAGCCCGACGGGCGTGTCCCCGTCGGCGAGCAGCTTGCGGCTCACGGGGATGACGCGGCGGTCGGCCGCGAGCTTGCGGAACGTCTCAAGATCCATTGCGTGGGGACCCCTACCTAGTCGGCTGCGCGGAGGAGGACGTCGTCGTCGAAGCAGGTGCGGGATCCGGTGTGGCAGGCGGCTCCGACCTGGTCGACCCGGACGAGCACGGTGTCGGCGTCGCAGTCGAGGGCGACGGACTTGACGTGCTGGAAGTGGCCGGACGTATCCCCCTTCACCCAGTACTCCTGGCGGCTGCGGGACCAGTACGTGCAGCGGCCGGTGGTCAGGGTGCGGTGCAGTGCCTCGTCGTCCATCCACCCGAGCATGAGCACCTCACCGGTGTCGTACTGCTGGGCGATGGCCGGTACCAGGCCGTCGGCGGAGCGCTTGAGGCGCGCGGCGATGGCGGGGTCGAGGTTGCCGGGGCGGGGGGTCGTACTCATGGAGCCATTGTGCCGGGCCCGGGTGGGGGTGGTGATCCATGTCCGTCTGATGGGCGGGCGTACGGCGCGATCCGGCCGTAGGCTGGCTCGCATGTCTACCCATGCGAAGCGTGAACGCCTGCTGCTGGCGGACCTGTTGGAGGCGGCCGGTCCCGAGGCCCCCACGCTGTGCACCGGCTGGAGGTGCCGCGACCTGGCCGCGCACGTGGTGGTGCGGGAGCGGCGGCCGGACGCGGCGGGCGGCCTGCTGCTGAACGTGCTGAAGGGGCGGCTGGACGCAGCGATGGCCGAGTACGCGGCCAAGCCGTACGAGGAGCTCATCCAGCTGATCCGGACGGGGCCGCCGCGGTTGTCGCCGTACGCGCTGAAGCAGATCGACGAGGCTGCGAACGCCGTGGAGTTCTACGTCCACGCCGAGGACGTCCGCCGTGCGCAGCCGGACTGGTCCCCGCGGGAGCTGGACCGGGTGTTCTCGGACGCGCTGTGGTCCCGCCTGGAGAGGATGGCCCGGCTGACGGGGCGCCGCTCGCCGGTGGGCCTGGTGCTGAGGCGCCCGAACGGGCAGACGGCGGTGGCGCACAAGGGTGCGCCGGTGGTGACGGTGACCGGCGAGCCGGGGGAACTGACGCTGTTCTGCTTCGGCCGGCAGGCGGCTGCCGCGGTGACGCTGGACGGCGAGAAGGAGGCCGTCGCCAAGCTGACGGTGGCGGAGCTGGGCCTCTAGCCCTTGCCCTGGCCGGGCGGTGCGGTGAGTTTCCCGGCTGCGGGCCGGTGGCCGTCCTTGCCCTGGCCGGGCGGTGCGGTGAGTTTCCCGGCTGCGGGCCGGTGGCCGTCCTTGCCCTGGCCGGGCGGTGCGGGTGCGTTTACCCGGCTGCGGGCCGGTGGGCCGTCCTTGCCCTGGCCGGGCGGTGCCTGGGCTGCGGGCCGGTGGCCGTCCTTGCCCTGGCCGGGCGGTGCGGGGGCGTTTACCCGGCTGCGGGCCGGTGGGCCGTCTTTGCCCTGGCCGGGCGGCGCCTCGGCTGCGGGCCGGTGGCCGTCCTTGCCCTGGCCGGGCGGTGCGGGGGCGTTTACCCGGCTGCGGGCCGGTGGGCCGTCCTTGCCCTGGCCGGGCGGCGCCTCGGCTGCGGGCCGGTGGCCGTCCTTGCCCTGGTGCGGTGAGTTTCCCGGCTGCGGGCCGGTGGCCGCGCCTCAAGCGCCGGCGGGGCTGGGAGTGGTGGGGGCGCGGTGCCGCCGGGGGGTGTCCCCTCGGCTCGCGCGGTCACCGGAAGTCACGGCCGTACCCGGCGGTGCGCGCTCGTCCTGCGGGGACACCCCCACCGTCCCCACACCCCCACCCGGCACAGCCCCGGGCACCACCACCGGCCCCGGCCGGCGAGACGCAGCCCCGCCGGCGATTTGGGGCGCGGCCACCGGCCCGCAGACGGGGGACCCGTACCGCCCGGCCGGGCCGGGGGCGATCAGCGGACGGGGTGGCCCGCTTCGCGGAGGGCCGCTTTGACCTCGGAGATGCGGAGGTCGCCGAAGTGGAAGACCGACGCCGCGAGCACCGCGTCCGCTCCCGCGGCGATCGCCGGGGCGAAGTCCGCGAGGCGGCCCGCGCCGCCCGAGGCGATCACCGGCACGGTGACGTGCTTGCGTACCGCCGCGATCATCTCCGTGTCGTAGCCGTCCTTGGTGCCGTCGGCGTCCATCGAGTTCAGCAGGATCTCCCCGGCACCCAGCTCCGCGGCCCGGTGGGCCCACTCGACGGCGTCGATGCCTGTGCCCCGGCGGCCGCCGTGCGTGGTGACCTCGAACGTGCCCGACTCGGTGCGGCGGGCGTCGACCGACAGGACGAGGACCTGCCGGCCGAACCGCTCCGCGATCTCCTGGATCAGCTCGGGGCGGGCGATGGCGGCCGTGTTCACGCCCACCTTGTCCGCCCCCGCGCGCAGCAGTTTGTCGACGTCGTCGGCCGTGCGGACGCCGCCGCCCACGGTCAGCGGGATGAAGACCTGCTCGGCGGTGCGGCGCACCACGTCGTAGGTGGTCTCGCGGTTCCCGGAGGACGCGGTGATGTCGAGGAAGGTCAGCTCGTCGGCGCCTTCGGCGTCGTACAGCTTGGCCATCTCCACCGGGTCGCCCGCGTCGCGCAGGTTCTGGAAGTTGACGCCCTTGACGACGCGGCCGTTGTCCACGTCCAGGCAGGGGATCACTCGTACGGCGAGGCTCATGCGGGCACCGCCTTGTACGCCTCGACCTCCACCTCGACGACCATCGACGGGTCGACGAAGCCGGAGACGATGAGCATCGTCGCGGCCGGGCGGACCGCGTCGAAGAGCTCCTTGTGGGCGCGGCCCACGTCGTCCACGTCGCGGGCGTGCGTGAGGTACATGCGGGTGCGGACGACGTCCTCGGGGCCGAGGCCGGCCTGGGCGAGGGCCTTGAAGGCGACGCCGAACGCGGCGATGGTCTGGTCGTACGGGCCGCCCGCGTCGGCCGCGGTGCAGCCGGAGACCAGGACGAGGCCGTTCGGCAGCTGCACGGCGCGGGAGTAGGCGATGACGTCCTCGTAGGGGCCGCCGGAGGAGATGCGGCGCACGGCGCCGGCGTCGGGGGAGCTGCTCATGCGGAGACCACCTTCAGGGCTTCTTCCAGGGTGAAGGCCTTGGCGTACAGGGCCTTGCCGACGATCGCGCCCTCGACGCCCAGGGGCACCAGCTCGGACAGGGCCCGCAGGTCGTCCAGGGAGGAGACGCCGCCGGAGGCGACGACGGGCCGGTCGGTGGCGGCGCAGACGTTCTTCAGCAGCTCCAGGTTGGGACCGGTGAGCGTGCCGTCCTTGCCGATGTCGGTGACGACGTAGCGGGCGCAGCCCTCGGAGTCGAGGCGGGCGAGGGTCTCGTAGAGGTCGCCGCCCTCGCTGGTCCAGCCGCGGCCCTTGAGGGTCGTGCCGCGTACGTCGAGGCCGATGGCGATCCTGTCGCCGTGCTCTGCGATGGCCTTGGCGGCCCACTCGGGGGTCTCCAGGGCGGCGGTGCCGAGGTTGACGCGGGTGCAGCCGGTGGCGAGGGCCGCGGCGAGCGAGGCGTCGTCGCGGATGCCGCCGGACAGCTCGACCTTGATGTCCATGGCGCGGGTGATCTCGGCGACCAGGGCTCGGTTGTCGCCGGTGCCGAAGGCGGCGTCCAGGTCGACCAGGTGGAGCCACTCGGCGCCGGCGGCCTGCCAGGCGAGGGCCGCCTGCAGCGGGGAGCCGTAGGAGGTCTCGCTGCCGGAGACGCCGTGGACGAGGCGGACGGCCTGGCCGTCGCGGACGTCGACCGCGGGAAGGAGTTCGAGCGTGTTCGGCATCAGAGGGTCTCGATCCAGTTGGTGAGGAGCTGGGCGCCGGCGTCGCCGGACTTCTCGGGGTGGAACTGGGTGGCCCACAGGGCCCCGTTCTCCACCGCCGCGACGAAGCGTTCGCCGTGGGTGGCCCAGGTGACCTTGGGTGCGCGGATCAGCGGGTTGGTGGTCTCGAGGGTCCAGTCGCGCGCCGCGTAGGAGTGCACGAAGTAGAACCGGGCGTCGGCGTCCAGGCCGGCGAAGGCCTGGCTGTCGGCCGGAGCCTCGACGGTGTTCCAGCCCATGTGGGGGACGATCGGGGCCTTGAGCGGGCCGACCGTGCCCGGCCACTCGTCGAGACCTGAAGTCTCCACGCCGTGCTCGATGCCGCGCTCGAAGAGGATCTGCATGCCGACGCAGATGCCCATGACCGGGCGGCCGCCGGAGAGCCGGCGGCCGATGATCCAGTCGCCGCGGACGTCCTTGAGGCCCTGCATGCATGCGGAGAAGGCGCCGACGCCTGGGACGAGGAGTCCGTCGGCGTCCATGGCCTTGTCGTAGTCGCGGGTGATCTCGACGTCCGCGCCGACGCGGGCGAGGGCGCGCTCGGCGGAGCGGACGTTGCCGAAGCCGTAGTCGAAGACGACGACCTTCTTGGTGGGGCGTGCTGTGCTCATTCCCAGATTCCTTGGATTCGCAGGACTCCGGCTGCCAGACACATCGCGGAGGCGAGGGCGAGCAGGATGATGACCGACTTGGGCATCTGCTGCTTCTGGAAGGAGTAGACGCCCCCGGCCAGGAAGAGGCCGAGGACGATCAGGATGGTGTTCAGCCCGTTCACTGCTAGAGGGCGCCCTTCGTGGAGGGCAGGATGCCGGCGGCGCGCGGGTCGAACTCGGCGGCGTAGCGCAGCGCGCGGGCGAGGGCCTTGAACTGGCACTCCACGATGTGGTGGGCGTTGCGTCCGTACGGGACGTGGACGTGCAGGGCGATCTGGGCCTGGGCGACGAAGGACTCCAGGATGTGCCGGGTCATCGTCGTGTCGTAGGAGCCGATCATCGGCGCCATGTTCTCGGGCTCGGTGTGCACGAGGTAGGGGCGGCCGGACAGGTCGACGGTGACCTGGGCGAGGGACTCGTCGAGCGGCACGGTGCAGTTGCCGAAGCGGTAGATGCCCACCTTGTCGCCGAGGGCCTGCTTGAAGGCGGCGCCGAGCGCGAGGGCGGTGTCCTCGATGGTGTGGTGTGAGTCGATGTGCAGGTCGCCGTCGGTCTTGACGGTGAGGTCGAAGAGGCCGTGGCGGCCGAGCTGGTCGAGCATGTGGTCGTAGAAGCCCACGCCCGTCGAGACGTCGACCCGGCCGGTTCCGTCGAGGTTTATCTCGACGACGACGGAGGTCTCCTTGGTGGTCCGTTCGACCCGTCCGATGCGGCTCATGCGTGCTGCTCCTTCTTCAGTGCGCGAACCGCTTCCAGGAACGCGTCGTTCTCTGCCGGGGTGCCGGCGGTGACCCGCAGCCGGCCGGGTACGCCGTTGTCCCGGACCAGGACCCCGTGGTCGAGGATCTTCTGCCAGGCGGTGTGCGAGTCCTCGAACTTCCCGAACTGGATGAAGTTCGCGTCGGACTCGGTGACCTCGTAGCCGATGGCCCGCAGCTCGGTGACGAGTCGGTCCCGCTCGGACTTGAGCTGCTCGACGTAGCCCAGCAGGGTGTCGGTGTGCTCCAGGGCGGCCAGGGCCGTCGCCTGGGTGACGGCGGACAGGTGGTACGGCAGGCGCACCAGCTGCACGGCGTCGACGACGGCGGGGTGTGCGGCCAGGTAGCCCAGGCGCAGGCCGGCGGCGCCGAAGGCCTTGGACATGGTCCGGGAGATCACCATGTTCGGCCGGCCCTCGATGAGGGGCAGCAGCGAGTCCCGGTGGCTGAACTCCACGTAGGCCTCGTCGACGATGACGAGGGAGGGCTTGGCCGCCTGGGCCGCCTCGTAGAGGGCCAGGACGGTCTCCGCCTCGACGGCGGTGCCCGTGGGGTTGTTGGGCGAGGTGATGAAGACGACGTCGGGGGTGTGCTCGGCGATCGCCCGCTCGGCGGCCTCCACGTCGATGGTGAAATCCTCGCGGCGCGGGCCGGAGATCCAGCCCGTGCCGGTGCCGCGGCAGATCAGCGCGTGCATGGAGTAGGAGGGCTCGAAGCCGATCGCGGTGCGGCCGGGCCCCCCGAAGGCCTGCAGCAGTTGCTGGATGACCTCGTTGGAGCCGTTGGCGGCCCATACGTTCTCCCGTGCGACCGGGTGCTTGCCGGTACGGGTGAGGTAGGCGGCCAGCTCGGTGCGCAGCTCGACCGCGTCCCGGTCCGGGTAGCGGTTGAGGGTGCGGGCGGCGTCGGCGACGCGCTCGGCGATGCGCGCGACGAGTTCCGCGGGCAGCTCGTAGGGGTTCTCGTTGGTGTTCAGCTGGACGGGCACCTCGAGCTGCGGGGCGCCGTACGGGCTCTTGCCGCGCAGTTCGTCCCGGATGGGGAGGTCGTCGATTCCGATGCTCACGGGGTGGGGACCTTCCATCCGAAGCGAGCCTTGAGCGCGGCGCCGTGGGCGGGCAGGTCCTCGGCCTCGGCCAGGGTGACCACGTGGTGGGTGACCTCGGCGAGGGCGTCGCGGGTGTAGTCGACGATGTGGATGCCGCGCAGGAAGGACTGCACGGACAGGCCCGAGGAGTGGCAGGCGCAGCCGCCGGTGGGCAGCACGTGGTTGGAGCCGGCGCAGTAGTCGCCGAGGGAGACCGGGGCCCACGGGCCGACGAAGATCGCGCCGGCGTTGCGGACCCGGGCGGCCCAGGCGGCGGCGTCGGCGGTCTGGATCTCCAGGTGCTCGGCACCGTAGGCGTCCACGACCTTGAGGCCGTCCTCCAGGCTGTCGACGAGCACGATCGCCGACTGCTTGCCGGCGAGGGCCGGCCTGATCCGGTCCTCGACGTGCTTGGTCGCGGCGACCTGCGGCTCCAGCTCCTTCTCGACGGCGTCCGCGAGCTCGGCGGAGTCGGTGACGAGGACGGCCGCGGCCAGGGGGTCGTGCTCGGCCTGGCTGATCAGGTCGGCTGCGACGTGGACCGGGTCGGCCGTGGAGTCGGCAAGGACGGCGATCTCGGTCGGGCCGGCCTCGGTGTCGATGCCGATGCGGCCGGTGAAGTAGCGCTTGGCGGCGGCGACCCAGATGTTGCCGGGGCCGGTGACCATGTTCGCGGGAAGGCAGTCCTCGGTCCCGTACGCGAACATCGCGACAGCCTGGGCTCCGCCGACCGCGTACACCTCGTCCACGCCGAGCAGGGCGCAAGCGGCGAGGATCGTCGGGTGCGGCAGGCCGCCGGCTGGGTCACCTTCGAAAGCGGGCTTCTGCGGCGGGGACGCGAGCGCGATCGACTCGACGCCCGCCTCCTGGGCCGGCACCACGTTCATGACGACGGAGGACGGGTACACCGAGCGGCCGCCCGGGGCGTACAGGCCCACGCGCTCCACGGGAACCCACTTCTCGGTCACCGTGCCGCCGGGGACCACCTGGGTGGTGTGTTCGGTGCGGCGCTGTTCGCGGTGCACGGTCCGGGCGCGCCGGATCGACTCCTCGAGGGCTGCGCGGACGGCCGGGTCGAGCTCGGCGAGGGCGGTCTTGAGGGCCTCCACGGGCACCCTGACCTGCTCGAGCGTCACTCCGTCGAACTTCTGCGCGTACTCGATCAGCGCCGCCGTGCCACGATGATGGACGTCCTCGCAGATGGGCCGCACCTTCTCCAGGGCAGCTTCTACGTCGAACTCGGCACGGGGCAGCAGGTCGCGCAGGGCGCCGCCCTCGGGGAGGGCGTCACCGCGCAGGTCGATACGAGAGATCACCCCACAATTCTCTCAGACCGCCTGGCGCCCCCGTCCGCCCGTATCACTGGCTGATACACGCCCCGGACGTCACAGGCGGCCGTTAGCGTTCACCTACACGTACACGACGGCGGAGGGGGACCGCGGTGACCGAGGCGAGCCCGGACGGGGAACCGGCGGATCTCAGCGCTTCCGAGCGCCGGATGTGGGACGCCTACCGCACGGGCAGCGTCTGTGACCTCAGTGCCCGCGCCGCGGACCGTGACGATCCGCACGCCGACCACGTATGGGGTCCCGGGCGCAGTGTCCGCGCGGGCGTGGTGGCGCTGCTGCTGCTGCACGGTCCGCCGCCGGTGCCGGGCCGGGTGGCCTCGCTGAAGCTGCGCGGCGTACGGATCACCGGGCGGCTGGATCTTTCCGGTGGGACGGTTGCTCCGTACGTGGAGCTCCAGTCGTGCCGCTTCGACAGCGAGATCCAGATCTCCGAGGCCCGCTTCGGCACGTTGCGCCTGGTCAACTGCGCGATCCCGCGGCTGGAGGCGTCCCGGCTGCACACCGAGGGCGATCTGCACCTGCCGCGCTGCCGGGTGGCGCGCGGGATCCGGCTGACCGACGCGCAGATCGGGACCGACCTGCTGGTGAGCCAGGCGGTGGTGCAGCGGGACAACAAGGGCCGGGCGATCGCCGCGGACGGGATGTCGGTCGCGCAGGACTTCCAGGGCGAGCTGCTGGAGACGTACGGGGAGGTGAGCCTGCGCGGCGCGAAGGTCGGCGTGTCGATGAACCTGCGCGGGGCCCGACTGCGCAATCCGTCCGGGCGGCACGCGCTGAACGCGCCGCAGCTGACCGTGGAGCGGACCCTGTACCTGACCTCGATCGCCATGGGCTACGGCAGCGGCGGCTCGGGCTCCTCCACTCCCCCGTACGGGCTGGGCCGGACGCCTACGCGGGGGCAGCGGGCGCAGCCGTTCGAGTGCCGGGGCGGGCTGCGGCTGGACGACGGCCGGTTCGGGGACGCCATCGACTTCTACGGGGCGCGGTTCCTGCTCACGGACGAGCAGGAGATATCCCTGCGGCGGATCCAGACCCCGGAGTTCCGCTTCGTCGGGGAAGGGCCGGAGCGCGGGCGGGTGGTGGTGTCGGGGGCCAAGGTGGTCAAGCTCGTCGACACGTCCACGAGCTGGCCGGGCCCGGGCGGGCTGTCCATCGAGGGGTTCGAGTACGACGATCTCGCGCCCCGCGGCCACTTCCCCCTCTCCCGCCGGCTGGCCTGGCTGGAGGCGGCCACCCCCGAGTACTCGCCGGGCCCGTACGAGCGGCTGGCGGCCGTGCTGCGGGCCAGCGGCGAGGACGCGGACGCGCGTGAGGTGCTGCTGGCCAAACAGCGTCGGCGCAGGGCCACGCTGCCGCCGGGCCCGAAGGCGTGGGGGTACCTCCAGGACTGGACGGTGGTCTACGGGTACCGGCCGGGCCGGGCCGCGCTGTGGATGGCCGTTCTCTGGGCGGCGGGGACCCTGTTCTTCTCCCGGCTCGACCCCCCGGCGATCAAGCAGGGCGAGCATCCGCACTGGAACGCCCCCCTGTACGCGCTGGACCTGCTCCTGCCGGTGATCGACCTGGGCCAGCAGGGTCATTGGAAACTGGCGGGCGGCTGGCAGTGGGGGGCGGCCGGCCTCGTCATCATGGGCTGGATCCTGGCCACGACGGTGGCGGCGGGGGCCTCCCGGCTGCTGCGGCGGGGGTGACGGGGCTCGTCTCCGGACGATTACGCTGTGCGTCGTGACCACCGTTCGCCTGCCCCTCTTCCCGCTGAACTCGGTGCTGTTCCCGGGACTCGTCCTCCCGCTGAACGTCTTCGAGGAGCGTTATCGCGCCATGATGCGCGAGCTGCTGAAGGCGGGCGAGGACGAACCTCGCCGTTTCGCGGTCGTCGCGATCCGCGACGGCCGTGAGGTGGCCCCGACCGCGCCCGGCCTGCCGGACCCGACGTCCCTGCCCGAGCGGGGGCCGGCCGCGGGCTTCGGCCCGGACCCGATCCAGGCGTTCCACCGGGTGGGCTGCGTGGCCGAGGCGGCGACGATCCGGGAGCGGGAGGACGGCAGCTTCGAGGTCCTGGCGACCGGTACGACGCGGGTGCGCCTGCTCTCGGTCGACTCCTCGGGCCCCTTCCTGACGGCGGAGCTGGAGGAACTCCCGGAGGACGCGGGCGACGGCGCCGGGGTCCTCGCGCAGGGCGTGCTGCGGGCTTTCCGCAACTACCAGAAGCGGCTGGCCGGGGCCCGCGAGCGGTCCCTGACGGGCGCGGAACTCCCCGACGAGCCGTCGGTGGTGTCGTACCTGGTGGCCGCGGCGGCGGTGCTGGACATCCCGGCGAAGCAGCGGCTGCTCCAGGCCCCGGACACGGCTACGCGGCTGGCGGAGGAACTGAAACTGCTGCGCACGGAGACGGCGGTGATCCGCCATCTGCCGTCGCTGCCGGCGGTGGACCTGACCCGGGCTCCGACGAGCCCCAACTGAGCTGCCCGACGGGGGACCGATGGCGAAGAAGACGAAGCAGGCGGCCGGTACTCCGGCGATCGCGGCCCTGACGGCGGCCGGGGTCGCCTTCACCACGCACGCCTACGAGCACGACCCGGCGCATCCCTCGTACGGCGAGGAGGCGGCCGAGGCCATGGGCGTCTCGCCGACGCAGGTGTTCAAGACCCTCGTGGCGGACGTGGACGGCGTCCTGACGGTGGCGGTGGTCCCGGTGTCGGGGTCGCTGGACCTGAAGGCGCTGGCGACGGCGGTGGGCGGCAAGCGGGCGGCGATGGCGGACCCGGCCCTGGCGGAACGCACCACGGGCTATGTCCGCGGCGGCATCTCCCCGCTGGGACAGCGCAAGCGGCTGCGCACGGTGATCGACGAGTCCGCGACGGAGCACCCCACGATCTGCTGCTCGGCGGGCCGCCGCGGCCTGGAGATCGAGCTGTCCCCGTCGGACCTGGCCACCCTCACCGAAGCCGCCCTGGCCCCGATCGCCCGGGCCTAGGCCCGGCGGTCGGCCCCCGCCGGCGATTGAGCCGCGGTCCGGGCAGGGCTCGGCAGAGACCCGGCGCAGGCCGACGCAGCGTCCGGCAGAAACCGGCGCAGGCCCCCGGGAACGGAGAAGGGGCGGGGCGGGGACGGCTCCACGCAGCGGCACCTGCCCACCGCCCCCGGCCGGTCAGGTGCGCGGGGCGTCCGACGCGGTCGGGCCGGCATCCGCGGGCGGCAGCGGCGCCTCGGCCGGCGGGGCCGGCTGGTAGTAGCCGCTCCACCCGTACAGCGGGTCCGGCTCCGGATCCCGCGGCGTCCACAGCACGGTGAATCCCAGGTGCAGCAGCACGGCGGTCATCGGCCAGGCCAGCAGCGCCCCGTGCGCCAGCAGCTCCAGCGGCGCGTCGAACGGCACCCCCTTGCCGGCGGCGGCCGCGGCCGCCGCCAGGTCCGTCGACGACGAGCCGAGCCACAGCCCGAACCGCCACCCCGCCAGCGCGGCGAAGCAGGACCCGACGGCGAGCCCGATCACCAGCGGCACACCGCCGGCCCGGCGCCACAGGAACGTGCCGACGGCGCTGAGCACGCCCAGCCCCAGCGCCAGCAGGAAGAAGGTCCCGTCGGCGGCGATCCGCGCTTCGCTCTCGCTGTTGCGCAGGAACACCGCTTCCCCGTTGGAGACGAACTGCACCCGGGGGGCCAGCCACCACCACAGAAGTCCCAGGAGCAGCCCGGCCACCCCGACCACCAGGGCCACGACGGCTCCGTCGCGGACGTCCTCCGGGCGGATGCCCGCGGCGGTGTCACCCGGCTTCTCGGGCGGCGACGGCGGCGGGTCGAACGGGGACTGCGGGGTCACGGCTTCGGTCACCCCCACATCGTGCCAGGTGTGTCCGGCGCCGGCGTCAGCGGACGGCCGCCCGGCGGTACGCCCAGGTCGCGACGGTGAGCGAGAGGACCCCGACGGCCCCGCACACGCCCAGGTCGACGACGACGGCGGCCCAGTCCGGCGACGGCTCGAAGGTGCGGGCGAACGCCTCCACCCCGTACGTGGACGGAAGCAGGTCCCGCGCCCACCCGATCACGGCCGGCATCCGCTCGGGCGGCAGCACCCCCAGCAGCAGCGCGGCCGACATGCCGAGCTGTCCCGCGAGAGTGGCGAGCTCCTGGCGCGGTGCCAGCAGCCCCAGTGCCGCGCCGAGCCCGGCCAGCGCGGCCCCGGCAAGCGGCACCACGGCGGCCAAAATCCACAGTCCGCTCATGGGCAGGCCGAAGAGCAGGCACCCGAAGACGGCGGTGACCAGCGTCCCCGGCAGCGTGAAGGAGGCGTACGCGGCGGCCGCGCCCAGCACCACCGAGGCGGGCGGCACCGGCAGGGTGGCGTAGTGGTCGAGTCCGCCGCCGGCCCGCAGCTGCCCGAAGTACTGCGCGAGCAGGTTCAGCGCGACGAAGGCGACGACGAGCACGGAGGAGCCGGCCACGACGGCCCGAGCCTCCGAGCCCCCGTCGACGACACCCCGCATCAGGATCATGATCCCGACGGACTGGAAGGTGGCCACGAACAGCAGCGGTATCCGCGCGACCCGTGCCCGGGACAGCTGCGCCCGGTAGACGGCGGCAAGCGAGGGGAAGAACCGCGCACCGGGCGCCAGCGGAGCGGGCTGCGGGCCCGGCGTGCGCTCGGGGGCCCCGCCGGGCACCGCGGCCTGGGGCGCGGGTGTCGGTGGGGCGTCGGGCGCGAGCGCGGCCCGGGCGGCTCCCGTCGTGCGGTCGCTCACGACTTCACCAGCCCTTTCGTCTTGCCGCCGAGGGCCAGGTACACGTCTTCCAGGCTGGGGGTGGCCAGGGTGAAGTCGTCGAGCGCGGCGAAGGCCGGGCCGCCGGTGACCGAGGCCACCGCCGCCCTGGCCTCGTCCGGCGCCAGCCGGAGCACCCAGCGGCGCCCCGACTCGACGGCCCGCTCCCGCAGCCGTGCGACCTCCGGAACCGCCAGCGGAGCGGCTTCGCGCCACACCAGTTCCAGCCGTACCTCGCCCGAGACGAAGGCCTTCAGCGCGGCGGGCGTGTCGCAGGCGATGACCTTGCCCTGGTCGATGACGGCGACCCGGTCGAGGACGGTCTCGGCCTCGAGGACGTTGTGGGTGACGAGCACCACGGTCGCGCCGTGCTGCGCGCGGCGCCGGTCCACAGCCGCCCACACGGCACGCCGGGCCACGGGGTCCATGCCGGTGGTGGGCTCGTCGAGGACCAGTACGGGCCGCTCGCCGACGAGCGCGGTGGCGAAGCAGGCGAGGCGCCGCTGGCCGCCGGAGAGCTTCTTCAGGGGCCGTCCGGCGATTGCGGTCAGCCCGAGTTCGTCCAGGACGGTGTCGCGCGCGGCGCGTGCCGAGCGTACGTCGAGTCCGCGCAGCCGTCCGGTGGTCTCGGCGGCGAGCGCCACCGTGAGCTCGTCCAGGGCGGTGGACTCCTGCCCGAGGTAGGCGAGCAGCCGGGAGGCCCGTCCGGGGTGGCGCACGAGGTCGTGGCCGAGGAGGGTCACGGTGCCCGAGTCGGGCCGCATCAGGCCGGTGAGCTGGCGGACCAGGGTGGACTTGCCGGCGCCGTTGGGGCCGAGCAGGCCGAAGATCTCGCCGCGCCGGACGTCGAGGCTGACGCCGTCGTTGGCACGGGTCTCGGGCAGGGCGGGGGCTCCGCGCCGGCCGCGTACCGCGGGATACGTCTTGACCAGGTCACGCACCGCGCAGACCACGTCCGGCGCCGCTCCCGCGGCCGCTGCCGTGCCGTTCTGCGCCTGTGCTGTGCCCGTACTCACGAGGGAGCAGCCTACGGGGTTCCCGCCCCTACTCGGCCGCCGGGGTCAGCGGGGCGGCGAGGTCGGCGGGTCCGGTTCCGGGCGCGGCGGCCGGTACCGCGGCGACGTGCTCGGCGGCGGCGCGGACGTCGATCTCCCTCCAGAACCCGGCGCGGATGGCGTAGCGGTCGTGCTCGTCGATCTGGTCGTCCTTGTGCGCGAGCAGGCCGAACCGGGCGGCGTAGCGCAGCAGCTCGCCGTCGATCCGGTGCGGGATGCGCGGGTACATGGTGGCCAGCTTCTGGAGGTGGACCGTCTCCGGGAGGCGTTCCATCCAGCGCCGGGCGAACACCTGTCCCACCTCGAACGGGTCGCCGCCGACGGTGGTGATGTCCTCTTCCCGGTCGGCCCAGCGCTGTTCGGCGCTGGTGAGCTGGGCGAGGGTGGGCAGCGAGGCGGTCTCGGCGGGTTCGCCGAGGGGCCCGGGGCGGTCGATCCAGCCCTTGTCGGAGGACCAGCGCAGGGCGCTGGCGGGGGACGGCGTGGTGCCGGCCGCGGGCTGCTGTCCGCCGTGGGGTCCGGGGGCGCGCAGGGCCCCGGCGAGGTCCTTGGGCGTGGGGACGCTCTTGCCGCCGGGGGCGGTGGGAGCCGGTACGGGGGCGCCCTCGCGGTCGTCGTCCGCGGCAGCGGCGGCGCCGTTGCGGGCGGCCTCGGCGAGCGCGGCCTCGGGCAGCGGGGCCGAGAGGATGGCGGCGATGTCGGGGCGGGGCGCGGGCGGCGGGGAGCACAGTCCGGTGAGGTCCTTGGCGCGGACGGCGCGGGTGATCCAGGCCCGGTCGAGGACGCGGCGTTCGTCGGCCTCGGCGACGAGGTCCTCGGACTGGTTGTAGTCGCCGTCGGCGGCCTGCACGGCCCACAGGTGGACGGCGACGCCGTGCTCCTTCGCGGACATCAGGCCGGGCAGCAGGTCGCCGTCACCGGTCACGAGGACCACGTCGGAGCAGGCGCGGTTGCGGGCGAGCTCCGTGAGCTCGGCGTGCATGGCGGCGTCGACGCCCTTCTGGGCCCAGCGGCCGTCGCTGCGGGTCAGGGCGCCGAGGCGGACGGTGACGCGGGGCATGACGCGCAGCCTGCGGTGCTCGGGCTGCGGCACCCGGTCGGGTGCGCCGTCGAACCAGTAGATGCGCAGCAGGGGCTGCTCGGTGTCGGCCTCGGCCCGCTCGCGCAGGTTCTGGATGAGGGCGGCATGGTCGACGGTGATCCGGGAGCGGGAGGGCTCCCCGGCGAGAAGGCTGGCGGCGGCGCCCAGCAGGTAGCCGGCGTCCACCAGGACGACGCAGCGGTCCACGCGTTCCACCCTCTTCCCTGGGGGTCCCCATGTGTTTTCGCGGGTTCCTCGAGTCTGCCCGACCTCAGTGGCGTTGAAGGCCGGAACTCGATCATCGGCGTGGCGGATCTCACGCGGCGGCGGCGAACCGCCCTCGGCTACGCGCAGTAATGATCCAAAATGCGTGGTTTCTGGCGCTGTGTGAGTGTGAAGGCGGTCCTGGCCCCTAGACCCTCACGGAGGCTCCACCATGGCCAAGAACAAGAATCAGAAGCAGCCGGCGAAGCAGCAGGTCCGCTCGTCCGGGCCCGACACGTCGCGCTCGTCGGATTCCCCCGAGCAGTCGTCTCAGGCGCCGAGCCCGATGGACCTGGCCCACAAGAGCAAGCAGAAGAAGTTCGGCCACAACTGACGTCCTTTCGCGTCGGTCTGTGACGACCGGAACCGAAAGGGCCTGCCCGGCATCGCCGGGCAGGCCCTTCCGCGCGTGCGGCGGCCGCAGTTATCCGGCCAGGCAGGACGGTCCGAGCAGCACCTTGAGGTCGCCGAAGAGGGCCGGGTCAGGCTGGACGCGGTGCCGGTCGAGGCGGAGCACCGTGGTGGTCCGCGGCCCCTGGAGCTTGATCCGGACCTCGGTGTTGCCCTTGTGGTGGCGCAGGATCTCCCCCAGACGGGTCACCATCGGAGGCGTGACCTTGACCGTGGGGATGGTGAGGACCACGGGGGCGTTGGTGCCGGCCGAGGAGAGGTCGGGGACCATCATCTCCATGGCGACCAGGCGGGGGACGTCCTCGCGCTTGTCGAGGCGGCCCTTGACGAAGACGACGGTGTCCTCGACCAGCTGGGTGGAGACGAGCTGGTAGGTGGCGGGGAAGAACATGCACTCGATGGAGCCGGCCAGATCCTCCACGGTGGCGATGGCCCAGGCGTTGCCCTGCTTGGTCATCTTGCGCTGGAGGCCCGAGATGATGCCGCCGATGGTGACGACGGCGCCGTCGGAGTGCTCGCCGCCGGTCAGCTGGGAGATGCCGGCGTCCGTCTTGTCGGACAGCACGTGCTCCAGACCGAAGAGCGGGTGGTCGGAGACGTAGAGGCCGAGCATCTCGCGCTCCTGGGCGAGCAGGTAGGACTTCTCCCACTCGACGTCGGAGAACTCCACGTCGAGGCCGAAACCGGGCTCGTCGCCGCCGTCGTCGTCACCCATCCCGCCGAAGAGGTCGAACTGTCCCTCGGCCTCCTTGCGCTTGACGGCGACCACGTTGTCGATCATGGACTCGTGGTGGGCGACCAGGCCCTTGCGGGTGTGGCCCATCTCGTCGTAGGCGCCGGCCTTGATCAGCGACTCGATGGTGCGCTTGTTGCACACGACGGCCTCGACCTTGTCCAGGAAGTCGGGGAAGGAGGAGTACTTCCCCTTGGCCTTCCTGGTCTTGATGATCGAGTCGACGACGTTCTGGCCGACGTTGCGGACGGCGGTGAGGCCGAAGAGGATCACGTCGTCGCCCTGGGCCGCGAAGTTCGACTCGGACTCGTTGACGTTCGGCGGGAGCACCTTGATGCCCATCCGGCGGCACTCGTTCAGGTAGATCGCGGACTTGTCCTTGTCGTCCTTGACCGAGGTGAGCAGGCCGGCCATGTACTCGGCCGGGTAGTTCGCCTTGAGGTAGGCGGTCCAGTAGGAGACCAGGCCGTAGGCGGCCGAGTGGGCCTTGTTGAAGGCGTATCCGGCGAAGGGGACCAGGACGTCCCAGAGCTTCTGGATGGCCTCGTCGGAGTAGCCGTTCCTGCGGGCGCCGGCCTGGAAGATCGTGAAGTTCTTCGCCAGTTCCTCGGGCTTCTTCTTGCCCATGACGCGGCGCAGGATGTCGGCCTCGCCGAGCGAGTAGCCGGCGATGATCTGGGCGGCCTTCTGGACCTGCTCCTGGTAGACGATGAGGCCGTAGGTGACCGCGAGCACCTCTTCGAGCGGCTTCTCCAGCTCGGGGTGGATCGGGGTGATCTCCTGCTGCTTGTTCTTGCGCAGGGCGTAGTTCGTGTGCGAGTTCATGCCCATCGGGCCCGGGCGGTACAGGGCCGACACGGCGGAGATGTCTTCGAAGTTGTCGGGCTTCATCAGGCGCAGCAGGGAGCGCATGGGCCCGCCGTCGAACTGGAAGACGCCGAGGGTGTCACCACGGCCGAGCAGCTCGAAGGTCTTGGGGTCGTCGAGCGGGAGGGCCAGGAGGTCGATGTCGATCCCCTTGTTGGCCTTCACCATCTTGACGGCGTCGTCCATGATCGTGAGGTTGCGCAGGCCGAGGAAGTCCATCTTCAGCAGGCCGAGCGACTCGCAGCTCGGGTAGTCCCACTGGGTGATCGTGACGCCGTCGGTGTGCCGCACCCAGACGGGTACGTGGTCGGTGATCGTCTCGCTGGACATGATCACGCCGGCGGCGTGCACGCCCATCTGGCGGACCAGGCCCTCCACACCGCGGGCGGTGTCGATGACCTTCTTCACGTCGGGCTCGTTCTCGTACATGCTGCGGATCTCGCCGGCCTCGCTGTAGCGGGGGTGCGAGGGGTCGAGGATGCCGGAGAGCGGGATGCCCTTGCCGAGGACGTCGGCGGGCATGGCCTTGGTGAGGCGGTCGCCCATGGCGTACGGGTAGCCCAGGACGCGCGCCGAGTCCTTGATCGCGTTCTTGGCCTTGATCGTGCCGTAGGTGCCGATCATGGCGACCTTGTCCTGGCCGTACTTCTCCGTGACGTACCTGATCACCTCGACGCGCCGACGCTCGTCGAAGTCGATGTCGACATCGGGCATGGAGACGCGCTCGGGGTTGAGGAAGCGCTCGAAGATCAGGCCGTGCGGGATCGGGTCGAGGTCGGTGATGCCCATGGCGTAGGCGACGATCGAGCCGGCCGCGGAGCCTCGGCCGGGGCCGACCGCGATGCCCTGATTCTTGGCCCACATGATGAAGTCGGCGACCACGAGGAAGTAGCCGGGGAAGCCCATCGAGATGATCGTGTCCATCTCGTACTCGACCTGCTTCATGCGGTCCTCGGGGATGCCCCCGGGGAAGCGGCGGTGCATGCCGCGCATGGTCTCCTCGCGGAACCAGGTGACCTCGGTGTAGCCCTCCGGGATGTCGAACTTCGGCATCAGGTTCCGGAACTTGAACATGCCCTCGGTGTCGATCTGGTCCGCGACCAGCTTGGTGTTGGCGCAGCCCTCCTGCCAGGCGTCCGAGGAGTCGATGGCGTACATCTCGTCGGTCGACTTCAGGTAGTAGCCGGAGCCGTCGAAGCGGAAGCGGTCGGGGTCCGAGAGGTTCTTGCCGGTCTGGATGCACAGCAGGGCGTCGTGGGCGGCGGCCTCGCTGGCGTAGGTGTAGTGCGAGTCGTTCGTCACCAGCGGCGGGATGCCGAGCTTCTTGCCGATCTCCAGCAGTCCGTCGCGGACGCGGCGCTCGATCTCGATGCCGTGGTCCATCAGCTCGAGGAAGTAGCGGTCCTTGCCGAAGATGTCCTGGTATTCGGAGGCCGATTTCAGGGCCTCGTCGAACTGGCCGAGGCGCAGGCGGGTCTGCAGTTCGCCGGAGGGGCAGCCGGTGGAGGCGATCAGCCCCTCGGACCACTTGCTGATGGTCTCCTTGTCCATGCGCGGCCACTTCGTGAGCCAGCCCTCGGCGTACGCGTCGGAGGACAGCCGGAAGAGGTTGTGCAGGCCGGTGGCGTTCGCCGCCCAGATCGTCTTGTGGGTGTAGCCGCCGGAGCCGGAGACGTCGTCGCGCTTCTGGTGGGGCTGGCCCCACTGGATGCGGCGCTTGTTGCGCCGGGACTCGGGTGCGACGTACGCCTCGATGCCGATGATCGGTGTGATCCCGGCCTTCTGCGCGGAGTGGAAGAAGTCGTAGGCCCCGTGCAGGTTGCCGTGGTCGGACATGGCGATGTGCGTCATGCCCATCTCGTTGCACGCGTTGAACATGTCCTTCAGCCGTGCGGCACCGTCCAGCAGCGAGTACTGGGTGTGGACGTGCAGGTGCGTGAACGGCGTCTTGGTCACGGCGCTGGTCTCCTGGCGGCGGGGGGAGGGGGGCAGCTTTGAATCCTACGTCCCACGGGTGACAGATCACGGGCACGCAGCGGTACGGTCGGGCGTTGCAGAACCAGGGGCACCGGTCCGGCGTCCAGTCCGGCAGAGCCCGTACCACCCCGTGCACCAGGAGGAACCCGCCATGGCGGTCCCCGAGACGACCGACGAGCAGCGCGCCGAGGAGATCCTCGACGTGTTCGACACCGCGTTCGGTGAGCTGCTCGCCGCCGACCCCGCTGCCTTCCAGGTCAAGTTCCGCAAGATGGCGGCCTCGGCCTTCGCCTTCTACCGCGGCACTGCCTGCCTCTTCTACTCCGACCTGGAGCGGGACCGGCACGGCGGCCCGTACCTGGACGAGCGGACGGGCCGGGTGTGGATCCACGGCGATCTCCACGCCGAGAACTTCGGCACGTACATGGACTCCAACGGCCGGTTGATCTTCAACGTCAACGACTTCGACGAGGCCTACGTCGGCCCCTTCACCTGGGACCTCAAGCGCTTCGCCGCCTCCGTCGCGCTGATCGGCTACACCAAGGCCCTCAGCGACGGCCAGATAAGCGAGCTGGTGCGGATCTACGCCGGCGCCTACCGGGAGCGGATCCACCGGCTGGCGACGGGCGCCAAGAACGAGGAGGTCCCCTCCTTCACCCTGGACACCGCCGAGGGCCCACTGCTGGACGCGCTGCGCTCGGCCCGCTCCCGCACGCGTTTCTCCCTGCTGGATTCGATGACGCAGATACGGGACTACGAGCGCCGCTTCACCTCCGGCGGCGGCTCGATCGAGCTGGACGCCGCGACCCGCTACAAGGTGCTGGCCGCCTTCGACGGGTACCTGGAGACGCTCCCCGACGAGTCCCTCGTGCGCCCGGACTCCTACCGGGTCAAGGACGTGGTCGGCCGCCGGGGCGTCGGCATCGGCTCGGCGGGCCTGCCCTCCTACAACATCCTGCTGGAGGGGCACAGCGACGCCCTGGAGAACGACGTCGTGATCTACCTCAAGCAGGCGCAGACCCCGGCGGTCTCCCGGCACATCACGGACCGGGCGGTGCGGGAGTACTTCCTGCACGAGGGGCATCGCACGGTGATCTCGCAGCGGGCCCTGCAGGCGCATGCCGATCCGTGGCTGGGCTGGACCGAGCTGGACGGCGCCGGCCAGCTGGTGGCGGAGGTCTCCCCGTACGCGGTCGACCTGGACTGGTCGGACCTGGACGACCCGGAGGAGATCGCGGCCGTGGTCGCCGACCTCGGGCGGGCCACCGCGACCATGCACGCGTCGGCCGACGAGGCGGAGAGCGGGCAGTCCCTGGTGCCGTTCTCCACCGAGCGGGCCATCGACGCGGCGATCGCGGCGGACGAGGACGGCTTCGCGGGGCTGCTGGTGGACTTCGCGCACGCGTACGGCGCCCGGGCCCGCGCCGACCACCAGATCTTCGTGGACCTGTTCCGCAACGGGCGCCTCACCCCCTGAAAACGGCTCCACAGGAACACGTGGCACACTCGCCGGGATGGACTTTTCCGGGACGGGACTCAGAGGGCTTCGGGCCGCGCTGTTCAGCGCTGTCGTCGTGCTGCTCTCGTCCGGTTCGCACGTCCTGATGTCCCGGGTCCCGCTGCCGCCCGCACTGGTGGGCGGGGCCTTCGCCGGCGTGTTCGCCATCGCCTGGGCACTCGCGGGCCGCGAGCGCGGCTTCGGCCCCATCGCCGGGCTGCTCGTACCGCTGGAGCTGGCCGCCGACACCGTCTTCACCGCCGGCCAGCACCTCTGCTACGGCCCGGCCGGCGGCCCCGTCTCGGGGCCGCTGCGCGCCATGGGCCTCGAGGAGCTGTGCGGGGGCACGCCGGTGGGCGGGCCGCTGACCGAGGTGAGCGGGCCGGCCGCCGACGCGGCCGCACTGCTGGCCTCGCCCGGCCCGTACACACCGTGGCTGCTGCTCGGCGCGCATGTCGCGGTGGGGCTGCTCGCCGCCGCTTGGCTGCGCCACGGCGAGCGGGCGCTGGGCCGGCTGCTGCGGGCGGTGGCCGCCTTCGCGTTCCGGCCGCTGCGGCTGGCGGCGGCCGCGGTGGCGGGGGCTCGCGGGCCGGCGCGGCGGGCGCTGCGCCCGGTCGCGGCGGGGGCCGGGGCCCGTACGCGCTTCCCCGCACACTCCGTGGGACGGCGGGGACCCCCCGTGCTCGGTGCGCTCGCGCGCGCCTGACGCACGTACGGCAGTTCCTTCCACGTCACACCACGGAGACCATGATGAGTTCACGCAACAGCCAGGCGAACAAGGCGGCGGCCCGCGAGCGGCTGCGGGCCGAGCGCGAGGCGCAGGCCAAGAGGGACCGGATCCGCCGGCAGGTCATAGTCGGCGTCGGCGTCGTCGCCGCGCTGGGGCTGGCCGGCGGCATCGCCTACGGCGTCATGAAGGCCAACGAGCCCGACCACTGGGAGAAGGCCGCCAAGGCCGAGCTGGTCAAGCCGAAGAACACCACGGGCGAGGACGGCACCACGGTCGTCGTCGGCAAGGCCGACGCGAAGAAGACCCTGGAGCTGTACGAGGACTCGCGCTGCCCGGCGTGCGCCTCCTTCGAGCAGGCGGCGGGCGAGCAGATCAAGAAGGACGTCGAGGCGGGCAAGTACAAGCTCCAGTACTTCGGCGCCACCTTCATCGACAACGCCGTCAAGGGCGAGGGCTCGAAGAACGCGCTGAGCGCCCTGGGTGCGGCGCTGAACGTCAGCCCGGAGGCCTTCCTGGAGTACAAGGGGGCGCTGTACTCCAAGGAGCAGCACCCCGAGGAGACCGTCGACAGCTTCGCCAAGGACGACTACCTGCTGAAGGTCGCGGACACCGTTCCGGCGCTCAAGGGCAACGCCGAGTTCAAGAAGGCCGTCGAGGACGGCACGTACGACCGGTGGGCGCTGGAGATGTCGAAGGTCTTCGACAAGTCCGGGGTGAAGGGCACGCCGACCCTGAAGATGGACGGCAAGAAGATCGACACTCCGCAGACGGCGGAGGCGTTCACGGCGGCGATCGACAAGGCCCTGCAGGGCTGATCCCCGGGCATTCCGGGACACAGCCTTCCGGACCGGCCGCACCGACGAGCGGGCGAACTCCCAGAGTTCGCCCGCTCGTTGCATTCCGACATCTGGTCCCAGGGGTGTACCCGTCGGTAATATGATCATCCGTGACCAGTCATCTCACCCCTCACCCGGCCGCGGCAAATCCCCGCCGCCGTACGGTCGTTCTCGCCGCGGCGGCCACGGCCACGCTGGCCCCCCTCGCCACGCTGGGCGCAGGGACCGCCCATGCCGCGGGCACCGCGCCCGCCTTCCTGCACGGCGTCGCCTCCGGCGATCCGCTGCCCGACGGCGTCCTGTTGTGGACGCGCGTCACCCCGGCCCCCGGGGCCGCCCCCGGCTCCGGGCTCGGCCCCGCCGTCCAGGTGGACTGGGAGGTGGCCTCCGACCAGGCCTTCTCCCGCATCGTCGCCGGGGGAACCGTCACGGCGAGCGCCGCCACCGATCACACGGTCAAGGTGGACGTGCGGGGGCTGCGGCCGCAGACGCCGTACTGGTACCGGTTCACCGCGGGCCCGGCCGTGTCCCCCGTGGGGCGCACGCTGACCACCCCCGGCCACGACGTGACGACCCCGGGAGTCCGCTTCGGCGTGGTCTCCTGCGCCAACTGGGAGTCCGGCTACTTCTCGGCCTACCGCCACCTCGCCGCCCGCACGGACCTGCACGCGGTCCTGCACCTGGGCGACTACGTCTACGAGTACGCCACCGGGCAGTACCCGGAGGCCAAGTACACCGTGCGCCAGCACGAGCCGAAGCACGAGATCGTCTCGCTGGCCGATTACCGCGCGCGGCACGGCAAGTACAAGACGGACGCGGACCTCCAGGCCCTGCACCACGCGCACCCGGTCATCGCCATCTGGGACGACCACGAGTTCGCGAACGACATGTGGGCCGGCGGCGCCGAGAACCACACCCCGGGCGCCGAGGGCGACTGGACCGCCCGCGCAGAGGCCGCCAAGCAGGCGTACTTCGAGTGGATGCCGGTACGGACCTCCACCGCGGGCACCGTCTACCGCAGGCTGCGCTTCGGCACCCTCGCCGACCTCCACCTGCTGGACCTGCGCTCCTTCCGCTCGCAGCAGACCAAGGTGGGCAGCGGTTCGGTGGACGACCCGGAGCGCACCCTCACCGGGCGGGCGCAGTTGGACTGGCTCAAGGCGGGCCTGGCGGGCTCGAACGCGACCTGGAAGCTGGTCGGCACCTCGGTGATGATCTCGCCGGTGGCCTTCGGCTCGCTGCCCGCGCACCTGCTGGGGCCGCTCGCCAAGCTGCTCGGGCTGCCCGAGGGCGGCATCGCGATCAACGTGGACCAGTGGGACGGGTACACGGACGACCGCAAGGAGCTGCTGGGCCACCTGAAGGAACGGAACGTCAAGAACACGGTGTTCCTGACCGGTGACATCCACATGGCCTGGGCGAACGAGGTCCCGGTGAACATGGCCACCTACCCGGGATCGGGCACGGCGGCGACCGAGTTCGTCGTCACGTCGGTGACCTCCGACAACCTCGACGACATCCTGCACGTGCTGCCGGACACGGTCTCGCTGGTCGCCGAATCCGCCATCAAGGCCGCCAACTGGCACGTGAAGTGGCTCGACATGGACGCGCACGGATACGGCGTGCTGGATGTGACGCCGGAGCGCTCGCAGATGGACTACTACGTCATATCCGACAAGCGCCGCCCGGGTGCCACGTCCGAATGGTCCCGCTCCTACCGGACTGCGAACGGGACCCAGAAGGTGGAGCGGTCCTACCAGCCCGTCCACTGAACGCCTGATTGACCGTCAATTCTTCTGCCCCGGGGGGCGTCTGGTCCATACCAGGCGCCCCTTGTGCGTTCTCGGCAACAAATCTTTTACGTAAGACACTTGACCTGAATATGTCATGCACACATAAGCTTCGCGCCAGCTGAAGAAGATCCTTCAGGCCACCACCCCCCACCACCCCCCACCCGCGAGGAGCACACGTGCGCGCGCCTGCCCGCATATCCCCCCTTCTCCGCCGCCGCCTGATGGGCACGGCGGTCCTGGCCGGAACCCTGGCCTTCACCCCGCTCGCCGCCCCCACCACGCTCGCGGCCGCCAAGACCCCCGCCGAGGTGTGCGCCGACGAGGCCGCCGCCCCCGCCAACGCCCGCGTGAGCCGCGCCCACGACGAGCACGCGGACGAGCCGAACGAGGTCACCGACGCGCAGGCGAAGGCCATGGACGCCGACCTCAAGTCGAAGCTGGACAAGGCCCTCAAGAACCAGCCGCAGCGCAGCCTCGCCGCGGCCGAGGCCGTCGTGAACATCCCGGTGTACTTCCACGTCGTCCACTCCGGCACCACCGGCAAGCTCACGTCGACGGACGTCGACAAGCAGCTCGCGGTCCTCAACGCGGCCTACGGCGGCCAGGGCACCGGCAACGTCAACACGAACTTCCAGTTCACCCTGGCGTCGACCGACTACACGGACAACGCCTCCTGGTACAACCTGGCCTCCGGTTCCCAGGCCGAGAAGGACATGAAGAACACCCTGCGCAAGGGAGGCCCGGGCGCGCTCAACTTCTACACCGCCAAGCTCTCCGGCGGCCTGCTGGGCTGGGCGACCTTCCCGACCTCCTACGCCTCCAACCCCAAGATGGACGGCGTGGTCGTGCTCGACAGCTCGCTGCCGGGCGGCTCCTCCGCCAACTACAACGAGGGTGACACCGCCACCCACGAGGTCGGCCACTGGCTGGGGCTCTACCACACCTTCCAGGGCGGCTGCAACGGCAACGGCGACTACGTCTCCGACACCCCGGCCGAGAAGAGCGCCGCGTACGAGTGCCCGACCGGTCGCGACAGCTGCGCCAGCAAGCCCGGCGCGGACCCGATCCGCAACTTCATGGACTACACGTACGACTCCTGCATGTACCAGTTCACCGCCGGCCAGGTGGCCCGCATGAGCAGCAGCTGGACCGCCTACCGGGCGGGCTGACCCCAGCGACGAGGAGGGCCCGGCCCGGCATCCGCCGGGCCGGGCCCTTCCGCCGTGCTCATGTCCCGCGCGGCTACAGGCTGTCGAGGAAGCCGAGCGCGGCCTTCCAGGCCTGCCCAGCGGCCTCCGCGTCGTAGTCGTCGAGGTCCGGGTCGGTGAACAGGTGCCCGGCGCCCGGGTAGCTGTGCACCTCGACGTCCGCGCCGGCCCGCTGCATCCGCAGGTACCAGGCCGTCAGCCAGTCGTGCGGCTCGAAGGGGTCGGGGTCCGCGATGTGCAGCTGCACCGGGAGCCCGTCCACCGAGGCGCTGTCCTCCAGGTCCGCCGTCCCGTGCAGGAGGAGCAGCCCGCGCGCCTTCTCGTCGGCCAGAGCCAGGTGCTGGGCGAGGGAACCGCCGAAGGAGAAGCCCGCATAGACCAGGCCCTGGTCGGAGTGGGGGGCGGAGGCCAGCACCGCCCGCTTCAGCAGCTCGTCACGGCCGATCTCGTCCTGGTGGGCCATGCCCTCCTCGACGGTCTCGAAGGTGCGCCCCTCGAAGAGGTCCGGCACCTGGACCTGGTGACCGGCCGTGCGCAGCCGGTCGGCCGCCGCGTGCACCGCGGGCCGCAGCCCGTACGTCGAGTGGAAAAGCATGATGTTCATGCCTCCATCGTGCCAGCCGCCGCCGGCGCCGGTGCGCCGCGGCTTCCCGCTACGTTCATCCCCATGGAGACGGAGAACTTCCTGCGCCCCGTGACGGTCATCGGCGGCGTGCTCGTCGCCACCCTGGTCGCGGGCTGGCTGCTCGACCTGCTGCTGCGCCGGGCCGACGCCCGGCATCCCGAGACCCCGCTGTGGGAGCTGCTGCGCCGCTGCCGGCTCCCCTTCCAGGTGGTGCTGTGCACCTCCCTGCTCAGAGGCTCCTACCTCCGGGCGGGAATCCTGCCCGAGCATCCCGTGGGCGTCGGCCGCTTCCTGTCCCTGGTGCTCATCGCCTCGGCCGCCTGGCTGGCGGTGCGCATCGCGACGGCCGCCGTCGACTCCACGTACGCGCGCTACGCCGCGGCGACCGCGGACGAGGCCCGGGTCCGCCGGGTGCGCACCCAGGTCACGCTGATCCAGCGGGTGGTCACGGCGGTGGTGGTCGTGGTGGCCGTGGCGGCGATGCTGCTGACCTTCCCCCCGATGCGGGCGGTCGGCGCCTCGGTGCTGGCCTCCGCGGGCGTCCTCGGCATCGTGGCGGGCATCGCCGCCCAGTCCTCGCTGAGCAACCTCTTCGCCGGGCTCCAGATCGCCTTCGGCGACACCGTCCGCATCGGCGACACGGTGGTCGTCGACAAGGAGTGGGGCAGGGTCGAGGAGATCACCCTGACCTTCCTGACCGTCCGCACCTGGGACGAGCGCCGCATCACGATGCCTGTGTCGTATTTCACGAGCAAGCCGTACGAGAACTGGTCGCGCGGCGGGGCGCAGATGACCGGCACGGTCTTCTGGCACCTGGACCACAGCGCGCCCATGGAGCTGATGCGGGAGCGGTTCGGGGAGATCCTCGCGGAGCTGCCCGAGTGGGACGGTCGCGGCAGCGGGCTGGCCGTGACGGACACCACACCGCACACCATCCAGGTCCGCGGCGTGGTCACGGCCAAGGACGCCGACGACCTCTGGACGCTGCGCTGCGCGGTCCGTGAACGGCTGATCACCTGGCTCGCCGCCCACCACCCCTACGCCCTCCCCCGCATCGCGACCTCCCCGGCGCCCCCGCCCCCCGGCGCTCCGGAGGGCTAGGAGGCGGCGAGCAGCGCGGCGGCGCACTCCTCGGCGAGGTCCTCGGCGTGCGGCGGCAGCGGCCCGCCGGCGCGCAGGTGCCGTCGGACGACCGAGAGCGGCAGGTCGATCAGGGCCAGGGTGATCCGGTCCTGGCCCCGGGCGTCCGCGAACCCCAGGGCAGCGGCGAGGCCGCCGATGGCGGCGTACACGCGTTCGTTGCCCGAGTCGGCGCGCCGGATGTGCTCCTCGGACCAGTCGGCACGGCCGAACTCCGCCGCGCCGTAGAGGAGGAGGGCGGCCTCCTCGGGATGCGCCCGGCTCCACGCGATGACGTGGCGGGCGGCCGTACGGGCGGCCGCGTGCGGGTCGGCCTCGCCGTGGAGGCCGGCGAGGTAGCCCTCCTGGAACCGCTCCACGGTCCGCAGCCACACCTCGGCGAGCAGGGCGGTGCGTCCGGCGAAGCGGTGGTACATGGAACCGCTCGGGGCGCCGATCGCCTGGGCGACGGCGGACATGGTCACGCCGCCCGGTCCGGACGATGCGGCCAGCCGTACGGCGGCGTCGAGGATCTGGTCGGTGTCGAAGCGGGGTGGTCTCGCCATGAATCAGAGAGTACCCTCCAGATTATTAGAGACCTATCTCCAATAATGCGAAGGGGAGGACGATGGGCGTCTTCAACGTGCACGAACGACTGCTGACGGCCGGGCCGCAGCAGGTCGGGGCACTCATCGACACGCTGTCCGGCGGGGAGGACGACCGGCTGTGGCCGGGCCGGCTGTGGGACGAGATGGAGTTCGACCGCCCGCTGGCCGTCGGGGCGGCGGGCGGCCACGGCCCCGTGCGCTACACGGTGGCCGCGTACGTGCCGGGGACCTGGGTACGCTTCGCCTTCACCGGCCCCCGCGGGTTCCACGGCTTCCACGAGTACACGGTCCTGCCGGTGGACGCGGAGCGGACCGTGCTGCGGCACACCCTCGCGATGAACCTCAGCGGCATCAGCCGCGTCACCTGGCCCCTGGCCTACCGCCAGGCGCACGACGCCGTGCTGGAGGACAGCCTGGACCGCGCCGAACTGGCCTGCACGGGCACGATCGCCCACCCGGCCCGCTGGTCCCCGTACATCCGCTTCCTCCGCGGCCTGGAGCGCCTGGCGACCGGGAGCCGCCGGACGGGCCATCCCTAAGATCAGCGCCGTGACCGGACAGCCTCACCGGGTCACAGCACCAGGACCTCCTCTCGCCGCGCGCCGGTCCGCCGCGGATCACCCGACAGCCCTCAGGGCGCGCGCAGGCTGCGTACGTCGAGGTGGCGCAGCACCCGGTCGACGACCTCCGGGTCGGAGCCGGGTTCGCTGCGGGCGGCCAGCACCTCGTGGCGGGCGGCCGACATCATCTCCCGCTGGATCCGCTGGATGTCGTGGAGCCGCTGCGCCCTTCGGGCGTACGCCTCACGCCGTTCCTCGTCCACCATGTCCGGGCTGATCCTGGCTCCGACGTCGTACGCGCGCCGGGTCAGCTGCTCGATCAGGTCCTCCGGCAGCTCCTCGACCTCCTCGATCTCCTTGAGCCGGCGCTTCGCGGCCTTGGCTGCGCGGATCGCCAGCTGCCGCTCGGCGTCCCGCCGCGCGTCGGTGTCCTCCTCCACGCCGAGGCGCCGTACCAGCCACGGCAGGGTCAGCCCCTGGCACACCAGGGTCACCATGATCACCGCGAAGGCGATGAAGACGATCTCGTCGCGCGCCGGGAAGGGCTCGCCGGAGTCCGTCTCCAGGGGAATGGCCAGCGCCAGGGCGACCGATGCCACCCCGCGCATCCCCGCCCACCACATCACCACGCTCTCCCGCCAGCTCAGCGGGATCTCCTCGTCGTAGTCGCGCCGCTGGTGCAGCTTCTTCGCGAGCCAGCCGGCGGGCAGCAGCCAGACCAGCCGTACGCCGACGACCACCGCGACGACGACCGCCGCCCATCCGGCCATCTCCCACGCCCGGTCCTCGGCCGTCCCGAAGACGTTGTGCAGCTCCAGCCCGATCAGCCCGAAGGCCACCCCGGTGACCAGCGTGTCCACCACCTCCCAGAAGGTGTGCCCGGCCAGCCGCCCCAGTACGTCGTCGGCGTCGGAGGCGTACTCGGCGAGGAACAGGGCCGTCGTCAGCACGGCCAGCACCCCGGACCCGTGGAGCTCCTCGGCGACCACGTAGGAGACGAAGGGCACGAGCAGCGTCAGCCCGATCTGGAGGGTGGCGTCGCCGAGCCGGCCCATCAGCCGGTGGGTGGCCCAGCCGAGGGCCAGGCCGACGACCACGGCGACGACCGCGGACAGCACGAACTCCCCGAGCGCGTCGGGCCAGGAGAAGCTGCCGCTCACGGCCGCGGCGATCGCCACGTGGTAGAGGACGATCGCGGTCACGTCGTTGAAGAGGCCCTCGCCCTCCAGGATCGAGACCATGCGCCGGGGCAGCCCGAGCGATCCGGCGACCGCCGTGGCGGCGACCGGGTCGGGCGGCGCCACGAGCGCGCCGAGCGCGACGGCGGCGGCGATCGGCAGCGCGGGCACCACCGAGTAAGCGACGGCGGCCACGGCGGCGGTCGTGACGAAGACCAGGGCCACGGCCAGCAGCAGGATGGGCCGCACGTTGGCGGCGAACTGCCGCCACGAGGTGCGCTGCACGGAGGCGTACAGCAGCGGGGGCAGCACCAGCGGCAGGATGAACTCGGGCGGCACCTCGACCTCCGGCACGGCCGGCACCAGCGCGAGGACCACCCCGCCGAGGGTCATCAGGACGGGCGCGGGCAGTCCCAGCCGGTCCCCGAGCGGCACCATGACCACGGCCCCGAGCAGCAGCACGAACAGCAGAGCAAGCTGATCCACTCCCCCACCCTGCCAGGCCGCCGCCCCCGGCGGCGCGGTGACGGGTCTGCGGTTCCGTGTCGGGCTGCGCCCGCACCCCCTACGGCGCTACGCGCGCCTCCCGGCTACGGCAGGGGTCGGCGCATCGCGCGGTGGGGGATGCCCGCGTCCTGGAACTCCGGGCCGTGGGCCACATACCCGAGCCGCTCGTAGAAGCCCAGCGCGTGCGTCTGCGCGCCGAGGTCGACCGCGGTCAGCCCCAGCCGGGCGGCCTCCGCCTCGATCGCGCGGACCAGCAGCCTGCCCACGCCCCGTCCGCGCGCGGACCGGGTGACGGCCAGCCGGCCCAGCGATCCGACCTCCGGGGCGCCCGTCTTGCCGAGCGCCGACGGCCCGTGCAGCAGGCGGCCCGTGCCCAGCGGCGTCCCGTCGGCGTCCACGGCCAGGACGTGCACCGCGTCCGCGTCGTAGGTGTCGTACTCGATGGACTCCGGCACCGACTGCTCGACCACGAAGACCTCGCACCGCACCGCGAAGCAGGCCCTCAGGTCCTCCTCCGAGGCGGCGACCCGGACCTCGATCGGCGAGGTCACTCGCTCTCGGCGCGAATCACGTCCAGCGCGTGCTGGAGGTCCGCCGGGTAGTTGCTCTCGAACTCCACCCACTGCCCGTCCGCCGGGTGCTCGAAGCCCAGCCGGACCGCGTGCAGCCACTGGCGGGTGAGCCCGAGCCGCTTCGCGACGGTCGGGTCGGCGCCGTAGGTCAGGTCGCCGACGCAGGGGTGGCGGTGCGCGGACATGTGCACGCGGATCTGGTGCGTACGCCCCGTCTCCAGCTTGATGTCCAGCAGCGAGGCGGCGCGGAAGGCCTCGATCAGGTCGTAGTGCGTGACGGAGGCCTTGCCGTCCTGGGTCACCGCCCACTTGTAGTCCGCGCTCGGGTGGCGGCCGATCGGCGCGTCGATCGTGCCGCTCATCGGGTCCGGGTGGCCCTGCACCAGCGCGTGGTAGCGCTTGTCCACGACCCGCTCGCGGAACTGGTTCTTCAGCGAGGTGTACGCGCGCTCCGACTTGGCGACGGCCATCAGGCCGGACGTGCCGACGTCGAGCCGGTGCACGACGCCCTGGCGCTCGGACGCGCCGGATGTGGAGATGCGGTAGCCGGCGGCGGCGAGGCCGCCGATGACGGTGGTGCCGGTCCAGCCGGGGCTCGGGTGGGCGGCGACGCCCACCGGCTTCATGATGACGACGATGTCGTCGTCGTCATGGACGATCTCCATGCCCGGGACCGGCTCGGCCACGACCTCGACCGGCCGCGGAGGCGCGGGCATCTCGACCTCGAGCCAGGCGCCACCGTGCACGCGCTCGGACTTCCCGACGACGCTGCCGTCGACCGACACCTTCCCTTCGGCCGCGAGCTCGGCCGCCTTGGTCCGGGAGAAACCGAACATACGGGCGATGGCGGCGTCGACGCGCTCGCCTTCGAGGCCATCGGGAACGGGCAGGGTGCGGATCTCGGGAATCGTACTCACCCGTCGAGTATGCAGGACCCGACGGACGGGCCGTCCCGCGATCAGCGCTTCGATCAGTCCTTGTGGACGGTGCCGTCCGGGTCCAGGCCCTTGAACGACAGCAGCACGATGAGGATGCCGCCGCACACGATCGCCGAGTCGGCGATGTTGAAGACGGCGAAGTGGGCCGGCGCGATGAAGTCGACGACCGCGCCGCGGAACACGCCCGGCGAACGGAAGATGCGGTCGGTCAGGTTGCCCAGGGCACCCCCCAGCAGCAGACCCAGGGCGATCGCCCACGGCAGGCTGTAGAGCTTGCGGGCCAGCCGCACGATCACCACGATCACGGCTGCGGCGATGCCGGTGAAGATGATGGTGAAGGCCTCGCCGAACCCGAAGGCGGCGCCCGGGTTGCGGACCGCCTCGAACTTCAGCAGGTCGCCGATGATCTCGATCGGCCGCTGGTGCTCCAGCTTCGCCACGACCAGCATCTTGGTGCCGAGGTCCAGCAGGTAGGCGAGCACCGCCACGACGAGCAAGGCCGCGATCCGGCGACGCCCCTTGGGGGCGGCCGACTCCGGCTGGGCGTCGTCCCCGACCTCCGGCGTACCGATGATGCGCTCCGCCTCTGCCACGTGAGTCCCTCGAACTAGCCGACCCAGGCTTCTCCTGGACCCTGACCAGACGAGGGTACGTCAGGGCCCCCGCACACCGCCCGCCCCGCTCCCGTCTTCCGGCGCCACCCGCCGGCGCACCGCCCGCCGCGGCGCACCGGCGGGCGCCTCGAGGGCCGTCCCGTAATCCCCGGTGGATCGGCGCGCGGCGGCGGATGCGGTGCACCGCAGGGCGGAGGAGCGTCCTCGTACCGGGCGCATCCGGGCGTATCCGCCGACGCAGCGAGGCGCCGTTGCTGCCGTCGCGCGCCTGCCGGTGACGGCCGGACAGCCCTTCAGTGCCGCCGCTCCTGCTTCTGCTTGCAGTCCACGCACAGCGTGGCCCGGGGGAAGGCCTGCATCCTGGCCTTCCCGATGGGCTGCCCGCAGTTCTCGCAGAGCCCGTACGTGCCCGCCTCCAGCCGTTCCAGGGCCCGCTCGGTCTGCTCCAGCATCGAGCTGGCGTTGGCCGCGAGCGCGAGCTCCGACTCCCGCGTGATGTTCTTGGTGCCCGTGTCGGCCTGGTCGTCGCCGGCGCCGTCCCCCGAGTCCCGCATGAGGCCGGAGATGGCCACCTCGGAGGCGTCGAGCTCGGCGCGCAGCCGCAGCACCTCCGACGCCAGCTCCGCGCGAGCCTCCTCGACCTCCTCGGGTGTCCAGGGGTCCTCCCCGGGCCGTACCGCGAGCTCACCGGGGGCGGCGGCCGCTGCCGTGACCCGTGTCTTGGGGAGCCCGCTCGTGGCGGCCGCAGCCGTCTTCCGCGCCGCGCCGGTGCTCTTCTTGGCAACCACGTTCCGGACTCCAGTCTTCTTCGCGGCGTGCGCCGCCCCCTCGGCCGCGGCCTTCTTGGCCGTGGCCGTCCGCTTCTCGACGGCGGTCGTCCTCTTGACCGCGGCCGTCTTCTTCCCGGCCGCGGCCGTCTTCTCGGCCGGGGCCTTCCCGGTCGCGGCCGCCCTGCTCACCGACGTCTTCTTCGCCGATGTCTTCTTGGCCGATGCCCTCTTCGCCGGAGCCTTCGCGGCGGCCGTCTTACGGGCCGCCGTCGCCTTGTCGGCGGGAGCCGGGTCCCCGGAGACCGCTGTCTTCTTCGCCACCATGGCCGCGGCCCCTTCACATACTGTGATATTGCTCGCGAATCGTGCCGGAACGATAAATCGGCTCCGCCCCCGCGGCAACGGGGCACGCATCCGTCGAGGTCAACCTGCATCCGTTGTGCCCATCCGGAGGCCCGGTAATCCGCCACTCCCGCCCCACCCGATGCCGTGGCGGCCCCGATGGCCCGTTCGAGGCACTCCCGTCCCCGCCCCGGTCCCCCCGGCAGGGGCCCCGCCGCGCCCTCTCCGCGCGCCCCGCTGGCGCCCCGGCCAACCGGTCTGCCGAGCATCCCCCGCACCCGTACACTGGGCCCAGCGAAAGGCATGGACGGGGACGAGTAGCGTCGGACGCAGCCAGGAGCGACCCGGGGACGGTGAGAGCCCGGGGGCGAGCGCGACGTGAAGGATCACCCCTGAGCCGCCGGAAGAAAGCCGCGGGTCCCCCGCAGGGCGAGTAGAACCGGCTTCGCACCCCAATGAGGGGGCCACCGGATCCGTCCGGCGGCCAAGGAGGGTGGTACCGCGGGAGCAGCAGTCGGCTCTCGTCCCTCCGGACGGAAGTGACACCCCGCCGGAGGAAGAGTTCAGCCTCATGACCACACCGCCGCAGTACCGCCCGGTACCCGCCCAGGTCGACCTGCCTGCCCTCGAGCACGCGGTCCTCGACTTCTGGCGCGAGAGCAAGACCTTCGCCAAGACCCTGGAACAGTCCGAGGGCCGCCCCGAGTGGGTCTTCTACGAGGGCCCGCCCACCGCGAACGGCATGCCCGGCGCGCACCACATCGAGGCCCGCGTCTTCAAGGACGTCTTCCCCCGCTTCCGCACGATGCGCGGCTACCACGTGGCCCGCAAGGCCGGCTGGGACTGCCACGGCCTGCCCGTCGAGCTCGCCGTCGAGAAGGAGCTCGGCTTCAACGGCAAGCAGGACATCGAGGCCTACGGCATCGCCGAGTTCAACGCCAAGTGCCGCGAGTCCGTGACCCGTCACACCGACGCGTTCACCGAGCTCACGACCCGCATGGGCTACTGGGTCGACCTGGACGACGCCTACCGGACCATGGACCCCGAGTACGTCGAGTCCGTGTGGTGGTCGCTGAAGGAGATCTTCAACAAGGGCCTGCTGACCCAGGACCACCGCGTCGCCCCCTGGTGCCCCCGCTGCGGCACCGGCCTGTCCGACCACGAGCTGGCCCAGGGCTACGAGACCGTCGTCGACCCCTCCGTCTACGTCCGCTTCCCGCTGACCTCCGGCCCGCTCGCGGGCGAGGCGGCGCTGCTGGTCTGGACGACCACTCCGTGGACGCTGGTGTCGAACACCGCGGTGGCCGCGCACCCCGAGGTCACCTACGTCGTCGCCACCGATGGCGAGGAGAAGCTGGTCGTCGCCCAGCCGCTGCTGGAGAAGGCCCTCGGCGAGGGCTGGGAGGCCACCGGCGAGTCCTTCACCGGCAAGGAGATGGAGCGCTGGAGCTATGAGCGTCCCTTCGAGCTGATCGAGTTCCCGGCTCCGGCCCACTACGTCGTGAACGCCGAGTACGTCACGACCGAGGACGGCACCGGTCTGGTCCACCAGTCCCCCGCCTTCGGCGCCGACGACCTCGCGGTCTGCCGCTCGTACGGCCTGCCGGTCGTGAACCCGGTCCGCCCCGACGGCACCTTCGAGGAGGAGGTCCCCCTGGTGGGCGGCGTCTTCTTCAAGAAGGCCGACGAGAAGCTGACCGCCGACCTCGACGCGCGCGGCCGGCTCTTCAAGCACATCGCCTACGAGCACAGCTACCCGCACTGCTGGCGCTGCCACACGGCCCTGCTCTACTACGCGCAGCCGTCGTGGTACATCCGCACCACCGCGGTCAAGGACGCGATGCTGCGGGAGAACGAGAAGACCAACTGGTTCCCGGACTCCGTCAAGCAGGGCCGCTTCGGCGACTGGCTGAACAACAACATCGACTGGGCGCTCTCCCGCAACCGCTACTGGGGCACCCCGCTGCCGATCTGGCGCTGTGAGGAGAACCACCTCACCTGCGTCGGCTCGCGTGCCGAGCTCTCCGAGCTGTCCGGCCAGGACCACTCGAACCTGGACCCGCACCGCCCGTACATCGACGACGTCACCTTCACCTGCACGCACGAGGGCTGCTCCCTCGAAGCGGTCCGCGTGCCGGAGGTCATCGACGCCTGGTACGACTCCGGCTCGATGCCGTTCGCGCAGTGGGGCTACCCGTACAAGAACAAGGAGATCTTCGAGAAGCGCTATCCTGCGCAGTTCATCTCGGAGGCCATCGACCAGACGCGCGGCTGGTTCTACACGCTGATGGCGGTCGGCACCCTCGTCTTCGACAAGTCGTCCTACGAGAACGTGGTCTGCCTCGGCCACATCCTCGCCGAGGACGGCCGCAAGATGTCCAAGCACCTGGGCAACATCCTCCAGCCGATCCCGCTCATGGACCAGCACGGCGCGGACGCGGTCCGCTGGTTCATGGCGGCCGGCGGCTCGCCGTGGGCTGCCCGCCGCGTGGGCCACGGAACGATCCAGGAGGTCGTCCGCAAGACGCTCCTCACGTACTGGAACACGGTCGCCTTCCAGGCCCTGTACGCCCGTACGTCGAACTGGGCGCCCTCGGCGGCCGACCCGGCCCCGGCGGACCGCACGGTCCTCGACCGCTGGCTGCTCTCGGAGCTCCACGCCCTCGTCCGCGAGGTCACGGAGGCGATGGAGTCCTACGACACCCAGCGGGCGGGCAAGCTCCTCTCCGCCTTCGTGGACGACCTGTCGAACTGGTACGTGCGGCGCTCGCGCCGCCGCTTCTGGCAGGGCGACGCGGCCGCGCTGCGCACCCTGCACGACGTGGTCGAGACGGTCACCCGGCTGATGGCCCCGCTGACCCCGTTCATCACGGAGCGGGTCTGGCAGGACATGGTGGTCCCGGTCACGCCCGAGGCCCCCGAGTCGGTCCACCTCTCGACGTGGCCGGTCGCGGACACCGCGGCGATCGACCCCGTCCTGTCGCAGCAGATGCAGCTCGTACGCCGCCTCGTGGAGCTCGGGCGCGCCACCCGCGCGGAGTCGGGCGTGAAGACCCGCCAGCCGCTCTCCCGGGCGCTGGTCGGTGCGGCGGGCTTCGACGCCCTGTCGGCGGAGCTGCAGGCCCAGATCACGGAGGAGCTGAACGTCTCCTCCCTGGCCTCCCTCTCGGAGGTCGGCGGGTCCCTGGTGGACACCACGGCGAAGGCGAACTTCCGCGCGCTGGGCAAGCGCTTCGGCAAGGGCGTCCAGGACGTGGCGAAGGCGGTGGCCGCGGCCGACGCCGCGGCGCTGTCGCTGGCGCTGCGGTCCGGCTCCGCGGCCGTGACGGTGAACGGCGAGGAGGTCTCCCTGACCCCGGAGGAGGTCATCATCACGGAGACTCCGCGCGAGGGCTGGTCGGTGGCGTCAGACTCGGGCGCGACGGTCGCCCTCGACCTGGAGATCACCCCCGAGCTGAAGCTGGCGGGCCTGGCCCGTGACGCGATCCGGCTGATCCAGGAGGCCCGGAAGAACTCCGGCCTCGACGTGGCGGACCGGATCGCACTGCGGTGGTCCTCCTCGGACCCGGAGGTCGCAACGGCCCTGACGGACCACGCCGGCCTCATCGCGGACGAGGTGCTCGCCACGGACTTCGCGTCCGGCGACGCCGACGCCGGCTACGGCGACCCGTTCACGGACGAGCCGCTGTCCCTGACGTTCCGCCTCCGCAAGGCGTAGCCCGTTCCGCAGCGGCCCGCCCCCTCCCGTCCCGGGGGGCGGGCCGCTGTCGTTCCCGGGTGCGGCCCGTTGGCCGCGCCCAAGCCCCGGCGGGGCCGGGCTCGCCCTCGGCGCGGCGTCGGAGGTCCCGGCCGCACCCGGCCGTGCACGCCCGTCTCGTGCCCGGCAGCCCTGGGGTGGGGACACTCCGGGGGCTCCCCGCAGGACGAGCGCGCGACCACCGCGTACGGCCGCGACACGCCCGCACGCGCCGAGCCGAGGAGAGCCCCCCGGAGGGGCACCGCCCCACCCGAAGCCACCCCCCCCTTTGCGACCCGAAACCCACACCCCCGCCCCGAGCGGACAAACCCGGCCCCGCCGGCGCTTGAGGCGCGGCTACCGGCCCGCACCCGGAAAAACGGCACCGCCCGGCCAGGGCAACGGCCGGCCACCCGCCCGCACGCGGGTACGGAAACGGGCCGGGCCCGGTGCCCCCGTGGGGGAACCGGGCCCGGCCCGTGACTGCCGACTGCGCGGCGGCGCCTAGTTGTCGTCCTCGTCGATCAGGAAGCCCCGCATCGGCGACGGCGCCTGCATCGGCTGCGGCGCAGCCGGCCGGACCGGAGCCATCGGCTGGGTCATCGCCGGAGACATCTGCTGCTGGCCGCCGTAGGACGGACCGCCGCCCATCGGGGAGGGACCGCCCATGGACGGACCGCCCATGGAGTGGCCCATCGCACCGGCCGGAGCCATCGAGGGCGACGGCGACGGGGGCAGCGCGGGACCGGCCGGGTTGCGCGGCGGAGCCAGGGAGTCGTCCGCCTGGGTCTCCAGCTGGCGCAGCTGCGACTCCAGGTAGGACTTCAGACGCGTACGGTACTCACGCTCGAAGCCCCGCAGGTCCTCGACCTTGCGCTCCAGCGTGGCGCGGGCGGACTCCAGGGAGCCCATGGCGACGCGGTGCTTCTCCTGGGCGTCCCGCTCCAGCGCGTCGGCCTTGGCGCGGGCGTCCCGCTCCAGGCCCTCGGCGCGCGACCGGGCCTCGCCGACGATCTTGTTGGCCTCGGAGCGGGCCTCCGCGATCGCCTGGTCGGCGGTCTGCTGCGCGAGCGAGAGGACGCGGGCGGCACTGTCGCCGCCGGGGCCCTGCTGCGGGAGCTGCGGCTGCTGCATCTGCTGCATCTGCTGCATGGGCTGCATCTGCTGGCCCATCGGCTGCATCTGCTGGCCCATGGGCTGCATCTGCTGGCCGAGCGGGTTCTGGCCGCCCATCGACTGCTGCTGGCCCATGGGCTGCTGGCCCATGCCCTGCGGTCCGCCCATGGGGTGCTGCTGCATGGGTCCGCCCATGGGGCCGCCCATCGGGCCGGGACCCTGCTGGCCCTGGCCGCCGGGGCCCGGCGGGAGCTGCGGCGCGCCGCCCGGCAGCTGGGGCGGGCCCATCTGCGGGTTCTGCTGCTGCGGCGGGCCGGATATGGCCGCGGGCACGGGGGCGCCGGGGCCGCGCTGGTCCTGGGGCTCGGGCTTGCGCATGCCCTGCTGCTGCTGGTTCTGCGCGGCGGCGCGCGTGGCGGCGGCCAGCTTGGCGCGCAGGTCCTCGTTCTCGCGCAGCAGGCGCGTCAGTTCGGACTCGACCTCGTCGAGGAAGGCATCGACCTCGTCCTCGTCATAGCCTTCTCGGAGGCGGACGGTCGTGAACTGCTTGTTCCGCACGTCCTCGGGAGTCAGCGGCATGTCTTCTTCACCTCTACGTAGTCGTCGGCAGTCGGCAAGACCGTATCGGGACCGTCCCCGCGCGTACGGGGAAGCTCATCGTTCACACGCTTCTCGCAGCGGTGCTCACGAAGCTGATGAGGATGTAAACGATGATCATCAGAACGAAGAAGGACAGGTCGAGTGCCACGCCGCCGAGACGCAACGGCGGGATGAACCGCCGAAGGAGCTTGAGCGGTGGATCGGTGACAGTGTAGGTGGCCTCCAGAACGACCACCATCGCCTTGCCGGGTGTCCATGAACGTGCGAACTGGAACACATAGTCCATGACCAGTCGGAAGATCAGCACGATCAGGAAGCACATCAGCACGACGTAGACCACCTGCAGCGCGATGCCCATCCCGTGCTTCCCTCTCCCCGTTTTCCGATCTGTTCCCGGTCCCGTATCTGACGGATCGGTCTAGCTTTGGTTGAAGAACCCGCCCTCCGCGATGCGGGCCTTGTCCTCCGCCGTGACATCGACGTTAGCAGGCGACAGCAGGAACACCTTCTGTGTCACGCGTTCAATGCTGCCGTGCAGACCGAACACGAGTCCGGCGGCGAAGTCCACGAGACGCTTCGCGTCCGTGTCGTCCATCTCCGTGAGATTCATGATCACCGGAGTGCCCTCACGGAAGTGTTCCCCGATGGTACGGGCCTCGTTGTAGGTCCGGGGGTGCAGTGTCGTGATGCGGTACGGCTCCCGCTCGGAGACGACCTTGGGCATGATCACGGGGGCGTTCTTCTCCAGGTTCGTGCGATCAGGTGTGATGGATGCCACGGGGGCAATTCGCGCAGGACGTCCGTTTTCCACCGGAATTGGGATGGGTTCCCGCTGCGCCGGAGGCTGTACGGCTCGTACCGGTTCGTCCGATACGGGCGACTGGTGCACGGGCTGCTGTCGGCGATCCCGCTCCCGAGCCCGCTCCATCTCCGGCTCGGGCTCGAACTCGTCGTCGGGGTCGTACCCCGGGTTGTCGTACCGGTCGTCCTCCACGAGGCCGAGGTAGACCGCCATCTTGCGCATCGCGCCGGCCATTCTCCGAGTCCTCCGCTCTGTGGTGGATCGCCCTGTCGCAGGTGCCGCCGTGTCACGAATGTCACCAACTGCCCGCGATCCACGTGGTCTGCCCGCTCATCGGCGGGAATGACCATATTTTCTGCTGTGGTCCGACTTTCTTCGCGACGTTACCCGAGCCGGGGTCTCGCGCCGAGTACCGCAGTGCCGACGCGTACATGTGTCGCACCGGCCGCAACGGCCTGTTCCAGGTCTGCGCTCATCCCGGCCGACACCATCGTGGCAGTCGGATGGTCTGCGCGCAGGCGGGATGACAATTCCACCAACCGCTCGAAGGCGGCCTGTTCGCGTCCCGCGTAGTGGCCGGACAGCGGCGCGACGGTCATCAGTCCGTCGATGCGCAGTCCGGGCGCCCCGGCGACGAGGTCCGCCAACTCCCCGAGCTGCTCCGGCGCGGCACCGCCCCGGGTCCCCCGCTCGCCCGACTCGGCGTCGAGGGCGATCTGGACGAGGCAGCCGATCTCGCGGCCGGCGCCCGCCGCGGCCGCCGAGAGGGCGGTCACGAGCCGCGGCCGGTCGATCGACTGCACCACGTGCGCGTATCCCGCCACGGAACGGACTTTGTTGGTCTGCAACTGGCCGACGAAGTGCCAGGTGAGCGGCAGATCCGCGCAGGCCGCGGCCTTGGGGGCGGCGTCCTGGTCGCGGTTTTCGGCAACATGACGGACGCCCAGCTCCGCCAGCAGTCGTACGTCGCTCGCGGGGTAGGTCTTGGTGACCACGATGAGGGTCACCTCGTTCCGCTCGCGGCCCGCCGCCGCACACGCGGACGAGATGCGTTCCTCCACCCGCGCCAGGTTCTCGGCGAGCTCCGACTTACGATCCGTCATTCTTCTTTTCCCCCGGGGGTCCGGGGGTCTCCCCCCGGGAAAGCTCCGTCAACCAGACATATCCGGCAAGCCGTCCGGTCACCCGGTCGCGGCGGTACGAGAAGTGGTCCCGCGACTCCAGTGTGCAGACCGGGGATCGGCGGCCGTTCACCACCCCCGCCTCCGCGAGCTGGGCGTGCACCCCCGCGACCACGTCGACCGCCGGTGTGCCCCAGCTGGTCTCGGCCCGGGCGGCGGGCACCGCTTCGGCGACCGCCTCCCGCATCTGCGCCGGCACCTCGTAGCAGCTCCCGCAGACCGCGGGCCCGGTGCGGGCGACGATCCGCCCCGGTTCGGCGCCGAGGGAGACCATCGCCTCCACCGCCGCCGGCACCACCCCGGCGACCAGGCCGGGCCGTCCGGCGTGGGCGGCGCCGACGACTCCGGCGACGGGGTCCGCCAGCAGGACGGGTGTGCAGTCGGCGGTGAGCACGGCGAGGGCGAGCCCCCGGCGGGCGGTCACCACCGCGTCCACCGCCGGGATCTCCGCGTCCCCCCAGGGACCGTCGACCACCGCCACGTCCCGGCCGTGCACCTGGTTCATCCAGACCACCAGGTCCGGGTCGAGTCCGAGGGACCGTGCGGCCAGGGCCCGGTTCGCGAGAACGGCGGCCGGGTCGTCTCCGACCGCGCCGCCGAGGTTGAGCTCTTCGTACGGAACGGCGCTCACTCCGCCCCACCGGTCGGTGAAGGCGAAGTGGGCGCCGCCCACGTGGTGCTGCTCCGGTGTCACTTCAAGAAGTCCGGGACATCCAGTTCCTCGGCCGGGCTGTCCTGGTACGGCCGGGCCGTGGGGACCTGCGGCGCGGGGGCCTGGACTTCGACCGGGGCCGGCTCGACGGGGGCCGGGGGCTCCTCGCGCGGGGGAACCGTGCCGAGTCCGCCGAAGGCCGGGCGGACCGGCTCGGCGGCGCGGACCGGAGCCGGGGCGGGCTCCTCGCGCTTCGTGGACGCGGCGCCGATGACGTTGTCCCGGCGGGCCGGGGGCTGTCCGCCGTCGAACCCGGCCGCGATGACGGTGACCCGTACCTCGTCGCCGAGCGCGTCGTCGATGACGGCGCCGAAGATGATGTTCGCCTCGGGGTGCGCCGCCTCGCTCACCAGCTGCGCGGCCTCGTTGATCTCGAAGAGACCGAGGTCGGAGCCGCCGGAGATGGAGAGCAGGACGCCGCGGGCGCCGTCGATGGACGCCTCGAGGAGCGGCGAGGAGATCGCCATCTCGGCGGCGGCCACCGCGCGGTCGTCGCCGCGGGCGGAGCCGATGCCCATCAGGGCCGAGCCGGCCTCGGACATCACGGACTTGACGTCGGCGAAGTCGAGGTTGATCAGACCCGGGGTGGTGATGAGGTCGGTGATGCCCTGAACGCCCGAGAGCAGGACCTGGTCCGCGGACTTGAAGGCGTCCAGGACGCTGACCTGGCGGTCCGAGATGGACAGCAGGCGGTCGTTGGGGATGACGATGAGGGTGTCGACCTCTTCGCGGAGCTCGGCGATGCCGTCCTCCGCCTGGTTCGCGCGGCGCCGGCCCTCGAAGGTGAACGGCCGGGTGACCACGCCGATCGTCAGGGCGCCCAGCGAGCGTGCGATGTTGGCGACGACGGGTGCGCCGCCGGTGCCGGTGCCGCCGCCCTCACCGGCGGTGACGAAGACCATGTCGGCCCCCTTGAGGACCTCCTCGATCTCCTCGCGGTGGTCCTCTGCCGCCTTGCGACCGACGGCCGGGTTGGCTCCGGCGCCGAGGCCCCGGGTGAGTTCACGGCCGACGTCGAGCTTGACGTCGGCGTCGCTCATCAACAGCGCCTGGGCGTCGGTGTTGATGGCGATGAACTCGACGCCCTTGAGACCGACCTCGATCATTCGGTTGATGGCATTGACACCACCGCCGCCGACACCGATGACCTTGATGACTGCGAGGTAGTTCTGCGGTGCTGCCACGTCGAAGGCCTCTCGCCTCGAGTTACGTGTCGCCGCCTCGCGGGCCTGCGTTGCGACGACTGATGCCGAAATAGGGACGGTCCGAACGCGCCGACCCGAACCCTCACCCTGAAGTTTAGGGTTAGGGGTGTGTCTGTTCCTTGGACTCTTCCGAACAGGACACTAAGTCGACAAGTAGCGCGTGTTCAACGAACACGCCGAACCTCCCGTTTTTCTTTTCACCCTATGTGATCACCCGTATCGCTGGCCAACCAGGGTGCGCCGCTGTTCGACCTGACGTCAACTCCCGGCCGCCGCAGGGGCGGTGGGAACGCTCACGTCGAAGTGGCCGGCCTTCGGCGCGGCTTTCAGCAGAGCGGTCAGCGCACGCCCCTTCGCGTCGCTCTGTTCGCCGCTGCCCCACCGCACGGACCGGCCTCCGGTCAGCTCCAGCACGATCGAATCGTAGGAACCCACCTTGACCTGCACGGTTTCCGTGGCGATCGGCGCCGGGAGGGATCCGGCGACGAGCACGGCCTCGTGCAGCAGCCGCTCTTCGTCGAAGCGGCGGGCGCTCGGGGAGCCTCCCGCGTTCAATTCGAGGACCGGGACCCCGGCGGGTGCTTTCGGAACCGTGTCGAATCGCACACCCGATGCGTCCACTTCCACGAAGTTGGCGTCCTTTTTGATGAGCAGGACGGGTTTGCGTTCTGTCACCTTCAGTCCGATTCCGTGCGGCCAGGCCCGCACCGCATCGACCGAATCGATGCGGGGCAGACGGCCGCGGACGCGGCGCTCGATCTCGTCCGTGTCGACGCTCACGAGGGGTGAGCCGACCGGCACGGCCGCCGCGGCGAGCACCTGCTCGGGGGTGAGCACCTGCGTACCGGTGGCGGTGACCTTCTCGACGCGGAGCCAGGAGGACCCGTAGAGGACCCAGGTGCCGCCGGAGGCGAGGAGCACCGCGGCGGCCAGGGACGCCAGCACAGGGCCCCGGCGCGGGTGGTTGCCGGGGCCCCGTGGGGCGGTCCTCTTCGCGGCTTTCGCGGACGCCGGGCTCTTGGGCGGCTTGGGAGAGCCGGCGCCCTTGCGGGGCGACCGGCCGGGCCGATCAGAAGACGGTGTTCCGCGCTGTGCGGTCGTCGCTCCGGCCACTCCTGTGCCTCCTGCGTCCGTGCTCCCGCGTCAGCGGGCTCGGTGGGCTGCGATCGCCTCGTACACCATGCCGACCAGCAGCTCGTCGGCGTCCCGGCGGCCGAACTCACCGGCGGCGCGGGACATCTCGTACAGGCGGTGCGGGTCGGACAGCACCGGGAGGACCTGTCCGAGCACCCACTCGGGCGTCAGTTCCGCGTCGTCCACGAGCAGGCCGCCGCCGGCCTTGACCACCGGCTGGGCGTTGAGCCGCTGTTCGCCGTTGCCGATCGGCAGCGGGACGTAGGCGGCGGGCAGCCCGACGGCGGACAGTTCGGCGACGGTCATCGCTCCCGCGCGGCACAGCATCATGTCGGCGGCGGCGTACGCGAGATCCATCCGGTCCACGTACGGTACCGGCACATAGGGCGGCATCCCGGGCATGTTGTCGACACGCGGCAGTTCGTTCTTCGGCCCGACGGCGTGCAGGATCTGAACGCCGGAACGCTGGAGGGTCGGAGCGACCTGCTGGATCGTCTCGTTGAGGCGTCGGGCACCCTGCGAGCCGCCGGAGACCAGCAGCGTGGGCAGGTTGGGGTCCAGGCCGAAGGCGGCGCGTGCCTCGGGGCGTACGGCGGCCCGGTCGAGGGTGGAGATGGAGCGGCGCAGCGGGATGCCCACGTAGCGGGCGCCCCGCAGCTTGCTGTCGGGGGTGGAGACCGCGACGGCGTGCGCGTACCGGGAGCCGATCTTGTTGGCCAGTCCGGGCCGGGCGTTGGCCTCGTGGACGATGATCGGCACCCCGAGCCGCTTGGCCGCGAGGTAGCCGGGCAGGGCCACGTAGCCGCCGAACCCGACGACGCAGTCGGCCTTGGTGCGCAGGAGGATCTCCTCCGCGGCCTTGATGGTGCCGCGCAGCCGCCCGGGGACGGTGATCAGCTCCGGCGTGGGCTTGCGGGGCAGCGGTACTGCGGGGATCAGCCCCAGTTCGTAGCCGCGCTCCGGCACCAGGCGGGTTTCGAGCCCGCGCTCGGTGCCCAGGGCGGTGATGCCCACTGAAGGGTCCTGCCTGCGCAGGGCGTCCGCGAGGGCGAGCGCCGGCTCGATGTGGCCGGCGGTCCCCCCACCGGCGAGTACGACATGCACCGAAATTCACCGCTCTCCGGACGGACGCTTCTTGACGCGCCGTCTCATCGACTTCCATCTCTCCCCGGTCCGCCTCCAGCCGGTCTTCGGCTGCCGCATCGCGAGGGCCGCGCGCGCGGCGGGCTCCTCACGCGCGAAGGCGATGAGCAGTCCGACCGCGAACATGGTCGGCAGCAGGGCGGACCCTCCGTAGGAGAACAGCGGGAGCGGAACACCGGCGATCGGCAGCAGGCCGAGCACCGCACCGATGTTGATCACGGCCTGGGCCGTGATCCAGGTGGTCACGCCTCCCGCGGCAAACCGTACGAAGGAGTCCTCCGTGCGTCCGGCCACGCGGATACCCGCATAGCCTAGAGCCGCGAACAGGGCGAGCACCGACAGCGTCCCCGCCAGACCCAGTTCCTCCCCCGTGATGGCGAAGATGAAGTCGGTGTGGGCTTCGGGTAGTTGACCCCATTTTTCCACACTTGCGCCCAGTCCGGAACCGAACCAGCCGCCTGATGCGAGGGCGTAGATCCCGTGTACGGCCTGCCAGCAAAGGTCGTTCTTGCCCGGTTCTGTCGCGCCGATGCACTCCAGCCGGTCCATCCTGTGCGGGCTGGTCTTGATGAGCAGGGCGACGATCGCACCCGCGAAGGCGAGTACTCCGACGAACATCCGCGTCGGGGCGCCCGCGAGCCAGAGCAGGCCGAACAGGATGGCGCCGAGGATCATCGCGGTGCCCATGTCCCCGCCCAGCATGATGAGCCCGAGCAGCAGGAAGGCCACGGGGACCAGCGGCACGAGCAGGTGCTTCCACTGGCTCAGCAGCCCCTTGTCGCCCTTGCGGGCCAGCAGGTCGGCACCCCACAGGATCAGCGCGAGCTTGCCGAACTCACTGGGCTGCAGCATGAACGGGCCGCCGAGGGAGATCCAGTTCTGGTTGCCGTTGATCGAGACCCCTATCCCGGGGACCTGGACCAGGACCATCAGGAAGAGCGTTCCGGCGAGCACCGGATAGGACAGCGCCCGGTGCAGCTTCACCGGCATCCGGGAGGCCACCAGCAGCAGCACCGCGCCGATGAGGGCGGCCAGGAACTGCTTCTTGAAGAAGTACGCGTCGCCCAGGCCCAGCTGGAGCGCCTTGATCATGGAAGCGGAGTACACCATCACCAGACCGAGCACGGTGATGAGCAGGGAACTGCCGAAAATCAGGTAATAGGCCGTGAGGGGGCGGTCCCATGCCCTGCGCAACTGCTGCTGCGTACGCCGGAGACCGGCCAGCAGCCCGCGCCCGGGGGGCCGCCCCGGGCGCTTCACACTCACCCCGGGGCGCTTGCGGCCCTGCGCCTTCACGGCGGACGGCCGCCGCCCCGGCAGCATCTGCTTGGCCGGCATCTGTGATCTTCCCCTCCACTCGTGCGAGGCGAGCATCCGGCCGGAGGGAACCAGTCCCGGCGCCCCCGGCCTAGGCCGTGTCCGCGGCGTTCTCGGCGGCCAGTTCGCGCACCGCGTCGGCGAACGCGTCCCCGCGCTTGTTGTAGTTCGCGAACATGTCCATCGAGGCACAGGCCGGTGCCAGCAGGACCGTGTCGCCGGGCTCGGCGAGCGCGGCCGCCTCCCGGACCGCTGCGAGCATCGCCCCAGTGTCGGTCCGGTCGAGGTCGACGACCGGGACCTCGGGGGCGTGTCGCGCCAGCGCCTCGGCGATCAACGCCCGGTCGGCGCCGATCAGGACGACGCCGCGCATCCGCTCGGCCGACTTCTGCACGAGCTCGTCGAAGGTCGCTCCCTTGGCGAGACCTCCGGCGATCCAGACGACCTTGTCGAAGGAGGCGAGGGAGGCCTCCGCCGCGTGGGTGTTCGTGGCCTTGGAGTCGTCGACGTAGACGACCGAGGCGACCTCGTCCACCCGGGCGACCCGGTGGGCGTCGGGCCGGAAGTCGCGGAGCCCGTCGCGGACCGCGCGGGGCTCCACGCCGAAGGCGCGGGCCAGGGCCGCGGCGGCGAGCGCGTTGGCGATGTTGTGCGGGGCCGGCGGGTTGACGTCCTTGACCTCGGCGAGCTCCTGGGCGTTCTTCTGACGGTTCTCCACGAAGGCCCGGTCGACGAGGATGCCGTCGACGACACCGAGCATGGAGGGGCCGGGGGCTCCGAGGGTGAAGCCGATCGCGCGGCAGCCCTCTTCGACGTCGGCCTCGACGACCAGGTCCTCGGTGGCCTTGTCGGCCACGTTGTAGACGCAGGCCACCCTGTTGCCCTCGTAGATCCGGCCCTTGTCGGCGGCGTACGCCTGCATCGAGCCGTGCCAGTCGAGGTGGTCGGGGGCCAGGTTGAGGACGGCTCCCGAGTGGACGCGCAGCGAGGGCGCCCAGTGCAGCTGGTAGCTGGACAGTTCGACGGCGAGGACGTCGTACTGCTGCTCGCCGAGGACCACGTCGATGATCGGGGTCCCGATGTTGCCGACGGCGGCGGTGCGCAGCCCGGCGGCCTTAAGGATCGACGCGAGCATCTGCGTGGTGGTGGTCTTGCCGTTGGTCCCGGTGATCGCCAGCCATTCGGCGGGCCCGGCCGGGGCCGCGTCGGCCCCTTCGCCGCTGCCCTCGGCCGCGGCCCTGCGAGCGGCGCGGAGTTCCGCGCCGGCCCCGCGCAGCCGCCAGGCGACCTCGACGTCGCCGACGACGTCGACGCCCGCCTCGGCGGCGGCCAGGAAGAGCGGGCTCTGCGGCTGCCAGCCGGGCGAGGTGACGACCAGTTCGGTGCCCTCGGGCAGGGTCTCGCCCGCCCGGGTGCCGTCGGGGAGGTGGCCGAGGCGCACCTCGATGCCGAGTTCCGCGAGCTCGGCCGCCCTGGCCCGGTGGGCGTCCCCGTCGCCGTTGTCGACGACGGTCACGCGGGCTCCCAGCCCGGCCAGGGCACGGGCGGCGCTGATGCCGCTGACGCCGAGGCCGGCCACGGTGATCCGGCCCGGCAGGCCGAACCGGCCCAGGGCGTCGGGGCCGAGCAGGCCGGCCAGGTCGGAGGCGCTCACTTGTCGGCTGCCCATCCCGCGTAGAAGAGACCGAGACCCACGATCACGCACATGCCCTGGATGATCCAGAAGCGGACCACGACGAGGACCTCGGACCAGCCCTTGAGTTCGAAGTGGTGCTGGAGCGGCGCCATCCGGAAGACGCGCTTGCCGGTCAGCTTGAAGGAGCCGACCTGGATGACGACCGACATCGTGATGAGCACGAAGAGGCCGCCGAGGAGCGCCACCAGGAGCTCCGTGCGGGAGCAGATGGCGAGGCCGGCGAGGGCGCCGCCGAGGGCCAGCGAGCCGGTGTCGCCCATGAAGATCTTGGCGGGCGAGGTGTTCCACCACAGGAAGCCGAAGCAGGCACCCATGAGGGCGGAGGCGACGACCGCGAGGTCGAGGGGGTCTCGCACCTCGAAACAGGCGTTCGGGTTCGTGAGGTCGGCCGCCATCGCGCACGACTCCTGGAACTGCCAGACGCCGATGAAGGTGTAGGCGCCGAAGACCATCACGGCGGCGCCGGTGGCCAGACCGTCCAGACCGTCGGTGAGGTTCACGCCGTTGGACAGGGCCAGGATCATGAACAGTGCCCAGACCACGAACAGCACCGGGCCGATCGACCAGCCGAAGTCCGTGACGAACGACAGCTTGGTGGAGGCCGGGGTGAGGTCGCGCGAGTCCTTGAACTGGAGTGCGAGCACCGCGAAGGCGATGCCGACGATCAGCTGGCCGGCCATCTTGGCCTTGGCCCGCAGGCCCAGCGAACGCCGCTTGACGATCTTGATGTAGTCGTCGAGGTACCCGACCAGGCCCATGCCGGCCATCAGGAAGAGCACGAGCAGACCGGAGAAGCTCGGCTCCTCACCCGTGATGACCTTCGTCAGCGCGTACGCGACGAGCGTGGCCAGGATGAAGGAGATGCCGCCCATGGTGGGCGTGCCCTTCTTCCCGGCGTGGCCGCGCGGACCGTCGTCGCGGATGAACTGGCCGTAGCCCTTGCGGGCCAGCAGCTTGATCAGCAGCGGCGTGCCGACGACGGTCAGGAACATGCCGATGACACCGGCGAACAGGATCTGCCTCATCGGCCGGCGACCTCGCCCTCGACAGTGCCCTCGAGCAGGGCCTGCGCCACCCGCTCCAGACCGGCCGACCTGGAAGCCTTCACCAGCACGACGTCACCCGGGCGCAGTTCACTGCGCAACAGGTCGACCGCCGCCTGCGCGTCGGACACGAGCACCGACTCCTCACCCCACGAACCCTCGTTATATGCGCCCAGTTGCAGCCAGGAGGCTTCCCTGCCCCCGACCGCGACGAGCTTGCTCACGTTGAGCCGGACGACAAGTCGTCCGACCGCGTCGTGCTCGGCGAGAGCGTCGTCTCCGAGCTCGGCCATCGGGCCGAGCACCGCCCACGTGCGCCCCCCGTTCGCCCTGCCGCCACCGCCCATCGCGGCGAGCGCGCGCAGTGCGGCCCGCATGGACTCCGGGTTCGCGTTGTAGGCGTCGTTGACGATCGTCACACCGTCCGCCCGCTCGGTGACCTCCATCCGCCACCGCGACAGCGTGCCCGCTCCGGAGAGCGCGGTGGCGATCTCCGGGGCGGACATGCCCAGGACGTGGGCGACGGCGGCCGCGGCGAGCGCGTTCGACACGTGGTGCTCACCGTACAGCCGCAAGGTCACGTCGCTGCACCCGGTCGGTGTGTGCAGTGTGAAGGAAGGCTGTCCCTTGTCCGTCATGCGGACTTCCGTGGCCCGGATTTCGGCGTCGTCGGCCTCACCGAACAGCACCGTACGCGCCTTCGTGCGCGCGGCCATGGCACGAACGAGCAGGTCATCGGCGTTGAGGACGGCGACGCCGCCCTCCGCCTCGGCCGGCAGCGCCTCGACGAGCTCGCCCTTGGCCTGTGCGATCTGCTCGCGGCCGCCGAACTCGCCGATGTGGGCGGTGCCGACGTTGAGCACCAGACCGATCCGAGGGGGCGTCAGTCCGGTGAGATAGCGGATGTGGCCGATGCCGCGGGCGCCCATCTCCAGGACGAGGTGCTGGGTGTCCTCCGTGACGCGCAGCGTCGTGATCGGCAGGCCGATCTCGTTGTTGAGGTTCCCGGGGGTCCACACCGTGGGCGCGTGGTGCTGGAGCACCTGCGCGATGAGGTCCTTGGTGGAGGTCTTGCCGGCGGACCCGGTGAGGGCCACGACGTCGGTGCCGAGGCGGGCGACGACGGCTCGGGCCAGCGCCCCGAGGGCGGCCACGACGTCGGGGACGACGATCGCCGGGACGCCGACGGGCCGGGTGGCGAGGACGGCCACGGCGCCGGAGTCGAGTGCGCGTTCGGCGTAGTCGTGGCCGTCGACCCGCTCGCCGACGAAGGCGGCGAACAGGCTGCCCGGCCGGACCTCGCGGGAGTCGTAGACCACGGGGCCGGTGACCTGTACGGACGGATCCGGTATGTCGTGGGGCCGCCCGCCGGTGATGTCGGCGATCTCGGCGAGGGAAAGGGCGATCACTGGTTCACCTCGGCCTGTCGGACCTGGGTCGTTCGATCGAGCACGAGTTGGCGTTCGATCGCGGCGCGGAGCACCGTGCGGTCGTCGAAGGGCCGGACGACCCCTGCGGTGTCCTGGCCCTGTTCGTGGCCCTTGCCGGCCACGAGCACGGTGTCGCCGGGCTCGGCGCGTGCGACGGCGGCGGCGATGGCCGCCGCCCGGTCGGCGTCGACGAGGACGGCGCCGCGCTCGGCGGGCGGTACGGACACGGCGCCCCCGAACATCGCGGCGAGGATCGCGAGCGGGTCCTCGGAGCGCGGGTTGTCGGAGGTCAGGACGGCCACGTCGGCGAACCGGGCGGCCGCGGCGCCCATCGGGGCGCGCTTGGTGGTGTCCCGGTCGCCGCCGCAGCCGAGGACGATGTGCAGCTTGCCGGCGGTGACTTCGCGCAGGGCGCGCAGCACCGACTCCACGGCGTCCGTCTTGTGCGCGTAGTCGACGACGGCGAGGTAAGGCTGGCCCGCGTCCACCCGCTCCAGCCGGCCGGGGACTCCGGGGACCGCGGCGACGCCGTCGGCGGCGGTCTGCGGGTCGAGGCCGGCCGCGGCGAGCGTGACGATCGCGGCGACGGTGTTGGCGACGTTGAACGGGCCGGGCAGCGGGGCCTTGGCGCGCACGCGCTGTCCCTCGGGGCCGACCAGCGTGAGCGTGGAGTCCATGTGGCCGGTGACGACGTCCTCGGCGCGCCAGTCGGCGGACGGATCGCCCGCGACCGAGAAGGTGACGACCGGGACGGTCGCCTCCTTGGCCAGGCGGCGGCCGTACTCGTCGTCGAGGTTGACCACGCCCAGGCGGGAGCGGCGGGGGGTGAAGAGCCCCGCCTTCGCCTGGAAGTAGTCCTCCATGTCGGTGTGGAACTCCATGTGCTCGGGGCTCAGGTTGTTGAAGACGGCGACGTCGAAGACGCAGCCGTCGACGCGGCCGAGCACCAGGGCGTGGCTGGAGACCTCCATGGCCACCGCCTCGACGCCGCGTTCGCGCATGACGGCGAAGAGTGCCTGGAGGTCGGTTGCCTCGGGGGTGGTGCGCTCGGACTTGATGCGCTCGTCGCCGATCCGCATCTCGACGGTGCCGACCAGTCCGGTGCTGCGGTCCGCCGCGCGCAGGCCGCCTTCGACGAGGTACGCCGTGGTGGTCTTGCCGGAGGTTCCGGTGATGCCGATCTGGAGCAGGTCCTCGCCGGGGTGGCCGTAGATCGCGGCGGCGAGCTCGCCCATCCGGCCGCGCGGGTCGCCGACGACCAGGACCGGCAGGCCGGTCGCCGCGGCGCGCTCGGCGCCGGCGGGGTCGGTCAGCACGGCGGCGGCACCGAGGCCGGCGGCCTGGGCGGCGAAGTCGGCGCCGTGGGTCCTGGCTCCCTGCAGGGCCGCGTACAGGTCGCCGGGGCGGACCGCACGGGAGTCGTGCGTGATCCCGGTGATCTGCGCAGCGCCTGGCGACGGGACGCCCAGCAGCGCGGCCAGCTCGCCCAGCGGGCTCGGAGCGGCGGACGCGGGCCTGGGCGGTCCCGGCGGCGCTGCCGGGGCGTCTTGCTGGGTGGTTCTGGGCTGATCAGCGTGGGGCACGGCGGTGAGCGTACCGGGCGCGGCGGCCGGGCCGCTAAGTGAGGGGCCGGGCTCGGCTCCGGCGGCCGGTCGGTTCCCGGATTTCGGGGTGATCGTTGTCACTGGTGGTGCCTCACGCTTTTCTGGCGGGCAGGCCGCGGCCGTGGGTCACTGGCCGGGCTGCGGAGTGGGCTGCGGGGCGGGCTGCTGGGCGGGCTGCGGGCCGGGCTCGTAGGTGACCGGGAGCCCGGCGGGGGCGGTGCCGGTGGGGGCGACCTGGAGGGTCTTGAGGGCGAACTCCATCACCTTCTTGTAGATGGGGCCGCAGATCTGTCCGCCGAAGTAACTGCCCTTCGTGGGGTTCTGGATGGCGCAGTAGACGGTGATGCGCGGGTTGTCCGCCGGGGCGAAACCGGCGAAGGAGGCGGTGTAGCCCTTGTAGCGGCCGGTGGCCGGATCCACCCGGTTGGAGGTACCGGTCTTGCCGCCGACCCGGTAACCGGGGATCTTCGCCTTGGTTCCGGTGCCCTCCTGGTCGTCGACGACGGATTCGAGCATCTCGGCGAGGGTCTTGGCGGTCTCCTGGCTGATCACGCGGTTCTGCGCGGGCGCCGGGGCCGGGGTGAAACGGCCGTCGGGGCCCTTGGTGCCGCGGACCAGCGTCGGCTCGATACGGACCCCGCCGTTGGCGATCGTCGAGTACACGGACGCCGCCTGCATGGCGTTGACGGAGAGTCCCTGGCCGAAAGGGATCGTGTACTGCTGGGAGGTGGACCAGGCCTGCGGCTCGGCGAGGATGCCGCGGGACTCGCCCGGGTAGTTCAGGCCGGTGGGCCGGCCGATGCCGAACTTGGTCAGGTAGGAGTGCAGGACCCTGTTGGCCTCGGGCTGGGTCGGACCGAGCTGGCCGGTGGCCAGGATGGTGCCGATGTTGGAGGACTTGGCGAGGACGCCGTTGAGGGTCAGGTACCAGGTCGGGTGGTCGATGTCGTCCTTGAACAGCCGGTCGCCGCGGTGGAGGCGGTTGGGCACCTCGACGCGGGTGTCCGGGGTCGCCTTCTTCTCCTCCAGGACGGCCGCCATCGACATCACCTTGGCGGTGGAGCCGGGCTCGTACACGTCCTGGAGGGCGGCGTTGCCCATGGCGGCGGAGCTGGCCCGGGTCAGGTCGTTGGGGTCGAAGCCGGGTGCGTTGGCCATGGCCAGCACCTCGCCGGTGCGGGTGTCCTGGACGATGACGTAGCCGCGGTCGGCCTCGGACTTCTGCACCTGCTCGGCGATGGCGCTCTCCGCCGCCCACTGGATGTCCCGGTCGATGGTCAGCTCGATGTCGTCACCGGGGACGGCGGGCTTCTCGCTGGAGCCGGCGGTGGGGACCTTGCGGCCGCCGGACTGGGCGTAGGTGATCTCGCCGTCCTTGCCGGCCAGCTTCTTGTCGAGGGCGGACTCCAGCCCGCCGGCGCCCTTGCCCTCGGCGTTGACGTAGCCCAGTATCCCGGCGGCGAGGTCCCCGCCGGGATACACGCGCTTGCTGCTGTCCTCCTTGAACACGCCGGCCAGGACGTTGGCGCCGGGAGCGTTGTTCTTCTTGTCGGCGCTCGCCTTCTCGGAGAAGACCCGCTTGAGGTCCTTGATCTGGTTCCAGACCTGCGGGGTCTGGCGCTGGGCGAGGACCACGTACCGGCTGTTCCTCGTCTTGAGCTTCTCCGTGAGCTCCTTGGCGTCCTTGCCGAGGATGGGTGCGAGGAGAGCCGCGGCCTGCTCGGGGGCGTCCGGGGCCTTGCTGTCCTGCGGGGTGAACATCTTCGGGTCTGCGGTGATGTCGTACGCGTCGACGCTGGTCGCGAGGGCCACGCCCTTGCGGTCGGTGATCTCGCCCCGTTCGGCGGCCAGTTTGACGTTGGTGTAGCGGTTCTTGGACGCCGCGGCGGAGAAGGACGAGGCGTCGACGGCCTGCACCTGGAGCAGCCGGACGACGAAGGCGAGCATGACCAGGGTGAGGCCGACGCCGACCAGGCGCAGGCGGGGCCGGGGGCTGCCGAGCCGGATGGTGTGCGGCTTGCGGGGGCCGGCGGGGCGGCGGGTCGCCGGGCGGGAGGCCGGGCGGGCGGTGGCCCGGGCCCGGTCGCCGGGCCGGGACGACCTGGCCGGCCCGGGCACCCGCCGCCGCGGCGGCTCCGGCGGGCTCACGCGGCCACCGTCCGCGGCGCGGCGGGACGGGTTCCCCCGTCGGCGCGGTGGCCGCCGGCCGGGGCCGCGGCCCGGCCGGGCCGCGGCGCTGGGCGGGCCGGTGCTTGGTGGAGCCCGGCGTACGGGCCCGGGGTGCCGGACACGGGGCACGCGCGGGTGGCGCGGGCCCGGGCAGGGCCCCGGGCGGCGGGGGCACCTCCCAGCGGTGGCCGGGGCAGGGGCGGGGTGGGGTGGCCCCCCGCGGGAATCCGCGTCACGACGTCACCTTCCAGCAGGCTGGTTGGGCTGCGGTGTCGGGCCGGGCGCCACCGGGGCACCCGGGGGGACGGACTGGTTCGGCGCGGCAGGGGCCGGGGACTGTCCCGGTCCGGCCGGCGGCGGGGCCGGGACGGTCGGGGTCGGCGACGGCGGTGCCTCGGCCACCGAGACGCTGCCGGAGACCTTGCCGTCCGGGCCGATGAAGACGGGGCTGCCGCCCGGGACCAGGCCCAGTTCCCGAGCGCGGCGCTGGAGGGCGTCGGGGGCCGAATAGGCGTCCACGTCGCGCTGGAGGGCCTGCTCCTCGTCGGTGAGGGCGGTGGTCTCCTTCTTCAGCCGGGTCAGCTGGAAGGAGCCCTCGTTGAGGGCCGAGTTCAGCAGCAGCAGGCTGATCAGGCCGCCTGCGAGCAGGGCCACGACCAGCAGGACGAACGGCATCCGCGCCGCCTGCCCGCCGGGCCGCGGCCGGGCCGGGCCGGACCCGAGGGCCCGCCCGATGCGGGCCGCCTGCCCGCGGGTCAGCGTGGCGACCTTCCCGGCCTTGGTCACAGTTGCGCCTCCCGGATGCGTTCGACCCCCCGCAACCTCGCCGGGGCGGCCCGCCGGTTCTCGGCGATCTCCTCCTCGGTCGGCAGCTCCGCGCCGCGCGTGAGCAGTTTGAGCTTCGGCTGGTACTTCTCGGGCACCACCGGCAGCCCGGGCGGGGCGGTGGAGGCCGCTCCGGCCGAGAAGACCTGCTTGACCAGGCGGTCCTCCAGCGAGTGGTACGAGAGCACCGCGATCCGGCCGCCGACCGCGATGCGGTCCACCGCCGCCGGGATGGCCCGTTCCAGGCCGGAGAGCTCGCCGTTGACCTCGATCCGCAGCGCCTGGAAGGTGCGCTTCGCCGGGTTGCCGCCGGTGCGCTTGGCGGCCTGGGGCAGGGCGTCGCGGATGAGCTCCACCAGTCGGGCGCTGTTGCTGAAGGGGGCCTTCTCGCGCTCGCGGACGATCGCGGACACGATCCGCTTGGCCTGCTTCTCCTCGCCGTACTGGCGCAGGATCCGCACGAGCTCGCCCGGGGCGTAGGTGTTGAGGACCTCGGCGGCGCTGATGCCCGTCGTCTGGTCCATGCGCATGTCCAGCGGCGCGTCCTGCGCGTACGCGAACCCGCGGTCGGCCTCGTCCAGCTGCATGGAGGAGACGCCCAGGTCGAAGAGGATGCCCTGGACCGTCGCAAGGCCCAGCCCGTCGAGCACCTCGGCGAGGTCCGCGTAGATCGCGTGGACGAGGGTGGCCCGGTCGCCGAAGGGGGCGAGCCGTTCGCCGGAGAGCCGCAGGGCCTCCTTGTCGCGGTCGAGGCCGATCAGGCGCGCCTCGGGGAAACGGGTCAGCAGGGCCTCGCTGTGGCCGCCGAGGCCGAGGGTGCAGTCGACGACGACGGCCCCGGGCCTCTCCAGCGCCGGGGCCAACAGGTCCAGGCACCGCTGGAGCATCACCGGGACATGTCGGGACTCGCTAGTCAAAGCGCCCTCTCAGATAACGGCGCGGCAGGCGTACGCACCGCCCGCTCCCCCGGCCGGTGAGCGGAAGAGGGCCGGGCCGTACGTACGCGCCGCGCACGCGGAGTCTTCACTGGTGGCCGGGCGGCCGGTCAGGGCCGGGCTCCGGCCGGTTCGCGTCACTTTAGTGCAACGGTCGCCGCGGTCAACGAACCGGCCCGCGCGCCGTACGCGGCTCTCGGACCGAAGCCGCGAATGCTGCGGAACCACCCGGACGGCCGCCCCCCGCCCACCCCTGTGGGTTAGCTCACAACAAGCCCCGTTGACGTTCTTTGTCCAACCTCACGCCCGGACGGCGCCGCCCGTGACCACTAACGTCGTACCCATGACGACTTCCGCATCCCTGCCTGCAGACTCCGCACCCGAGGCATCCGTCGGCGGATCAGTCACCGACCGGCTGGTCGAGGCGAACCAGCGCTACGCCGCCAAGTTCACCGACCCCGGCATGGACGCCCGCCCGGTCCTCCACGTGGCCATCGTGGCCTGCATGGACGCCCGCCTCGACCTGCACGCCGCACTCGGCCTGGAGCTCGGCGACTGCCACACCATCCGCAACGCGGGCGGCGTGGTCACCGACGACACCATCCGCTCCCTCACCATCAGCCAGCGGGCCCTCGGCACCCGCACGGTGATACTCATCCACCACACCGGCTGCGGTCTGGAACGTCTGACCGAGGACTTCCGCCACGAGCTGGAGGACGAGGTCGGCCAGCGCCCCGCCTGGGCCGTCGAGGCCTTCCGCGACGTCGACCAGGACGTCCGACAGTCCATGCAGCGCGTGCGCACCAACCCGTTCCTGCCCCACAAGGACGATGTGCGAGGCTTCGTCTTCGACGTGCACACCGGGCTCCTCCGGGAGATCGATCCCAGCTCCTGAGTGACACAAGGCCGTGCCGCCGTCAAGAATGCGGGAAGACACCCCCCGGGAAACCCCGGGTCCGGTGTCCGTGTTTCGGGGTGGGCCGGTCATGCGCCAAGGGCGTCGGCCCTGAGAAATGGGCCGAGGAGAACCAGGTGACGACGTATGACGACAGAGCGAGCCTCGCGGATCTGACCAGCACGGCGGAGCGGGTCCGCCTGTCGGTCGAGAGCGTGATCGAGGGCAAGCCCGAGGTCGTCCGCCTCGCGCTGACCGTGCTCCTCGCCGAGGGACACCTGTTGATCGAGGACGTTCCCGGCGTGGGCAAGACGATGCTCGCGAAGACGCTGGCCAAGTCCATCGACTGCTCGGTGCAGCGCATCCAGTTCACGCCGGACCTGCTGCCCTCCGACATCACGGGCGTCAGCATCTACGACCAGCAGCGCCGCGAGTTCGAGTTCAAGCCGGGCGCGATCTTCGCGCAGATCGTCATCGGCGACGAGATCAACCGCGCCTCGCCGAAGACCCAGTCGGCGCTGCTGGAGTCGATGGAGGAGCGCCAGGTCACCATCGACGGCACCACCTACACGCTGCCGAGCCCCTTCATGGTCGTCGCCACCCAGAACCCGGTGGAGATGGAGGGCACCTACCCGCTGCCCGAAGCCCAGCGCGACCGGTTCATGGCCCGCGTCTCCGTCGGCTACCCCAGCCCCGAGGCCGAGCTCCAGATGCTCGACGTGCACGGCGCGATCAACCCGCTCGACGACCTCCAGTCCGTCGCGCACGCCCACGACATCGTCAAGCTGATAGAGGCCGTGCGCGAGGTCTACGTCGCCGAGCCCGTCCGGCGCTACGTCGTCGACCTGGTCTCCGCCACCCGCAGCCACCCCGACCTGCGGCTCGGCGCCTCACCCCGGGCCACCCTGCACCTCCTGCGCGCCGTGAAGGCCTCCGCCGCGCTCGCCGGCCGGGACTACGTCCTGCCCGACGACGTCCAGTCGCTGGCCGCACCGGTCCTCGCGCACCGTCTGCTGCCCACCGCACAGGCCCAGCTGAACCGGCGCACCTCCGAGCAGGTCGTCGGCGAGATCCTCCAGCGCACCCCCGTCCCGGCCGCGCACGCCCGCGGCGAGATGCCGCCCGGCGCCGGCGCCCGGAGCTTCTGATGGGCGCCGGTGCCCCACGCGGCGCCGGCGGCCCGGGAGACGGCGGCGGACTGCGCGCCTCGCTGTCCGGGCTTACCACCCGCGGCCGCTCGTTCGTCGCCGCCGGGATCGCCGCGTCCGCCTGCGCCTACGTCCTCGGCCAGGGCGCGCTGCTGCGCGTCGGCCTGCTCCTCGCCCTCCTGCCGCTGATCTGCGTCTACGCCCTGCACCGCACCCGCTACCGGGTCTCCGGCAGCCGCCGGCTGACCCCCGGGCGGGTGCCCGCGGGAGCCGAGGCCCGGGTACAGCTGCGCATGGACAACGTCTCCCGGCTGCCCACCGGCCTGCTGATGCTCCAGGACCGGGTGCCCTACGTCCTGGGCCCGCGACCGCGGTTCGTCCTGGACCGGGTCGAGCCCGGCGGCCGCCGCGAGGTGTCCTACCGGGTCCGCTCCGACCTGCGCGGCCGCTACCCGCTGGGCCCGCTGCAGATGCGGCTGACCGACCCCTTCGGGCTGGTCGAGCTGACCCGCTCCTTCAGCGCCTACGACACCCTCACCGTCATACCGCGCACCGAACCGCTGCCCCCGGTCCGGCTGACCGGCGAGTCCAACGGCTACGGCGACGGCAGCCGCCGCTCCCTGGCACTGGCCGGCGACGACGACGTGATCCCCCGCAGCTACCGGCGCGGCGACGACCTGCGCCGCGTGCACTGGCGCTCCACCGCCCGCTACGGCGAGCTGATGGTCCGCCGTGAGGAACAGCCCCAGCGCAGCCGGGCCACCGTCCTGCTCGACACCCGCCGCCTCGCCTTCGACGGCGCGGGCCCCGACTCCGCGTTCGAATGGGCCGTCTCCGCGGCCGCCTCCAGCCTCGTGCACGTCCTGGAGCAGGGCTTCTCCGCACGGCTGCTCACCGACACCGGAAACGCGGTGCCCGGCGAGGGCGGCGGCGGGTTCGCCGCCGGCGGGCAGGACTCCGCGGAGGCCGCCGGCCTGATGATGGACACCCTCGCCGTGGTCGGGCACTCCGACGGCGCCGGGCTCTCCCGGGCCTACGACGCGGTGCGCGGCGGCGGCTACGGCGAAGGCGGCGGCGACGGGCTCCTCATCGCCTTCTTCGGCGACCTGGACGACGTACAGACCGAACTGGCGGCCAGGATGCGCCAGCGCACCTCGGGCGCGGTGGCCTTCGTACTGGACACCGGGGCCTGGGGCGGACGGCCCGAGCCCGGACACGACGTGGTCCCCCTCCAGGAGCGGCTGCGCCGGCTGCGTGACGCGGGCTGGACGGCGCTGGCCGCCACCCCGGGGGTCGCCTTCGGCGAGCTGTGGCGGCAGGCCGGAACCGCGCGCGTCGGTACGGGAACGAGCGGAGGCCGGGAATGAGCGGACGGGCGAAACTGACGGTGTTCGCGGCACTCGCGACGCTGCTCACCTCGTGGTCGCTGAGCCCGCTGGTGGAATCGCAGGCCTGGCTGCTCCAGGCCGCGCTGCTGCTCACCGTGCAGAGCGCGGTGGGGGCGGGGGCCCGGCGGGTGCCGCTGGCGCGGTCGCTGACCGTGGCCGCGCAGCTGCTGGTGTCGTTGCTGCTGCTCGCGCTGCTCTTCGCAGGCAAGGTCGAGTCCACCGGCAGCGGCCCGCTGGCCTACTTCGTGACGGACTTCGGCTCGCTGTTCGCACAGGGCGTCCACGACGTCGGCGAGTACGCGATACCGGCCCCGCTGACGGACGGCATCCAGCTGCTGCTGGTGTCCGGGGTCCTCCTGATCGGCCTGCTGGTGGACCTGCTGGCGGTGACCGCGCGCACGGCGGCCGCGGCCGGACTGCCGCTGCTCGCGCTGTACTCGGTCGCCGCGGGCCTGTCGGGCGGCGGGGAGGCCTCCTGGTTCTCCTTCCTGCTGGCGGGCTGCGGATACCTGATGCTGCTGCTCTCCGAGGGCCGCGACCGGCTCGCCCAGTGGGGGCGGGTCTTCGGCTCGGCGCCGCGCGGGCGCGGAGCGGCCGACTCCGGCATCAGCGGCAGCGTCCAGGCGACGGCCCCGGTGCGGTTCGGCCGGCGGATCGGCGCCATGGCCCTGGGCCTTGCGCTGGTGGTGCCGACGGCGCTGCCCGCCCTCGACGACGGCCTGCTGGGCACTCCGAAGGACGGCGAGGGTGCCGGCGGCTCCGGCGGTACGATCTCGGCGGTCAACCCGCTGGTCTCCCTGCAGAGCAATCTGAACGCGCAGGACAACCGTGTGGTCCTGCGGTACCGGACGGACAGCCCTGAGCAGAGCGAGCAGTACCTGCGCATCCTGGCCCTCGACGAGTTCAACGGCGTCAGGTGGGAGGCGTCCGGCCGGGCCCTGACCGACGTGCCCCAGCAGATGCCGGTCCCGCCCGGTCTCGGTGACCAGGTACGCCAGGGCTCGACCGAGGTGACCACGAACATCACGGCGTCGGACGGCTACACCCAGCGCTACCTCCCCATGCCCTACCCGGCCACCGCGGTGGAGATCGGAGGGAAGTGGCGGTTCGAGCCGGTCGGCCGGACCCTGGTCGGCGACCAGTTGGCCCGGGACAAATACCAGACCGTCCAGGGCGCCGACTACAAGGTGCGCAGCCTGCTGCTGAAACCGACCGCGCAGCAGCTCCAGAAGGCCTCGGCGCCGGACCCTGCGATCCGGGAGGAGTACACGAAGGTCCCGGACAACCTGCCGCCGGTGGTCGCCGACACGGCCCGCCAGGTGACGCAGGGGGCGAAGGACGACTACTCGCGCGCGGTGAAGCTCCAGGACTTCTTCGCCGTGAGCGGTGGGTTCCGCTACGACACGCAGACCGCCTCGGGCACGGGGCCGCAGGCCGTGGCCCGGTTCCTCGCCGACAAGGAGGGCTTCTGCATACACTTTGCGTTCTCGATGGCGGCGATGTCCCGCACGCTGGGTATCCCGGCCCGGGTCGCGGTCGGTTTCACCCCCGGGGAGAAGCAGTCGGACGGGATCGTGAACGTGTCGATGCGGGACGCGCACGCCTGGCCCGAGCTGTACTTCCAGGGCGTGGGCTGGACCCGCTTCGAGCCGACGCCCCGGTCGGGCCTCAACGTGCCGGACTACTCCCGGCCGCAGGCCCCGGCGGCCCAGCCGTCCGCGCCCGCGCCGCTGCCCTCGCAGGGCGCGGTGCAGCCGGCGCCGGCGCCCTCGGCGTCAGCCGAGTGCCCGCCGGAGATGAAGAAGCTCGGCGAGTGCGGGCCGACCGCCCCGCAGCAGAGCGCGGCCCACGACGAGGGGCCGTCGCCGGCGGCCGTCCTCGGCTGGGCGGCGGTCGTGGTCGCGGTGCTGGGCCTGCCCCTGCTCCCGCTGCTGTGGCGCAGCCGGCTGCGGGCGCGCCGTCTGGGGACCGGGGAGGTCCTGGCAGCGTGGCGTGAACTGGGCGACGCCGCATGGGATGTGGGCGTGGCCCCGGACGAGGCGCTGTCGCCGCGCCGGGCGGCGAGCCGGGTCGTGGACGCGGGCGGCCTGGAGCCGGACGCCGCCGCGGCGGTGCACCGGGTGGCGGGTGCGGTGGAGCGGGCCCTGTACGCGCCGCCGGGCGCGGAGGTCCCGTACGCGGGCCTGACGGACGACGTGTTGGCGGCCCGGGCGGGCCTGCTGGCCGCGGCGGGCCGCCCGGCCCGGCTGCGCGCTCTGCTGCTGCCGCGCTCGGCGGCCCGGCTCTCCTGGGCGGTCTCGGCCCGCTGGTCGGTCCTGGCGTCGGCGGCCTCGGCCCGCCTGACGGCCCTCCGCCTCCGCCTCCCGCTCCGGGGCCGCGGCTGACAGCAGGCACCGGGCCCCGGCCGAGGGGCTCATCCGGCCAGGCCGGCGTTCGAGGCGCGGAACCGGGGCGGAGTACAGGCTGTGGCGGCGCGCCGCCGTGACAACCGCCGAACCCGCGGACGCGAGAACGCGGCGAGGCCCGATCCCCCCGGGCCCCGCCGCGTCCGCGCTTCACCCACCGGGTCCCCCGTAGCTCCTCCCGGTTCCGGCGGAGGTGACCGGTCCGCTCCGCAGCCCCGTGTCGGCGGTGCGGACCGGGTCTCCTGTCCGTGGCTCCCAGTCTGGCGTCCGCGCAGGTGGGAGCCCATCCGCGTGCCTACTCATTTCCGCGCCTAGGTACGGATACTCAGGGGCCGCGGCGGGCCCCACCAGTTGTACGGGCTGCCGCGCCCGCGCGGCACCGCCGACCGGGGGGCACCGCGCGGGTCAGCGGTTTCCGCTGACCCGGCCGCGCAGCAGCAGCGACAGCGCCGAGTGCACGTCGTCGAGGGAACGCTCCCGCTGGAAGGACTGCCAGTCCAGGGCGGCCACGAGCACCATGCCCACCAGCGCGGCCGCGGTGAGCTGGACGTCGATCTCGGAGCTGAGCTCCCCGCGTTCCACGCCCTCGCGCAGCACCTTCTCCACGACGGCCACCGCCTCCTGGCGGACCACCATCAGGGTGGACTGCCAGGTGCGGTTGGTCCGCCACAGCTCGGCGACGTACAGCTGGGTGAAGGCCGGGTAGCGGTCGATGAAGACCAGGCCCGCCCGGATCATCGCGTCGAGCGCCTCGACCCGGCTGCCGCCGCGCGCCTCGGTCTCCTCCGCGGCCGTCCGCAGCGACGCCGTCAGCAGGCCGACGCCGTGCCGCAGCAGCTCTTCGAACAGCTCGTTCTTGCTCGCGAAGTTGTAGTAGACCGTGCCTTTCGCCACGCCCGCCCGCTCGGCGATCTCATCGACCGTGGTCGCGGAGAAGCCCTTCTCGGCGATCAGCGTGACGGCCGCTTCGTAGAGCTTCTGCCGGGTGGCCGCACGACGGCCCCCGCCGGTACCCGTACCGGTGCTGCTGCTGTCCATGGCGCTGATTGTCACAGGTCAAAACATCCCTACAGGCTCAGTTCGGGGTGCAGCCGGTCCATGGTCCACACCTGCTTGCCCCGGGCGGCGAGCGCGGTCAGGGCGAGGGCTCCGACCGTGAAGGCCACCAGGACCAGGCTGCCCTGCCAGACCGGGGTGAGGTCGCCGCCGGTGATGAGGCGGCGCAGGCTCTCCACCACGTACGACATCGGCAGGTACGGGTGGACGGCGTTGAAGAAGTCCGGGCTGGTCTGGACGGGGTAGGTGCCGCCGGCCGAGGTCAGCTGGAGCATGAGGACGGCGAGGACGAGGATCCGCCCGGCCGCGCCGAACTTGGCGTTGAGCCACTGGATGATAGCCGCGAAGCAGCCGGTGACCAGCAGCAGGAAGGCGATGGTGAGGACCGGGTTGGCCATCTTGAGGCCGAGGTCCGGGGCCCAGTGGAGCACGGACATCAGCAGGGTGACCTGGGCGGCGCCGATACCCATGACGGGCAGCCAGCCGGCGAGGGCGATCCGCCAGGGCGAGGCGCCCGCGGACAGGGCCCGCTTGTTCATCGGGGCGATCAGCATGTACGCGACCATCGCACCGACCCAGAGGGACAGCGGGATGAAGTAGGGCGCGAAGCCGGTGCCGTAGTTGGGCGCCTTGTGCAGGGACTGGTTGGCGAGCTTGATCGGGTCGGCCATGACCTCGGTGCGGGCGTCCCGCTGCTGCTGGTCGTAGTCGGGGATCTTGCCCACGCCCTCGTGCAGGCCGCCGGCGAGCTCGCCGGTGCCGTCGACGAGCTTGTACATGCCGCCGTCGAGGCGGTGGGCGCCGTCGCCGAGCTTGCCGACGCCGTCGGTGAGGGCGCCGGAGCCGGTGGTGGCGGTGCCGAGGCCGGTGTGCAGCTGGGACATGCCGGTGGCGACCTTGTGGGCGCCGGTGTTGAGGGCGTTGATCTTGGCGACGGCCGCGTCGAGGTCGCTCGCGAGGTGGGGGGCCTTGTCGGCGAGCTCGCGGGCCTTGTTCTCCAGGTCGGTCAGCTGGGTGCGGAGCCTGGCCACGTCCCCGCCCGCGTTCTTGGCCAGGGTGCTGACGTCGCCGCTGAGTTCGGCGGCCTCGGCCGTGTCGTCCCGGACCTTCTTCAGGTCGGGGCAGGAGGCGAGGTGCGGTTCGGCGCCGGGGGTGACGCAGTGCTTGGTGTAGTAGGCGTCGGCGCCGGTCGAGGCCCGCTTGGCGGCGGCCGCGGCGGCCGGGGCCTTCTCCACGAACTTGTCGAGGTGGTTGTTGACCACCTTCGCGCTGTCGGCGACCAGCTCGGCGGTGGCCGCGAGGCTCTTGGGGTCCTTGACGAACGGGCGGGCCTTGTCGGCGGCGCCGTTGACCTTGTCGGCGACGGCCTGGGTGCCGTTCGCGACGTCCCGCGTGCCGGTCTCCAGCTTGGCGGCGGCCGCGTTGAGCTTCTTCAGGCCGCTGTTGAGCTCGCCGCTCTTCTCCCCGGCGGTGTCGAGGCCGTCGGCGAGCTCCTTGGCGCCCTCCTGGGCCTTGCCCGCCCCGTCCTTGAGCTTGTCGGCACCGTCGGCGGCCTCGGCGGTCTTGTCGTGCAGGTCGGAGAAGCTGACGAAGATCTTGTCGAGGAAACCGCGGGAGGCGTTGGCGGACGCCGCCGAGCGGACCTCGGAGAAGACGGAGCGGGAGATCGAGCCGACGACGTAGTTGTTGGCGTCGTTGGTGCGGACCTGGAGGGCTCCCGTGGCGGGGTCGTCGCCCGAGCTGGAGGCGATCTTCTCGCTGAAGTCGGCCGGCATGGTCAGGGTCAGGTAGTACGTACCGTCCTCCAGGCCCTTGGCCGCCTTCTCGGCGCTCACCTCCCGCCAGTCGAAGGTCTTGCTGTCGCGGAGCTTCTTGGTGATCTCACCGCCCGCGTCCAGGTGCTTGCCGTCGACGGTGGCGCCCCGGTCGGAGTTGACGAGTGCCACGGGCACCCTGTCGAGGCGGCTGTACGGGTCCCAGAAGGACCAGAGGTACAGGGCTCCGTAGAGCAGCGGCAGCAGGAGCAGCGCGACGAGCGCGGCCCGGGGCAGCTTCCCCCGCCCGAACCGCTTCAGCTCAAGCGCGGCCAGCTTCGGCGAGCGCATCGTCCGCCCCCTTCGTGTCGTCGTTGTCGTCGTCGTTGTCGCCGGTGTCGCCGTCGGCCTTCTCGGCCTTCTCGGCCTTTTCGGCCTTTTCGGCCTTCTCTTCCTTCGCGGCCTTCTCGGCCTTCTCGGCCTTCGACGCCCTCTCGACGTCGGACGCGGCGTCCCCGCGCCCGCCGGAGTCCTTCTCCACGGCCGGTTCCGCTTCCGCCTTCACCGCCGGTTCCGCCTTGACGGCCGTGTCGGTGTCCGGGTCCGCGTCCGCGTCCCGGCCGGCCTCGGCGCCGCCCTTCGCCCGGGTCCCCCACGTGACCGTCGGAGTGCCGGTGGCACCGTTCGACTGCGCCGCTCCGGGAGCGCCGCCCTCCTCCTTCGGGACGGTCCGCAGGACCACGGCGTCGGCGGGGGCTTCGCTGCACACCGCGAGGACGGTGATCCCCCGGGCGGCGATCGAGCGGAGCAGGGCCCAGACCTCGGTGCGTTCGGTGTCCGCGAGCTTGATGTCGAGGTCGTCGAGGGCCAGCAGCCTCGGGGAGCCGAGCAGGGCGATCGCGACGGACAGCCGTACGGACTCCAGGCGTTCCAGGTCCCGGACGGTGGTGCGCTCGCCCTTGGGCAGCGTGGCGAGGTCCAGCCCGGCGGCGTCCAGGGCGGCCTCGATCCGGGCGGCGGCGGTGGCGCGGCGCTCGGCCCGGGGCCGCAGCAGGGAGCGGATCGGGGCGCCGTAGTGGCGCTGGAGCAGGGCGCCCTCGCGCAGCTGTTCGGCGACGGTGAGGGACTGGTCGAGGTCGTTGACCCCGGGGACCGGGCCGAGGGCGGCGATCCGGCGGACCGCGGCCATCTTCTTCGGCAGCCGGTGGCGTCCGATCTCGGCGTGGCCCTCGGTGGGCTTCATCCGCCCGGTGAGGGCCAGGAGCAGGCAGGTCCGGCCGGTGCCGGAGGGGCCTTCGAGCGCGATGAGCGAGCCGGGCGCCGCGTCGAGGCCGATCCCCCGGAAGGCCCAGCCGCGCGGTCCCCTGAGTCCGAAGTCCTCGGCCTTGACGGCCGCGCCGTGCGGGCTGTCCACGCCATCCCCCTTCTTTTTGAACTGACCGGTCAGTTCAAAAACTACCACCTCATTCCGCACCAGGTGCGCAGGAGGGGGCAGTTGCAGTGCATATGACGGAAAACATGCAGGTCAGGGCGATTGTCAGTGGAGCCCGTCACGATGGGGTCAACGCATCGACAGGAGGTTCGTCATGGCCACACCGTCCCCGTCCCCTGTCCACCCCGTCCTGCGCAAGTCGGCGGCTCCTCCAGCCGCCCTCGAGCTCCTCGCCAAGGCCCGCAGCGGCCTCGTCGAAGCCGCCCGGCTGACCCGGCCCAACGAGCGCTACGCCACGGCCCACCTCTCCGCGCTGCGCACCGCCGCGGCCGTGCTCGCGGCGCGTGCACGCCCCGAGCCGGCGAACCCGCGGCGGCGGCCCCGGATCCGCAGCGCGTGGGAGGTGCTGCCGGAGCTGGCGCCGGAGCTGGCCGAGTGGAGCGCGCTCTTCGCCTCCGGCGCCGCCCGCCGGGCCCGGGCCGAGGCGGGGATACCGGACGCCGCCAGCGCCCGGGACGCGGACGACCTGCTGCGCGCCGCTTCGATGTTCCTGCGCCTGGTGGAGCGGATGCTCGCCCTCCGGGTGCCCGCCCAAACCCTGCCCCAGAGCCCGGCGCAGACCTCGCCGCAGCCGCGGCCGGAGCGTCCGGACGCGGGATGACCTGCCCGGCTGCCGAAGGCAATAGGGTGGGGCACGGACCGCTCACCCTTCCCTCGCCGAGGAGACATCAGCCGTGTCGGACACTTCCCGCCCCCGTGCCTCCCTCCGCACCGCTGTGGTGTGGGAGGTCCTCAAGGAGGCGCTCGACCGCCGGGTGAAGGCGACCGGACGGGATGTGCTGGACGTGCTCGACACCGGCGGCGGCACCGGCAAGTTCGCCGTGCCGGTGGCTCACCTGGGCCACCGGGTCACCGTGGTCGACCCCAGCCCGAACGCACTGTTCGGGCTGGAGCGCCGGGTGTCGGAGGCCGGCGTCGCCGACCTCGTCCGCGGCGTCCAGGGCGACGCCCAGGGCCTGTTGGACGTGGTCGAGCAGGGCGCGTACGACGTCGTGCTCTGCCACGGCGTGCTGGAGTACGTGGACGACCCGGCCGAGGGCGTGGCCAACGTGGCGGCGGCCCTGCGTCCCGGCGGCACGCTCAGCCTGCTGGCCGCCGGCCTCGGCGGGGCCGTGCTCGCCCGTGCGCTGGCCGGGCACTTCACGGAGGCCCGTACCGCGCTCACCGACCCCGCCGGCCGGTGGGGCTCCGGCGACCCGGTACCGCGCCGCTTCACCGGCGAACAGCTCTCCGGGCTGGTCGGCGACGCCGGCCTGGCGGTCGGCGCGGTGCACGGCGTGCGGATCTTCGCCGACCTCGTTCCGGGCGTCCTGGTGGACACCGAGCCGGGCGCGGTGGAGGCGCTGCTGCGTCTGGAGGAGGCCGCGGCGGAGCTGCCCGCCTTCCACGCGGTGGCCACGCAGCTGCACGTCCTGGGCGAGAAGCAGGCCTGAACTGCTGCTCCGGCCCGCACCGAGTCTGCTGCCCACCCTCCGTTCGGCCGGTCGGCCCCGTATGATCGGGAGCAGTGACCGGCATGGCGAACGGGCCATTGGGGAATAACGGCCTCAGTGACCGCTCCCGCGGCGGTACGGTTTTCACGCAGTGGCTTTACCGGCTCTGTCTTTGTGTGCTTTGTCATTTTGGAACGTGCGTTGAGGGCGGGTGTCACGGGGGCGATTCCCCGCCTATCCTGAAGGGGACCCCTGGTCGCTACCCCCGCGACCGACGGATGAGGAGGACTCCCGTGCCGCTCTCGGAGCACGAGCAGCGAATGCTCGAGCAGATGGAGCGAGCGCTGTACGCCGAAGACCCCAAGTTCGCGACAGCGCTTGAGGGAAGCGGTCTGCGTACGTACACCCGGCGACGGGTCTACCAGGCAGTCGCAGGCATTGTGGTGGGTATCGCGCTCCTCATGACCGGTGTGATCATTCCGAACGTGCTGTGGATCAGCGTGGTGGGCTTCCTCGTCATGCTGGGATGTACGGTCCTCGTGGTCACCGGTTGGCGCAAGGCACCCAAGCCCGGCGAGCAGCCCGTCTCCGGAAATACCGGTGGTTCGGCCCGCGGCCACAACCGGCAGCGTCGGTCGATGATGAACCGCATCGAGGACCGGTGGCAGCGCCGCCGTGACGAGCAGGGGCAGTAGCCCGCGGAACACGTGAGTGAGGGGATGGCCGCCGCCGTGCGACCGTCCCCTCACTGTTCTGTGCGGACCTCCGGCCCGCGGATGCCGCCGTACGGCATGATGATCCGATGAGTGTGCTCCCCCTGGTCTTCACCAGCGGCTGGGCCAGCGGGATCAACGCCTACGCCGTGGTCCTCCTGCTCGGCGTCTTCGGCCGTACCGGCCTGTCCGACGAGGTCCCCGCGGCGCTTCAGCGCACGGACGTGCTGATCGCCGCCGCCGTGCTCTTCCTCTGCGAGGCCGTCGCCGACAAGATCCCGTACGTCGACTCGATATGGGACGGCGTCCACACCGTCGTCCGCCCGGTGGCGGGGGCGGTGATCGGCGCCCTGCTGGCCGGGCAGAGCGGCTCGCTCTCCGACCTCACCGCCGGGGCGGTCGGCGGCACCACGGCGCTGGCCAGCCACTTCGTGAAGGCCGGCACCCGGATGGCGATCAACACCTCGCCCGAGCCGTTCACCAACGTGGCGATGAGCATCGCCGAGGACCTCGGCGTGGCGGGCCTCGTCACGCTCGCGATCTTCTACCCCGTGCCCGCCGCGATCATCGCCGGCTCCCTGCTGGTCGTCGGACTGGCCATCGTGGTGTTCCTCTGGAGCAGGATCCGCCGCTTTCTGCGCCGTCGCGCCCAGCGCCGCGAGGAGAAGCGGCTGGCCGCCGAGGCGCGCGAGGCCACCGGGGCGCCACCCCGCTGAGCGCGAGCGCCCGTACGGGGTCATAGGCTCGGCCGCATGGCACGAATTGCGGTGATCGGCGCCGGGATGGGCGCGATGGCGACGGCGGCCCGGCTGGCCGTGGCGGGGCACCGGGTGACGGTGTACGAGCGTGGCGGGACCTACGGCGGGGCCGTGGGCCGGTACGAGCGGGAGGGCTTCGCCTTCGACACCGGTCCCGGGCTGCTGCACCTGCCCGCCGTGTACCGCGACCTCTTCGTCAAGACCGGCAAGCGGTCGCTGGAGGACTGCGTCGACATGGCGCAGGTGGACCCGGCCGTCCGGCATGTCCTGCCCGGCCACGGCATCGACGTCACCCTCCCCGGCGCCTCGCACGGCGGTGTCGCCGCGGCCCTCGAGGGCGCCTTCGGCCAGGGCGCCGGCGAGCGCTGGAACGCGGTGCTGGGCCGGGCCCGGGACGCCTGGGACGCCACCCGCCGCCCGCTGCTGGAGGAACCACTGCGCGGCGACGCCCGGCAGACGCTGGGCGGCGACCCCTACCCGGCGCTGCGGCGCAGCGGCCTGTTGCGCCGCCGCAGCCCGACCCTCGCCGAGGTGGCCGGCCGGGAGCTGGGCGGTCCGCTCGCGGAGGTCCTGACCGGCGTGGTCCGCGGATACGGCCTCGACCCGGCCACCGCTCCCGGCTCGGCGGCCGTGCTGGCGTACATGGAGCAGACCTTCGGCAGTTGGTACGTGCGCGGCGGAATGCGGGCGCTGGCCACCGCCGTGTACGAGCGCTGCCTGGAGCGGAAGGTCTCGTTCGTGTTCGGGGCGGACGTGCGGGAGGTGCTGGTCCGGGGCGGCCGGGCGGCGGGCCTGCTGCTGGCCGACGGCACCGAGGTGGAGGCCGACTCCGTCGTCTGCGGGATCGACCCGCGGAGGCTGCCGGCCGGCTCGCTGCCGTGGCCCGCGGGGGCCGTGCCCGCCCGTGGCGACGACGTGCCCGGCCGGATCACACTGCTGCTCGCGCTGCGCGGCGCCCGCCCCGCGGGAACCGTCCACCGCACGCTCGTGCACGCCGCCGGCGCTCAGGTCACCGTCATGCGGCCGGACGATCCCGCCACACGGCCCGACGCGGAGCACGAGGCGGTCACCGTGAGCGCCGTGCACGGCCCGGGGACCTCGGAGCCCGGGGAACTGCTGAACCTCGCGGAGGAGGCCGTACAGGGCCTGCGGGAGAGGCTGTTGTGGCAGGAGGTGCGCACCCCGGCCGACGTCGAGGCGGCGACCGGCGCGCTGGGCGGCGCGGTGCCCCCGCCCGCTCTCGCGGGTGCGGGGGGCGGGCTGCTGTATCCGGCCAACACGACGGCCGTGCCCGGCTTGTACCTGGCGGGCGGCTGGGCGCATCCCGGCGGCGGGCTGGCGCACGCCGGGATGACCGGGGCCCTCGTGGCCGGGCTCATCGTGGAGGGCGCGGGCTTCCGCGGCTCCCGGTGAACCGTCCGCGGCCCCGGCCGGCTCAGTAGCGGTACTGCTCGTACTCGCCCTGCTGCGGGTACGGGTACTGCTGCGGCGGCTCGCCCTGCCCGTCCGCGGGGTAGGGCTGGCCGGCTCCGTCGGTGGACCGCTGCTGCGGGACCCAGACGCCGCCGGGCGGGGTGTCCGTGGAGTACTGCTGCTGGCCGTAGTCGGCGTACGGCGTGTAGTCGTACGGCTGGGGCGGGACGACGGCGCCGCCGGTGCCGATGTAGGGGTCCGAGTAGGCGGCGTAGACCTGCTGCTGGTCGCCCGCCGGGTAGCCGCCGGAGTAGTCGTAACCGCCCTGGTTGTGCTGGTCGTAGTACGCCGCGTACTGGTGGGCGTCCTGCTCGGCGGTGGTGAACGGCGAGGCGAAGGCCGCCGTCTGGTCGACCTCGGGGGCCGGCGTCGCGAAACTCTGTATGCCGTAGGACCCGGTGTCCTCGGGCACCGGCTGCGGGCTGTAGACCTCTTCGGCCGCGGCCTGGAACTGCCGCTCGGCCGGGGCCCCGTCCGCGTCGCCGTACTCGAGGGCGGTGACCTGGAGCGCCGGTTCCGGCGTGGCGGTCCCTGTCTTGCGGCGTCTGGCCTGCCGTACGGGCTCCCCGCCGCGGCGCAGCGCCCAGCCGGCGACGAAGCCCTTGCGGAAGGAGAGCGTCACCAGGGTCTGGCCCACGGCGAACGCGGCCGCGCCGGCGCCGATGACCGGCACCGAGGGCAGTATCACGCCGGCGACCACGCCGAGGAAGCCGGCGAAGGCGAGCAGGCGCCAGCGGAGCCGGGCCTTGTACTGCATCAGTACCTCGGCAAGCAGCCACAACGCGACGATTCCGAACGCGATGTAGAGGACCGTCATACCCATGCAAGGCCCCTCTCGGTACGGCCGCCACACGGGTGCGGCCGGTCAAGCCCGCTGATGCAGGCCCAGGTTCTCGTAGATCTCGAGAGTCGCCGTGGAGTTGTTCAGCGTGATGAAGTGCAGTCCCGGTACACCCTCGGACAGCAGCCGCGCGCAGAACTCCGTGGCGAACTCGATGCCAATGGAGCGTACAGCGGCCGGGTCGTCCTTGACGGCGAGCATGCGCTCTTTCACGTCCGCGGGGAAGACCGCGGTGCTCAGCTGGGGCAGTCGGTCGAGCTGCTTGATACCCACAACAGGCATGACCTCTGGGATGATCGGGGTGTCACAGTCGGCTTTTTCGACGCTGTCGCGGAGCCGCAGATAATTCTCCGGATCGAAGAACATCTGGGTGATCGCATAGTCGGCTCCGGCGCGGCACTTGTCCACGAAGTGCCGGATGTCCGTATCCCAGTCCGTCGAGCGGGGGTGCATCTCGGGGAAGGCCGCGACACCGACGCAGAAGTCCCCCGACTCCTTGAGCAGCCGCACCAGGTCGGCCGCATAGTGCACGCCGTCGGGGTGGGCCACCCACTCGGCCATCGGGTCGCCCGGCGGGTCGCCGCGCAGGGCCAGCATGTTGCGGATCCCGGCGTCGGCGAACTGGCCGATGACGTGGCGCAGCTCGGCGATGGAGTGGTCCACGGCGGTCAGGTGCGCGACCGGGGTCAGCGTGGTGTCCGCCGCGATCTCCTGGGTGGCCTTGACGGTACCGCCGCGGGTGGAGCCGCCGGCTCCGTAGGTCACGGAGACGAAGCTCGGGGATACCGCCTCGACCCTGCGCAGGGCGTTCCAGAGGTTGCGTTCGCCCTTCTCGGTCTTCGGGGCCCAGAACTCGAAGGAGTACGAGCGCCCGGACGCGAGGAGGTCGCGGACCGTGTGTGCGCGGTCCGACCAGGTGGAAGCGGTACCAGAGGCCATGTGGGCAGGTTAGACGCGCCCCGGCGCTCCCCGAAGCGGCGTCCGCCTTTTGGACACGTTTTTGGACACCTGCGGCCGCGCCTCTGGCCGGAAGGGGCTCATACGGGCTATGGCGGCGCGGAATGCCACCGGCTGTCCGGGCGGACGGGACCCGGGCGGGACAGGAGCGCCGGTCGAGCGGCCCGGCCGTGGGCCGGGGCTCAGCCTTGGCGGGCCCGGACCCGCTTGGCGAGGTCCGCGGCGGCGGCCCCGGGGTCGGAGGCCTCGGTGAGCGCGCGGACGACCACGACGCGGGTGGCGCCGGCGTCCAGCACCTCGTCCAGGTTCGCGGCGTCGATGCCGCCGATGGCGAACCAGGGCCGGTCCTGCCGCAGGGAGGCCGCGTAGCGGACCAGGTCCAGGCCGGGGGCGTGGCGGCCCGGCTTGGTGGGTGTGGGCCAGCAGGGCCCGGTGCAGAAGTAGTCCACGCCAGGTTCGGCGGCGGCCGCGGCGACCTCGTCCTCCGCGTGGCAGGAGCGGCCGATCAGCACCTGCCCGCCGAGGATGGCGCGGGCCGCGGGCACCGGGATGTCGCCCTGCCCCAGGTGCAGGACGTCGGAGCCGATGGCGTGGGCGACGTCGGCGCGGTCGTTCACGGCGAGGAGCTTGCCGTGGCGGCGCGCGGCCTCGGCGAACACCTGGAGGTGTTCGAGCTCCTCGCCCGCCTCCATGCCCTTGTCGCGGAGCTGGACGATGTCCACACCCCCGGCCAGGACCGCCTCGAGGAACTCGGGAAGGTCACCCTGGCGCTTGCGGGCGTCCGTGCACAGGTAGAGCCGGGCATCGGACAGCTGCATGGGTGTACCCCCCGTGATGGAGGCGGTGTACGGGCGCGGGCCCGTACACCGCGGTGGAGCTACTGCGGATCAGGTCAGAGGGCGAGCGCCTGAGCGCGGCGCTTCACCTCCGTGCCGCGATTCTCGCTCAGCGCCTGGGCGGGGGTGCCGGGCAGGGTCGGGTCTGCGGTGAAGAGCCACTCCAGGATCTCCTCGTCGGAGAAGCCGTCGTCGCGCAGGACGGTCAGCAGGCCGACGAGGCCCTTGACCACCTTGTCGCCGTCGATGAAGGGGGCCGGAACCTGCAGGGCCCGGTTCTCGCCCCGGCGCACGGCGATGAGCTGCCCTTCCTTGACCATCTGGCGGACCCGCGTCACCTCGACGTCGAGCATCTCCGCGATGTCGGGGAGGTACAGCCAGTCGGGGACGAGGGAATCGATCTTTGCGTCAATCTCGGTCACAGGCCAAGCCTGCCACCTCCCACCGACAGCCGGTACCCGGGCGGCCCGTCCGTGGCGCGCCCCCGCCGTGACCTCCCGCTCCGCCGACTACGCGGTGGCCGATTTCAGCGGCGTGCCCGGGTCGGCGACCTTGGCCGGGTCCATCGGGGCGCCCGTCTCGATCAGCTTGCGGCCCTGCGCCAGGTCGCGGGGGCGGCCGACCGCGAGGACCGCGGCCAGGGCGCCGTCGCGCAGCCAGCACACCGACCAGGTCTCCTCGGCCGGGTCGCCGCGCCACACCGGGGTGCCGGCCCCGCCGTGGTGGCCGGCGTACTGCACGAAGCGCCCGAACTGCTCGGACCAGAAGTACGGCACCGGGTCGTAGACCGCTGTGGGCTCCCCGGCCAGGATGTTCGCCGCGACCGTCCTCGGCCCCTGGAGCGCGTTGTCCCAGTGGTGCACGAGCAGCCGCGCCCCGAACCGCCCGGACGGGAAGGAGGCGCAGTCGCCGACGGCGTACACCCCAGGCAGGGAGGTCAGCAGGTGCGCATCGGCGGTGACCGAGCCGTCGGCGCCGCGTTCCACGCCGGACCCGGCCAGCCACCCGGTGGCGGGCCGGGCACCGATCCCCACGACCACCGCGTCGGCGGGCAGGGCGCGCCCGTCCGCCAGGAGGACCCGCCCCTCCGCGACCCCGGCCACCTTCGCGCCGGTGATCAGCTCGGCGCCGGCCTGCCCGTACCAGCGCGCCATCGGCTCGGCGACCTCGGCGGGCAGGGCGCCCGCCAGGACCCGGTCCGCGGCCTCGACGACGGTCACCGCGCAGCCGGCCTCCCGGGCGGCGGTGGCGAACTCGGCGCCGATCCAGCCCGCGCCGACGACCACGACGCGGGACGCGGCCGCCAGGACCGGGCGCAGCCGCGCCGCGTCGTCCAGCGTGCGCAGCAGGTGGACGCCCGGGACGCCCTCGGCGCCGGGCAGGGTCAGCGGCTGCGCGCCGGTCGCCAGGACGAGGACCTCGTACGGGACCGGCCCCGCCTCGGTGTCCAGTTCGCGGTCGGCGGCCCGCAGCCCGGTGACCTCCGTCCCGAGGCGGAGCTTGATGCCCAGGCCTTCGAAGTCCACGTCGAAGGCGGAGTCCTCGGCCTTGCCGAGCAGCACCGCCTTGGACAGCGGGGGCCGGTCGTAGGGCTGGTGGGGTTCGGCTCCCAGCAGGGTCACGGGGCCCGTGAAGCCCTGTTCGCGCAGGGCGACCGCGGTCTGCACCCCGGCCATTCCGGCGCCGGCGATCACGACGCCGCGCTGATTCTGTTCCGTCTGCTCGCTCACGCGGCCACCCTAATCACCTGACGTCCCGTCAGGAATAGGTGCCGCCTTACCCGCCGTCCACCGCCGGGATAGTCTGGCCACCGTACCTATCGCGGGAGTCCGGCGCACCGGGCTGAGAGGGAGGCTGGCCGGCCTCCGACCGTACGAACCTGATCCGGGTCATGCCGGCGAAGGGAGGGGCTGGACGCCCATGCACTCATCTCGAAAGGGAACCGGCCGGGGATCCGACGTCCTCGTCATCGGAGGCGGGATCATCGGCCTCGTCACCGCCTGGCGGGCCGCGGAGCGCGGACTGGTCACCGTACTCGCCGACCCGGCACCCGGCGGCGGCGCCGCCCAGGTCGCGGCCGGCATGCTCGCCCCCGTCACCGAACTCCACTACGGCGAGGAAGCCCTCCTCGGCCTCGGCCTCGCCTCCTCCGAACGCTATCCGCGGTTCGCCGCCGAGCTCGCCGCCGCCAGCGGCGGCATGGACATCGGCTACCGCGCCTGCGGCACCCTCGCCGTCGCCCTCGACGCCGACGACCGCCTCCACCTGCGCGAACTCCACGCCCTCCAACGCCGCTGCGGCCTGAAGTCCGAATGGCTCACCGGCCGCGAGTGCCGCCGCCTGGAGCCCATGCTCGCCCCCGGCGTACGCGGCGGCCTGCGTGTCGACGGCGACCACCAGGTCGACCCGCGCCGGCTCGCCGCCGCCCTGCTGGCCGCCTGCGAAGGCGCCGGAGTGACGATCCGCCGGGCTGCCGCAGAGCGGCTCCTCACCACCGCGGACCGGGCGACCGGCGCCGCCCTCGACGACGGCACGGAGCTGCACGCCGACCAGGTGGTCCTGGCCGCGGGCTCGCTCAGCGGCAGGCTGTCGGGCGTACCCGCCGAGGTACTGCCCCCTGTACGGCCCGTCAAGGGGCAGGTGCTGCGCCTCGCCGTACCCCCCGCGTACGCGCCGTTCCTCTCCCGCACCGTACGGGCGGTCGTGCGCGGCAGCCACGTCTACCTCGTGCCCCGCGAGAACGGCGAGCTCGTCATCGGCGCCACCAGCGAGGAACTCGGCTGGGACACCACCGTCACCGCGGGCGGGGTCTACGAACTCCTGCGCGACGCCCACGAACTGGTCCCCGGCATCACCGAGCTCCCGCTGACCGAGACCCGGGCGGGACTGCGCCCCGGTTCGCCCGACAACGCCCCGCTGCTGGGCCCCACCGACCTGCCCAGCCTGCACCTGGCCACCGGGCACTACCGCAACGGGGTGCTGCTGACCCCGCTCACCGGCGAGGTGCTGGCCGAGCTGCTGGTCACCGGCGAACTGCCCGAGATCGCGCGGCCCTTCACCCCCCGCCGCTTCTCCGCCGCACGTCAGGAGTCGTACGCATGACCATCTCCGTCAACGGCGAGCCGCGCGAGGTCGCGGCCGGCACCACGCTCGACGCCGTCGTCGCCACCCTGACCGCGGCCCCCTCCGGTGTTGCCGCCGCACTCAACGAGACCGTCGTCCCCCGCGGGCAGTGGCCGGACACCCGCGTGGGCGACGGCGACCGCGTGGAGATCCTCACCGCGGTCCAGGGAGGCTGACCGGCATGGCCGACGACCTCTTCACACTGGGCGACCGGACCTTCTCCTCCCGCCTGATCATGGGCACGGGTGGCGCCCCGAGCCTGGACGTGCTCGAACGCGCCCTGGTCGCGTCCGGCACCGAACTGACCACCGTGGCCATGCGCCGCCTCGACCCGACGGTGCAGGGCTCGGTCCTCTCCGTCCTCACCAAGCTCGGCATCTCGGTCCTGCCGAACACGGCCGGCTGCTTCACCGCCGGCGAGGCCGTGCTCACGGCCCGGCTCGCGCGGGAGGCCCTCGGCACCGACTGGATCAAGCTGGAGGTGGTCGCGGACGAGCGGACGCTCCTGCCCGACGGCATCGAGCTGCTGGACGCCGCCGAGGTCCTGGTGGACGAGGGCTTCACCGTCCTCCCGTACACCAACGACGACCCGGTGCTCGCCCGCAAGCTGGAGGACGTGGGCTGCGCGGCGATCATGCCGCTCGGCTCCCCCATCGGATCCGGCATGGGCATCCGCAACCCGCACAACTTCGAGCTCATCACGGAACGGGCCTCGGTCCCGGTCATCCTCGACGCGGGCGCGGGCACCGCCTCCGACGCCGCCCTGGCGATGGAACTGGGCTGCGCCGCGGTGATGTTGGCCTCGGCCGTGACCCGGGCCCAGGAGCCGGTCCTGATGGCGTCCGCCATGCGGGACGCCGTCTCGGCGGGCCGCCTCGCCTTCCGGGCGGGCCGCATCCCCCAGCGCCGCTTCGCCGAGGCCTCCTCCCCCACGGAAGGCCGCGCGACCCTCGACCCGGAGCGCCCGGCCTTCTGACGGGCGCGGGCCGGGGGCTCAACCCACCCCACCACAGCATCTTGTGGCCCGAACGCGCTGGTCACTGGCGGTTCGGGCGGGTGGGCAGCCACCGGGTCGGTGCGGGGGTGCCGAGGGGTTGGAGGCCCCGCCCCGCCCCCTCTCCACGTCACAGCTGCGCTGCAAGGAGACCCGCCCCCGCCGGGGTACCGGCGTCGGCTCGTAGAATCGGCGGGTGGATACGACCCTGGAAGACCCCCTCGTCGGGCGCGTGCTCGACGGCCGCTACCGCATCGATGCCCGCATCGCGGCCGGCGGCATGGCCACGGTCTACCGGGCCGTCGACACCCGCCTGGACCGGATCCTCGCCCTGAAGGTCATGCATCCGGCGCTCGCCTCCGACGCCGCATTCGTCGACCGGTTCATCCGCGAGGCGAAGTCCGTGGCGCGGCTCGCGCACCCCAACGTGGTCGCCGTGTTCGACCAGGGCACGGACGGGCCGTACGTGTACCTGGCGATGGAGTACGTCTCCGGCTGCACCCTGCGCGACGTGCTGCGCGAGCGCGGCGCGCTCCAGCCGCGGGCGGCCCTCGACATCCTCGAACCGGTCCTCGCCGCCCTCGGCGCCGCCCACCGGGCCGGCTTCGTGCACCGTGACATGAAGCCCGAGAACGTCCTGATCGGTGACGACGGCAGGGTCAAGGTGGCCGACTTCGGGCTGGTGCGGTCCGTGGACTCCGTGACCAACACCACCGGCTCGGTCCTCGGCACCGTCTCCTACCTGGCTCCCGAGCAGATCGAGAACGGCATCGCCGACACCCGCGCGGACGTCTACGCCTGCGGTGTCGTCCTCTACGAAATGCTCACCGGTTCCAAGCCCCACCTCGGCGACTCCCCCGCCCAGGTGCTCTACCAGCACCTGCACGAGGACGTCCCGCCGCCGTCGGCCGTGGTACCCGGGCTGTCCGTCGGTCTCGACGGGCTCGTGGCGTCCGCCACCGCCCGCAACCCGGACCTGCGCCCCTACGACGCCGCCGCCCTGTTCGGCCTCACCCGCGAGGCCCGCGCCGAGCTCACCGACGCCGAGCTGGACGCCGTACCGCCGCAGGCGCATGCCGTCGAGCGGTCGTCCGCCGAGGACCGCACCGGCGTGATCCCGCGCCCGGTGGCCGCGCAGCCCGTGAACCTCACCTCCCGGTTCGAGACGCCCCCGTTGGACGAGCCGGCTCCGCCCGGGCGGCGGTCGGCGCCCGCCGCGCGGCCGCGCCGCGGCGTGCTGCTGGTGGTCGTCGGCGTCCTGTTGGCGCTGGGCATCGGTACGGGCGTCTGGTACATCAATTCCGGCCAGTTCACCAAGGTCCCCAACCTGCTCGGCAAGACCGAGGCGCAGGCCCGTTCCCAGCTGTCCGAAGCCGGTCTCGGCGTGAAGGGGGTCGAGCGGAAGTTCAGCGACGCCTTCGAGCGCGGGACGGTGATGGACACCGACCCTGCCGGCGGCCGGCGGATCCGCGGCAACGGCGCGGTGACCATCACGATCTCCCGCGGCCCCGAGGTCGTGTCCGTGCCCAACCTGAAGGGCAGGCCCCTGGAGGAGGCCAAGGAGGAGCTGGCCAGGACCGGGCTGGCCCCCGGCGTCGTCACGCAGGCCTTCAGCCAGGACGTCGCCCAGGGCTCGGTGATCAGCACCAACCCGGCGGGCGGCGAGAAGCGGGCGCCCGACACGGCGGTCTCGTTCGTCGTCAGCAAGGGCCGGCCGGTGCCGGTACCGGGTGTGACGGGTCTGCCCTTCGAGCAGGCGAAGGCCACCCTGGAGGGTCTGGGGCTCAAGGTCGCGACGGCTCCCGAGCAGGTCAACGCGCCGTCGGATCCGGGTACGGTCGCCAACCAGTCGATCGGTGCCGGCACCCAGGCGGCGGCCGGGGACACGGTCACGCTGACGGTGTCCAAGGGCCCGCGCCAACTGCCGGTCCCGAACGTGATCGGCCAGGACGTGGACTCGGCCCGCCGGACCCTGGAGGCCGCCGGCTTCAAGGTGAAGGTGGACCGACCGTTGATCTCCTTCAGCAGGACCGTGGACGCGCAGTCGGTGCTGCCGGGGCAGACCGCCGCCGAGGGCCTCACGATCACCATCCGGACCAAGGGACTGTAAGCGCACGTGGTACGCAATCCAGTGGGCGGGCACGTCCCCGTCGCGGGCGGTCTCGCCTCCGTCGGGCTGACGTACGCCCGGGAGATCGGCGCCGAGGCCGTCCAGGTCTTCGTCGCCAACCCGCGCGGCTGGGCCACGCCGGTCGGCAATCCGGCGCAGGACGAGCGGTTCCGCGAGGAGTGTGCGCGGGAGGGCATCCCGGCATACGTGCACGCGCCGTATCTGATCAACTTCGGCTCGCACACCGCGGCCACCGTGGAGAGGTCGGTGGAGTCACTGCGCCACTCGCTGCGCCGAGCCCGGCGGATCGGGGCGCTCGGGGTGGTCGTCCATACCGGCTCGGCGACCGGCGGCCGCCCGCGGGAGGTGGCGTACGCGCAGGTCAGGGAGCACATGCTGCCGCTGCTGGACGAGCTGGCGCACGACGACGATCCGTTCCTGCTGCTGGAGTCGACTGCGGGGCAGGGTTCCTCGCTGTGCTCGCTCGCCGAGGACTTCGGACCGTACTTCGATGCGCTGGACCACCATCCGAAGCTGGGGATCTGCCTGGACACCTGCCACATCTTCGCGGCCGGTCACGATCTGGCGGAGCCGGGCGGGACGAAGGTGACGCTGGACCTGTTGGTGGACACCGTGGGCGAGGGCCGGCTGAAGCTGGTCCACGCCAACGACTCCAAGGAGGGTGTGGGCGCGCACAAGGACCGACACGCGAACATCGGCCAGGGCCACATCGGCCGGGACGCCTTCGCCGAGCTGTGCACGCACCCGGCGATGGACGGCGTACCGCTGATCATCGAGACGCCGGGCGGCAAGGAAGGGCATGCCGCGGACGTGGCGCTGCTGAAGGAGCTGCGAGGCTTGCAGTGATCGGCTGTCCCCGAGGGGTGCCCCTCGCCGCGGGGGCCGGTCCGCGTACGGCCGTCCGGGTGACTCTCGCCCTCTAGAGTTCGGGGCCCTCCCCCGGCTCCTCCTGATACGAGTAGCGCTGCTCGCGCCAGGGGTCGCCGATGTTGTGGTAGCCGCGCTCCTCCCAGAAGCCGCGGCGGTCGGCGGTCATGTACTCGATGCCGCGGACCCACTTGGGGCCCTTCCAGGCGTACAGGTGCGGGACCACGAGCCGGACCGGGAAACCGTGCTCGGCGGTGAGCAGTTCGCCGCCCTCGTGGGTGGCGAAGACGGTCCGGTCGGAGGCGAAGTCGGCCAGCCGCAGGTTGGAGCTGAAGCCGTACTCCGCCCACACCATCACGTGCGTGACCTGCGGTGCGGGCGGCGCCAGGGCAAGCACGTCGCGGGCGAGCACACCGCCCCATTCGGCGCCCTGCATGCTGAACTTCGTGACGCAGTGCAGGTCGGCCACGACGGAGGCGAACGGCAGGGCCGTGAACTCCTCGTGGTTCCAGCAGTGCTTGTCGCCGTCGGCGGTCGCGCCGAAGACGCGGAACTCCCAGCGGTCCGGCTTGAACTTGGGCACGGGACCGTAGTGGGTGACGGGCCAGCCCTTCTGCAGCCGCTGCCCCGGCGGAAGCTCCAGCTGCTCTGCTCCCGGAGATTCCCGGCTTTCCGGCTGACCCATGACTCCATGGTGACAGACTGGGCAGGGTGGTCATGACCAGCTCTGGGCCGATTCGGGCAAGTCGCGGTAACTCCCACTAAGGAGGCACTTACTGGACGGCCCTCAGCGGCGGTGCAAGGATGCGCGCAACTGCCCCGTCACATAGCTGACATTGCCTGGAAGGAGCCTCTGCGATGCAGGGCGACCCCGAGGTCCTTGAGTTTCTGAACGAGCAGCTGACCGGCGAGCTGACGGCCATCAACCAGTACTGGCTGCACTACCGCATCCAGGACAACAAGGGCTGGACCAAGCTCGCCAAGTACACGCGTGAAGAGTCCATCGACGAGATGAAGCACGCGGACAAGATCACCGAGCGCATCCTGATGCTCGACGGTCTGCCGAACTACCAGCGTCTCTTCCACGTGCGCGTCGGGCAGACGATCACCGAGATGTTCCAGGCGGACCGCCAGGTCGAGGTCGAGGCCATCGACCGGCTGAAGCGGGGTATCGAGGTCATGCGCGGGAAGGGCGACATCACGTCGGCCCGTCTCTTCGAGGAGATCCTGGAGGACGAGGAGCACCACATCGACTACCTCGACACCCAGCTGGAACTCATCGAGTCCCTGGGCGAGGCGCTCTACATCGCGCAGCTCATCGAGCAGCCGAGCTGACCCTGCGGCGGACCTGCTCCGGGCAGGTTCCGTGCCGGTTCGGGGCCGGCAGCCCCGCTTTTCAGGCCACTTCCGCCAGCTCGGGCGAGCGCGCCGGAACCGTGTCGGCGGCGAGCACGGACACCGCGTCGCCCTTCTCCAGCAGCTCCCTGCGCGGGCACGCCCCGCGGCCGAGGATGCCCTGGATGGTGCGGACGCAGGAGCCGCAGTCGGTGCCGGCCTTGGTGGCCGAGGCGATCTGGCGGGGCGTGCAGGCCCCGGCAGCCGCGTGTTCCTTGACCTGCTTGTCGGTGATCCCGAAGCAAGAGCAGACGTACACGCGGTTCACCTCCAGGCGCTGAGTGGTACGGAGAGCCATCCCCTATTCGGTGAGGCTTACCTAACCGTACCCAAAGTTAGGGTGACCTAAAAGCCCTGGGTACGACAGTGGGGCGCGGATCACATCGATCCGCGCCCCACTGTCGTAGGAACACACCTACTGATCGCGACGACTAGTCGCGGTAGAGCTCCGCGACCAGGAACGCCAGGTCCAGCGACTGGCTGCGGTTGAGCCGCGGGTCACAGGCCGTCTCGTAGCGCTGGTGCAGGTCGTCGACGAAGATCTCGTCGCCGCCGCCCACGCACTCGGTGACGTCGTCACCGGTGAGCTCGACGTGGATGCCACCCGGGTGGGTGCCGAGGCCCTTGTGGACCTCGAAGAAGCCCTTGACCTCGTCGAGGACGTCGTCGAAGCGGCGCGTCTTGTGGCCCGAGGCCGCCTCGAAGGTGTTGCCGTGCATCGGGTCGGTGACCCAGCCGACGATCGCGCCGGAGGCGGTGACCTTCTCGACCAGCTCGGGGAGCTTGTCGCGGACCTTGTCGGCGCCCATGCGGACGACGAACGTCAGTCGGCCCGGCTCGCGCTCGGGGTCCAGGCGGTCGATGTACGTCAGCGCCTCGTCCACCGTGGTGGTGGGGCCGAGCTTGATGCCGATCGGGTTGGCGATCTGCGAGCAGAACTCGATGTGCGCGTGGTCCAGCTGGCGGGTGCGCTCACCGATCCAGACCATGTGGCCGGAGGTGTCGTACAGCTTGCCGGTGCGCGAGTCGGTGCGGGTCAGCGCGCCCTCGTAGTCGAGCAGCAGCGCCTCGTGGGAGGCGTAGAACTCGACCGCCTTGAATTCGGCCGGGTCGGTGCCGCAGGCCTTCATGAAGTTCAGCGCGTTGTCGATCTCCCGGGCCAGCTGCTCGTACCGCTGACCGGACGGGGAGGACTTCACGAAGTCCTGGTTCCAGGCGTGCACCTGGCGCAGGTCGGCGTAACCGCCGGTGGTGAAGGCGCGCACCAGGTTGAGCGTGGAGGCGGAGGCGTTGTACATGCGCTTCAGCCGCTCGGGGTCCGGGACGCGGGCCTCTTCGGTGAAGGCGAAGCCGTTGACGGAGTCGCCGCGGTAGGTCGGCAGGGTGACGCCGTCGCGGGTCTCGGTGTCCTTGGAACGCGGCTTGGAGTACTGGCCGGCGATGCGGCCGACCTTGACGACCGGCACGGAGGCCGCGTACGTCAGGACGGCGCTCATCTGGAGCAGGGTCTTGAGCTTGGCTCGGATGTGGTCGGCGGAGACACCGTCAAAGGCCTCGGCGCAGTCGCCACCCTGGAGCAGGAACGCCTCGCCCTTGGCGACGGCTCCCAGACGGGCACGCAGCTGGTCGCACTCGCCCGCGAAAACGAGCGGAGGATACGACTCGAGGTCCGCGACGACAGCGCGCAGAGCCTCGGCATCGGGGTACGAAGGCTGCTGCGCCGCGGGAAGGTCTCGCCAGGTCGCCTTGGCGGCGGGGGCTTGGTTTTCAGCGTTCACGGTCACCTCGTACACATTACGGCGTTACGGGTGGCATCCGGCCCCGCGCCCACAACGTGAGACGGTTTTCTCGAAGGCCGTGGACCCCCAGAGGAACGGAATCCATGGTTCAGCACGGGGGTCGGGACGCATCCGGGGCCGCGGCGGCGCTCTGGGCTATGGTGGACCGCATGTACGCGCACACGAACCAGAACTGGTGGTGGCCCGCTCCCGGCGGCCCACTTCCTGCGCGTACCTGAAGACACGCACGACGCGAAGGCCGCCCCGAGGGGCGGCCTTCTCCCGTACCCGGCCTCGGCGCCGGCAGCGAGAGCCGCTCCTCCCCCGACGGAAGGACGCTCCGCCCATGGACACCAGCCGACCGCACCGCCCTGACGTACCCGGCCCGCTGGGCCGGCTGCTCGACGACTCCTGCCCGCCGTTCGCCCTGCTGCGCCGGCGGACCCCCGGCCGCGACCACGACACCGTCGAGGTCCTCCTCGGCGCGGTCCACGAGGCCGAGCGCCTCGCCGACCTGCCCGTCGGCCCGCTGCCCACCCTCGCGCTCGTGCCCTTCCGGCAGATCCGGGAGCGCGGCTTCGACGTGCGCGACGACGGCACGCCGCTGAGTGCGCTGGTCGCCGAGGAGGTGCACGAGATCCCGCTCGCCGAGGCGCTGGCCGCGCTGCCGGCGCACGCGGTGCGGGTCGAGGGCGGCGGCTTCGACGTCTCCGACGAGGCTTACGCGCACACGGTGGAGCGGGTGATCCGGGACGAGATCGGACGGGGCGAGGGCGCGAACTTCGTCATCCGGCGCACCTTCGAGGGCCGGATCGACGGCTTCGGCCCGGCGGACGCGCTCGCGCTGTTCCGCCGGCTGCTGGAGGGCGAGCGGGGCGCGTACTGGACGTACGTCGTCCACACGGGCGGGCGCACGCTGGTCGGGGCGAGCCCCGAGGTCCACGTCCGGATGGCCGGGGGCACGGTCGTGATGAACCCGATCAGCGGGACGTACCGCCACCCTGCCGCGGGACCGACCGTCGAGTCGCTCCTCGCCTTCCTCGGCGACCGCAAGGAGACCGAGGAGCTGTCGATGGTGGTCGACGAGGAACTGAAGATGATGTGCACGGTCGGGGACCGGGGCGGGGTGGTCGTCGGACCGCGGCTCAAGGAGATGTCCCACCTCACGCACACCGAGTACGAACTGCGCGGACGCTCCTCGCTCGATGTGCGGGAAGTGCTGCGGGAGACGATGTTCGCGGCGACGGTCACGGGCTCGCCGGTGGAGAACGCCTGCCGGGTGATCGAGCGGTACGAAAGCGGTGGTCGCGGCTATTACGCGGGCGCACTGGCCCTGCTGGGCCTGGACGCCGCGGGGTCGCAGACGCTCGACTCGCCCATCCTGATCCGCACGGCCGACATCGCCCGGGACGGGCGGCTGCGGGTGCCGGTGGGCGCCACGCTGGTCCGGCACTCCGATCCGGCGGGCGAGGTCGCGGAGACGCACGCGAAGGCGGCGGGTGTGCTGGCGGCGCTCGGGGTGCGGCCGGCCGCACCCCCGCCGGCCTCGGTCGGGGCGCGGCTGGCGGACGACCCGCGGGTGCAGGCGGCCCTCGCCGCCCGGCGGGCCGACCTGGCCCCCTTCTGGTTGCGGATGCAGGAGCGGCCGGCCTCTCCGGCGGGCCACGCGCTGGTGGTGGACGGTGAGGACACCTTCACGGCGATGCTGGCGCACGTGCTGCGGGTGGCCGGACTGGAGGTGACCGTACGGCGCTTCGACGAGCCGGGGCTGCGGGAGGCGGCCCTGGGCTGGGAGGGGCCGATCGTGCTGGGGCCCGGCCCGGGCGATCCGGCGGACCCGGCCGACCCGAAGATGCGGCTGCTGCGCGGGCTGACCGCCGAGCTGTTGGCCGGGCACCGCCACGGCCTGCTGGGGGTGTGCCTCGGTCACGAGCTGCTCGCCGCCGAGCTGGGCCTGCCGCTGGTCCGCAAGGCGGAGCCGGCGCAGGGCGCGCAGACCCGGATCGAGCTGTTCGGCGCCGAGGAGGTGGTCGGCTTCTACAACACGTACACCGCGTACTGCGACGACCCGTTGGCCGCCGGGCTGACCGCCCGTGGGGTGGAGGTGGCCCGGGACCGGTCCACGGGGGAGGTCCACGCCCTGCGCTCCCCGGCCGGGGGTTTCGCGGGGGTCCAGTTCCATCCGGAGTCGGTCCTCACCCTGCGCGGCGCGGACCTGCTGCGGGGGCTGGTGACGGGGGTGCGGGCAGCAGCGGTGTAGCCGCGCTACGGCGGCCCGCCCTGCCGGTCGCGGCCGGCCCCGGCTCCCAGCGGACGGGCGGGCCGGGGCCGCCGGTCACGCGTCCGCCCGCTCCGCCGTACTGCGGCGGCGAAGGGCCGGGGCCCGGCGGGCGGCCTTGGCGCCGAGCACCACGCCGGTCAGGGCCAGGCCGGCCTCGAAGAGGTGGATGCTGCCGAGTGCGCCGCCGACGACGGTCACCAGCCCGGCGCACTGGTCCGCGATGTCCCACCGGCGGGCGGGCCGGCCGGTGGGCTCCGTCCGGCGCAGTCGCCGGAACTCCCGTACCAGGCCGGCCACGGCCAGCGGAATCAGGCCGGCGAAGATCCAGCGGATGATCTCGGGGAAGTCCACGCGAGGAATGTAGGCCCGACCCGTCCGCGCCAGGCGTCCGCCAGGTGAACGGGATCCGAAATCCGGGGGCTAGGGGGCCTGCGGCGGGTCCGGGACGAGGGTGTTCTCGGAGCGGCGGCCCGCGAGGTAGTCGGCCACGTTGGCGGCTGTGGTGCCGACGATCTGGCTCACCGCGTCGGTGGTGTAGTAGGCCTGGTGGGAGGTGACCACGACGTGGGGGAAGGTGACCAGCCGGGCCAGGGTGTCGTCCTCGACGGTCTCCAGGGAGCGGTCCATGAAGAAGACCCCGGCCTCCGCCTCGTACACGTCCAGGCCGACCCCCCTGAAGCGTCCGGCGCGGAGCTCCGCGACCAGGGCTTCGGTGTCGACGAGGCCCCCGCGGCTGGAGTTCACCAGGATCGCGTCGTCCTTCATCAGCCGCAGTGCCGCCGCGTCGACGAGGTGGCGCGTGGACTCCAGCAGCGGCACGTGCAGGCTGATCAGGTCCGCGGAGGCGAACAGCTCCTCCTTGTCCACGTACTTCATGCCGAGCTCCGCACAGGCCGGGTTGCGCGCCACGTCCCAGCCCAGCAGGTGCATCCCGTGGCCGTGTGCGATGCGGGTGAACGCCTCGCCGATCTTGCCGGTGCCGAGCACCCCGACCGTGCGGCCGTGCATGTCGCGGCCCATCAGCCCGTTCAGGCGGAAGTCGAAGTCCCTGGTCCGTGTCGCGGCCCTGACGATGCTCCGGTTCACGGCCATCCCGAGGGTCCAGGCGAACTCGGCGACGGAGTAGGGCGAGTAGTACGAGACGCGGCTCACCGTCAGGCCGAGCTGCCGCGCGGCGTCCAGGTCGATGTTGTTGAAGCCGGTGGAGCGCTGGGCGATCATCCGGGTTCCGCCGGCGGCCAGGATCCGCAGCACACGCCCCTTCAGGTCGGCGTTGACGTTGGAGGAGACGACCTCGTACCCGGCGGCGATGGGGGCGGTGTCCTCGGTGAGGAAGACGTCCAGGCAGCGCACCTCGTGCACGCCTGCGAACGCGGCTTCGAGCATCGGCTTCTCGTCCGCCTGCACGCCGAACGCCAGGATTTCCACGTTCACTCCCGTACGTAGGACCATGGGCCGTTCGTCACGATACGGCCCATGGCGTGCCGACGCCCGGCGGCTCAGCCGAAGAAGACGCCGACCTCCTCGTAGAGGGCGGGGTCGACCGTCTTCAGCTTCGCCGTCGCGTCCGCGATCGGCACGCGGACGATGTCGGTCCCCTTCAGCGCGACCATCTTCCCGAAGTCCCGGTCGTGCACGGCGTCGATCGCGTGCAGCCCGAACCGGGTCGCCAGCCAGCGGTCGAAGGCGCTGGGGGTGCCGCCGCGCTGGATGTGCCCGAGCACCGTCGTGCGGGCCTCCTTGCCGGTGCGCGCCTCGATCTCCTTGGCCAGCCACTCGCCCACGCCCGACAGCCGGACGTGCCCGAAGGAGTCCTTGGTGGCGTCCTTGAGCACCATGTCGCCGTCCTTGGGCATCGCGCCTTCCGCGACCACGACGATCGGCGCGTAGCTCGCCTTGAACCGGGAGGTCACCCAGGCGCACACCTGGTCGACGTCGAAGCGCTGTTCCGGGATGAGGATGACGTTGGCCCCGCCGGCGAGCCCCGAGTGCAGGGCGATCCAGCCGGCGTGTCGGCCCATGACCTCGACGACGAGGACCCGCATGTGCGATTCGGCCGTGGTGTGCAGGCGGTCGATGGCCTCGGTCGCGATGCCGACGGCGGTGTCGAAGCCGAAGGTGTAGTCGGTGGCCGACAGGTCGTTGTCGATGGTCTTCGGCACGCCGACGCAGGGGATGCCGTACTCGTCGTGGAGGCGGGCGGCGACCCCGAGGGTGTCCTCGCCGCCGATCGCGATGAGCGCATCCACCTCGTACTTGGCCAGGTTCTCCTTGATGTCGCGCACCCCGTTCTCCGTCTTGAACGGGTTGGTGCGCGAGGAGCCGAGGATGGTGCCGCCGCGGGGCAGGATGCCGCGGACGGCGGGGATGTCGAGGGGGACGGTCCGCCCCTCGACCGCGCCCCGCCAGCCGTCCTTGAACCCGACGAACCCGCAGCCGTACTCCTGCTCGCCCTTGCGGACGACGGCCCTGATCACCGCGTTGAGCCCGGGGCAGTCGCCGCCGCCCGTCAGCACTCCGACCTTCATTGCATCTCCCTTCGCCATGACGGTCACGCTAGTGGTGACGCAGGTCACAACTTGGGATCTGCAAGGGCAATTCCGGTGGAATCGCGGGGCGTTGCGTACGCCCGTTCACTCGTACGAGGACGTAAGTACGATCGACGGCCGTGCGAGCGGGGCTTACGCGTCGTCGAGACCGGCCTCTATCGCGTACCGGACGAGCTCCACACGGTTGTGCAACTGCAGCTTGCCCAGGGTGTTCTGGACGTGGTTCTGCACGGTGCGGTGGGAGATGACCAGCCGCTCGGCGATCTGCTTGTACGAGAGCCCCTTGGCCACCAGCCGCAGCACCTCGGTCTCGCGGTCGGTCAGCTGCGGCGCCTTCGGCTCGTCCGAGGCGGTCGGCACGGGGTCGGTGGCCAGGCGCCGGTACTCGCCGAGCACCAGGCCGGCCAGGCCCGGCGTGAAGACCGGGTCCCCGGCCGCGGTGCGGCGGACGGCGTCGATCAGCTCCTGGGCGCCCGCGGACTTCAACAGGTAGCCGGTCGCACCGGACTTCACCGCCTCCAGCACGTCCGCGTGCTCGCCGCTGGCCGACAGGACCAGGACCCGCAGCGCCGGGTTGGCGCCGACCAGCTCCTTGCAGACCTGCACCCCCGGCATGCCGGGCAGGTTGAGGTCGAGGACCAGGACGTCGGGGGTGACCGCGCGGGCCCGGCGTACCGCCTCGGGGCCGTCGCCGGCGGTGGCCACCACGTCGAGGCCGGCGGCGGCCAGGTCGCGGGCCACCGCATCGCGCCACATCGGGTGGTCGTCGACGACCATCACCCGGATCTCGCGCTGCTCCTGCGGCTGCTGCGGGTTGTTCACGTCGGTTCGCTCGCTCACTTCTTGTCCGTCCTGCCCCTGGGTACCTTCAGTTCCACTTCGGTGCCCTGCCCGGGGACGGACACCAGGTCGGCGCTGCCGCCGAGGTCGCGCAGCCGGCCGCGGATGGACAGGGCCACTCCCATCCGGCCCTCGCCAGCGGCCTGGTCGAGGCGGCCCGCCGGGATGCCTGGGCCGTCGTCGCGGACGGTGACTATCACTTCGTCGCCCCAGTCCTCGACCAGGATCCAGGCCCTGGCCCCTTCCCCGGCGTGCTTGCGTACGTTGTCGAGGGCCGCGCCGACGGCTGCCGCCAGCTCCTTCGCGGCGGGCACGGGCAGCGGTACGGGGGTGCCCGGCTCGGCGAAGCTCACCCGGGACCCGGCGTGCGGGGCGAGGAGCGTGCGCAGGTCCAGCTCGCCGTCGTCCGCGCCGGGCTCGTCGTCGTCGTACGTGTCCACCAGTGCGCCGCGCGACTCGTCGCTGGAGACCCGGGAGGGCTGCACCAGGCCGCTGGAGACGAGCGTGCGCAGCGCCACCTCCTGCTCCCCCGCCATCCTGCCGAGTTCCTCGGCCTCGCCGCCCAGTTCGGAGCCGCGGCGCTGGACCATGGCCAGGACCTGCAGGACGCCGTCGTGGATGTCGCGGGCGAGGCGCTCGCGCTCGCGGGTGGCGGCCTCGATCTCCAGGGCGCGGGCGAGGGTGTTCTCGCTGGCCCGGGCGACCTCGACGACGTAGCCGATGGCCACGGAGGCGACCCAGACCAGCAGGACGTTGTGCAGGGTGTCCCGGGTGGGCTGGCCGCTGTGGACGAGGATGTTGGCCATGGCCACGAAGGTGGAGGCGAAGCAGGCCCAGCGCCAGCCGCCCTTGATCGCGAAGCCGAGGACCGCGCCCGCGGTCCAGATGGTGGGGAGGGTGGGGCCGCCGCCGATGATCCGCTCGTGGGTGTCGACGATCGGCGTCAGCAGGATCCCGACGATCGCGACGGTGAGGTCGGCGACGAGGAACCCCTTGGTGCAGCTCGCGGCGTTCGACACCTTGCGGAAGGTCGCGATCGTCCACCCGGCGAGGACCGCGAGGTAGCCGGCCGCGGGCCAGGGGTGCGGGAACTGCTCGTACGCCGCAGCGAACAGCAGCACCGCGTAGACCATGGTCAGCAGCCGGTACGCGGTCAGGGCACGCCAGAGCGGCTGCTCGACCGACATGCGTACGACGCGTTCGCGTTTCGCCATCTCCCCCACCCCCTGACGGGCGGTACCGCCCGCCGCTACTCGCCCTTGTCGGCCTTCTCCGCCTTGGCCGCCTTCTCGGCGTCCTTGGCCGCTTTCTCGGCGTCGGCGATCTGGCGTTTGGCCGCCGTCGCGTAGATGTCGACGTATTCCTGGCCGGAGAGCTTCATGATCTCGTACATGACCTCATCGGTCACCGAGCGCAGGATGAAGCGGTCGCCCTCCATGCCGTGGTAGCGGCTGAAGTCCAGGGGCTTGCCGATCCGGATGCCGGGGCGCATGAGCTTGGGGATGACCTTGCCGGGCGGCTGGATCTTCTCCGTGTTGATCATCGCGACGGGGATCACGGGCGCTCCGGTGGCCAGTGCCACGCGGGCCAGGCCGCCGGGCTTGCCGCGGTAGAGGCGTCCGTCGGGTGAACGCGTGCCCTCCGGGTAGATACCGAACAGCTCACCGCGCTCGATGACGTCGATGCCGCTCTTGATGGCCGCCTCGCCGGCGCCCCGGGCGCCGGAGCGGTCCACCGGGAGCTGGCCGACGCCCTTGAAGAACGCGGCGGTCAGCCTGCCCTTGACTCCGGGGGAGGTGAAGTACTCCGCCTTCGCGATGAAGGTCACCTTCCGGTCCAGCACGGCCGGCAGGAAGAAGGAGTCGGAGAAGGACAGGTGGTTGCTCGCGAGGATCGCCGGCCCCTCCGCGGGAATGTTCTCGAGGCCCTCCACCCACGGCCTGAACGCGAGTTTCAGCGAACCGCCGATGGAGAACTTCATTGCGCCGTAGATCAACTCGAAAGCCTTCCTGTGTCTGTCGAACAGACCTTATCCCGTGCCCCCGCCGGCAGGAGCCCGACGACCCTGGCCGGTGCCACCCCGGTCGCGTACCTTGAAGTCACACAGAGCAACGCACCCGCCCGACGTACGTCATGATCAAGGAGACCCTGGTGCCCGTCCTCCCTGGAGCCGAGCCGTTCCGCCACGAGGGCGGAGAGGTCGGCGTCCTCCTCTGCCACGGCTTCACCGGTTCCCCGCAGTCCCTCCGTCCCTGGGCCGAGTACCTCGCCGGGCGGGGCCTGACGGTGTCGCTTCCGCTGCTGCCCGGGCACGGGACGCGCTGGCAGGACATGCAGCTCACGGGCTGGCAGGACTGGTACGCCGAGGTGGACCGCGCCCTGCGCGAGTTGTCGGAGCGGTGCACGCAGGTGTTCGTCTTCGGACTGTCGATGGGTGGCGCGCTGACCCTGCGGCTGGCGGCCAAGCACGGGGACGCCATCAGCGGCATCGTGCTCGTCAACCCGGCCAACAAGGTGCATGACCCGCTGGCCTTCGCCCTTCCCGTGGCCCGGCACTTCATCCGGTCGACGCCGGGCATCGCCAGTGACATCGCGAAGCCGGGCTCGGTGGAGGTCGGCTACGACCGGGTCCCGACGCGGGCCGCGCACTCGCTGCGGAAGTTCCTGCAGCTGGTGGACGCCGAGCTGCCGCAGGTGACCCAGCCGCTGCTGCTCCTGCACAGCCCGCAGGACCACGTCGTGCCGCCCGTCGACTCGGCGCGGGTGCTGGCCCGGGTCTCCTCGACGGACGTCACCGAGACCCTGCTGGAACAGAGCTACCACGTCGCGACGTTGGACCATGACGCGGAGCGGATCTTCGCGGACAGTTTTGCGTTCGTCGGCCGACTGGCGGAGAGCGTGGGCAGGGAGAGGGAGGGGGCGGAGGCCGGTGGCTGAGCACGAGGAGCAGTCGGGCGGTATCCCGCCGCTGGACGAGGAAGCGGCGTGGGCCGCGATCGTGGCCGGGTACGGGCAGGAGCCGCCGGACCCGCCGGGGTCCCGGCCGTTCCGGCCGATCGAGAACCTCCTGCTTCCCGAGGAGGACGTCAAGCCGCTGCCCCCGGAGCCGGGCTCGGACGGCAAGCCGAAGCCCGAGCCGGAGTCGAAGCCCGAGCCGCCGGCGGCGGCACCCGCGCTGGGCAGCTCGGTGGTCTTCGCCCCGGGCGTGGGCATGACGGGTCCCCGTGACCATTCGCTGGCGGAGCCGGAGGACGACGACCTGACTCCGGCGGACGAGGGCCATTTCGTCCAGCCGGAGCCGGAGCTCCCGCCCGCGGACACGACGGCGAAGTTCGCGTGGCTCGCGGTGGTCGGCGGTCCGGTGCTCCTGCTGTTGGCGGTGCTGCTGCAGTGGGACATGACCTGGTGGCTGACGACCCTGGGCATCGGGGGCTTCCTGGGAGGCTTCGCGACGCTGGTCGCCCGCATGCAGCACGGCGACGACGAGGACGACGACCCGGGCCGCGGCGCCGTCGTCTGACCGGACGGGCAGGCGGGGCCGAGGCCCCGCCGCGCCCCGGCTCCCGCCGGAGGCATCGCCGCACGCTCCGGCCCCGCCGGCGCACGAGCGCGGGGCATCGGGGCGAAGCCCCGGGCTCGGCGGCACCCCCCGCTCAGCGGCGCGGCACCGGGCGGCCGGCTACGGCGCGGCCGGGAGGCGGAGCGCGGCCAGCACCGGCAGGTGGTCCGTCGCCGACCGCAGGTCCGTGGCCGAGACCCCCGCCAGCCCCGCCGGGACCCCGCAGGCCAGCACCTCCACTCCGGCCGTGGCGAAGACCGCGTCGATCCGCTGGTCCGGCGCCGCCGCCGGGAAGGTCCGCTCCCCGCCCCAGGGCGCCACCGACCAGCAGTCCTGCAGCGCGCCGGCGAGCCGGCGGAAGGCGGGGCCGTCCGGACCCTCGTTGACGTCGCCCGCGGCGATCCCGTACGGGGTGTCCAGCGCGTCGACCCGGTCGAGGAGGAGGTCCGCCTGCTCGCGCCGCTGAACCCGGTCCAGGGAAAGGTGGGCCGAGACCACGCCCAGGCGCACGCCGCCGATGCGGACGACCGCGGTGGCCAGGCCCCGGCGGTGCAGGCCGGGCGTGTGCGGCAGCAGTACGTCCTGCGTCCGCTCCACGAAGACCCGCAGCGAGCACAGCAGCAGCGGGCCGGTCGCGGTCGCGCCTCCGCCCAGTACCACCAGGTCGCATTTGGCGGCGAGCCGTGCCGCGTGTTTGCGCCATCGGAAGAACCGCGGCGCCTCCTGCACGAGGACCAGGTCCGGCTCACAGGCCCGGATGACCCGGACGAGCGCCTCCTCGTCGTCGCGCAGGGAGCGGATGTTGTAGCTGAGCACCCGGATCACGGCGGAACCGTCGGGCTCCGTACGGGACTTCGGCAGCGAGGGCGGCAACTGGTCCATGTACCGCAAGATACGCAGCCGCCCGCCGCTCCCCCAGGGGGCGCGGCGGGCGGTCCGGGTGGAAGGGCTCAGCCCTGGCGGGCCAGGTCGGCCGCGCCGACGAGTCCGGCCTTGCCGCCGAGCTGCGCGGCGAGCACCTGGGCGTGCGGGCGCCAGGCACCGCCGACCAGCCAGCGCTTGAAGGACTTGCGGATCGGGTCGAGGACGAGGTCGCCCTCGTCGGAGACGCCGCCGCCGACGATGAAGGCGGACGGGTCGAAGAGGGAGGCCAGGTCGGCCAGTCCCGCGCCGGCCCAGCGGGCCAGCTCGCGGAAGGCGTCGACAGCCACGAGGTCGCCCTGCCGGGCGGCCTCGCTGATGTGCTTGCCCTCGATGCCGTCGGGGGTGCCGTCGCCGAGCGCGAGCAGGATCGTCGCGTTCTCGGGGGTGGCGTTGGCGCGCTGCTTGGCGTAGCGGACGAGGGCGCGCCCGGAGGCGTACTGCTCCCAGCATCCCTGGCTGCCGCAGCCGCACAGCAGGCCGTCCGGGACGACCCGGATGTGGCCGAACTCGGCGGCGACGCCGAAGCGTCCGCGCCGCAGCTTGTTGCCGATGATGATGCCGCCGCCCAGGCCGGTGCCGAGCGTGATGCAGATGACGTCGTCGTGGCCCTGGCCGGCGCCGAAGCGGTATTCGCCCCAGGCCGCGCAGTTCGCGTCGTTCTCGACGACGACGGGCAGGCCGATGCGCTGCTCGACCTTGTCCTTGAGCGGCTCGTGGCGCCAGTTGATGTTCGGCGCGAAGAGCACGGTCGCGCGCTTGTCGTCCACGTATCCGGCGGCGCCGATGCCTACGGCCTCGATGGTGTGGTTGCTGCTGACCTCGGACACGGCGGCGCAGATGGCCTCCGTCACTCCGTCCGCGGTCGGCGGGGTGGGCACCTTGTACGTCTCAAGGATCGTGCCCTCTTCGTCGACCACGCCGGCCGCGATTTTCGTGCCGCCGATGTCGACGCCGATGGTGAGTCCCATTAGTCCCTCGGTTTCCGGTCAAACCCCGCCACGGCCAACGGTACCCGAGGGCGTCGGGGGTTCAGTCGAGATCGATCCGCTCGGCGGGACCGTCGTCGGGGCCGTCCCCGCGGGGGTCGCGGTCTTCGGAGGCCTTTCGGGGTGCCCTGGTCTCTCCCCGGGTCCAGCGGCCCTCGTGGCCCTCGACGGCGGAGCGGTAGGCGGCGAGCAGCTCGGACCCGGCGGCCGCGAGGTGGTCGAAGACCTCGGGGTTGCGTTCGACGACGGGCTTCGCGGCGGTTTTCGCCTGGTCGACGATCTGGCGGACCGCGCCCTGTGCGGCGGCGCCGAACAGCGGGTTGTTCAGGCCGGAGACCTTGTCGGCGACGGCCTCGAAGAGTTTGAACAGCTCCTCGGCGGCGGTGCCGGTGGCCCCGGATCCGGACCGGTCCTGCCCGCGCAGGCGCTCCTTCTCGGCGGCGAGGTCCTCGGCGCAGGCCTTGGCCCAGGCGTCGTCGTCGGTGGGGCGGTCGGTGGCCTCGCTCATGGCGGACTCTCCTGCGGCGGCTGGGCGTGCGTGCTGTCTACCTTCGACGGTACCCGAACGGGGGTATCCGGTTCAGCGCGTACGGGGCCACAGGCCGGGGTCCGGGGTGAAGCGGATACGGAGCTCGCCTTCGGTGAGGGCGGCGCCGGAGACGGTGCACCGGCGCAGCGCCGAGGGGAGGAGAACGATCCTGCGGTGGGGGCCCGCGGTCAGCAGCAGCTCGTCGCCGCGGCGGACGAGGTCGAGGTCGCGTTTGCGCGCGCCGGGCAGCGGAACCACCCAGACGAGGACGCCGTCCTCGGCGAGCCGGTCCTCGACGGTCCAGGCGCGGCGGGGTGCGGGCGCGTCCGGGACGAGTCCGCCCGGTGCGGCGAGCCGGTCGAGGTCGTCCTGTCCCCGGGGGTCGGGGCCGAGGTGGGCGACGGCGACGACGGGGCCGTCGCCGGCCCACTCGGCGGCGTACTTCTCCTGCTGGGCGGCGAGCCCGGCGAGCCAGGGGCCGGCGGAGGCGTGCGGGACCATCCGGTTGGCGACCACGGCGCGGACGGGCAGCTGCTGGAGGGCGAGGCCGAGGCGGCCCAGCCGGAGCGCGTCGGCGGCGGCCGGGCCGGGCTCGGCGACCAGGCGTACCTCGGTGGTGTCGGCCTCGATGACGGCCTGCACGGCGGCCAGCTCCTCGTCCCAGCGCGCGGCGGCCTCGTAGAGCCACTGGGCGGGCATGGGCACGCCGGCCAGCTGGGCCAGCACGGGCCGCAGGGCGCGGGCGGCCTGCTTCTCGGTGGGGAGCAGGCGGGCGAGGTAGCGGCGCAGCTGGGCGGGGAGGGCGAGGGTGGCGACGGCTTGTTGGAGCGGGGGCAGGTCGACGACGACGAGGTCGGTGTCGGGTGCGGCGGCGGCCCGTCGCAGGGCGCGGAGCAGGGCGAACTGTTCGGAGCCGGGCAGTTCGGTGAGTTCCTCGGCGGCCAGGGGCCGGGCGCCGACCATGGAGAGCAGTGCGGATCCGCGTTCCTGGAGGGCGACGAGTTCGTCGCGGAACTCCTGGCCGCAGTCCACTTGGGCGACGCTCAGGCCGGGCGGGAGCGGGTCGCCGAGCAGTTCGGTGAGCGGGTCGCCCGGGTCGCCGGAGAGCAGCAGCACCCGTCGCCCCCCGCGGGCCGCTGCGAGGGCGGTGGCCGCCGCCACGGTGGTCCGCCCGGATCCGCCGGGGCCGGTGATGAGCAGGGTGTGCATGTGCGGGTGCTCCGGATCGGTGGGGGGCGTCGCCGTGCGGGGTGTGCGGCGGGACGCCGCGGGGCGGTGCCGCGCCGAGGTGGGCGCGGCACCGCCCCGGGTGCCGGGTGGGCTCAGACGGACTCGACGCGCTTCTTCAGGCCCGCCAGGGCGCGGTCGATGATGACCTTCTCGGCCTTGCGCTTGATCATGCCGAGCATGGGGATCTTGACGTCGACGGTCAGCTGGTAGGTGACCTCGGTGCGCTTGCCGCCGTCCACCGGTGCCAGCCGGTAGGAGCCGTCGAGCTGGCGCAGCATCTGGGACTTGTCCAGGGTCCAGCTGACCTCGTCCGTGCCCTTCCAGGTGTAGGCGAGGGTGTGGTCGTCCTTGATCGCGCCCGCGTCGAGCAGCAGCCGGACCTTCTCGGCCCGGCCCGCGGCGTCGGTGGCGAGGACTTCGGCCTCCTTCACCTCGCCGGTCCACTCGGGGTAGCGGGCGAAGTCGGCGATCACGGCCATCACGTCGCCGGGCGCGGCGTCGATCGTGATGCTTGAGCTGGTGTGTTCCGCCATCGCGGTCGCTCCTCCGGAGTGTGTTCGAGGATGTGTACGGCCTCCGGCCGCCGCGTGAAGGCTACCGCGCGTGCGGACGCCGCCACTCCAGTGGCTCCCCGGGCCCGGTGCCGGCGGTGTGGAACAGGCCGGTTCTCACCACTCCATGGCCCATGGGCGGCCGGTCGACGCGAAGTGTCCGACGTTCACGCACTCGGTGGCGCCGATCCGCATCCGTCGGACCAGCGGCTGGTGGACGTGGCCGAAGAGGGCGTAGCGGGGCCGGGTGCGGCGGATGGCGGCCAGCAGGGCCTCGCTGCCGCGTTCGAAGCGGCGTGCGACGGTGTCGTAGCAGAGCTCGGGTACTTCCGGTGGGATGTGCGAGCACAGGACGTCGACCTCGCCGAGGGCCTCGACCTTGGCGGCGTACTCCTCCACGTCCACTTCGTAGGGGGTGCGCATGGGCGAGGGCAGTCCGCCGCCGACGAAACCGAAGACGCGGCCGGCGATCTCGACGCGCTGTCCGTCGAGCACGGTGAGGCCGTGGCGGTCCGCGTACTCGGGCCACAGGGTCGGGATGTCGACGTTGCCGTAGGTGGCGTAGGTGGGGCGGGGGAAGGCGGCGAACATCTCGGCGTACTGGCGGCGCACGGCGTCCTCGATCACCTGTTCGCGGTCGAGGCCCGCCCACAGCCGCCGGCCGAGGGCGTGGGCCTCGTCGAAGCGGCGCTGGGTGCGCAGCTCGACGATGAGGTCGGCGTTCTCGACGCCGAACAGGTCGGGGAAGATGCCGCGCGAGTGGTCGGCGTAGTCGAGGAAGAGGACGAGGTCGCCGAGGCAGATGAGGGCGTCGGCGCCCTCGCCGGCGCGGGCGAGGGCTTCGGTGTTGCCGTGGACGTCGCTCACGACGTGGACCCGCGTGCGGCTCGATCCGCTCGTGCCGCCGCCGTTCTCGCCCCGCTTGGTGCCAGCCATGCGGACAACCCTAGGGGGACTCGTGGGGGCGGGGTAGTGGCGCTGTGAAAGGTCGGCCTACCTGCGGTTACTTCCGAGTCGCCAGAGGGGTCGACTACTGTCGGCACGTTGGGGCGCGGCCGTGTGAGTGCAGAATGTGACGCACGGAACATCTGGCCGGTTCCCTCTATCGGGAACCCACTACCGGTGGGTAACGTCCGGTCGGTCCACATGGTGGCGATGGCGCCCAGAGGAGCAGCAGTCTTGCGCGAGTTCAGCCTTCCGGCCCTGTACGAGGTCCCGTCGGACGGGAACCTGACGGATCTCATCCGCCGCAACGCCGCTCAGCACCCAGACACCGCCGTGATGAGCCGCAAGGCCGACGGCCGGTGGCAGGACGTGACGGCGACCGAGTTCCTGGCCGAGGTCCGTGCCACGGCCAAGGGCCTGATCGCGGCCGGCGTCCGCCCGGGCGACCGCGTCGCCCTGATCTCCCGCACCCGTTACGAGTGGGTGCTGATCGACTTCGCGATCTGGAGCGCGGGCGGCGTCACCGTGCCCGTGTACGAGACCAGCTCCCCCGAGCAGATCCAATGGATCCTCGGCGACTCCGGCGCCGTCGCGGTCGTCGTGGAGAGCGCCGGGCACGGCAAGGCCGTGGCCTCGCTGCGCGACCGGCTGCCGGAGCTGCGCGAGGTCTGGGAGATCGAGCAGGGGGCGGTGGAGGCGCTGAAGGCGGCGGGCGCGGCCGTCACCGACGCCGAGGTCGAGGAGCGCAGCAGCCTCGCCAACGCCGACGACCCGGCCACCATCGTCTACACCTCGGGCACCACCGGCCGCCCCAAGGGCTGTGTGCTGACCCACCGCAACTTCTTCGCGGAGTGCGGCAACGCGGTGGAGCGCCTGAGCCCGCTGTTCAGGACCGGCGAGTGCTCGGTGCTGCTGTTCCTGCCGGCCGCGCACGTCTTCGGCCGCCTGGTGGAGGTGGCGGCCGTACTGGCGCCGATCCGCCTGGGCTGCGTACCGGACATCAAGAACCTGACCGACGAGTTGCAGTCCTTCCGCCCCACGCTGATCCTCGGCGTCCCCCGGGTCTTCGAGAAGGTCTACAACTCGGCGCGTGCCAAGGCGCAGGCCGAGGGCAAGGGGAAGATCTTCGACGCGGCGGCCGACACGGCCATCGCCTACAGCCGTGCGCTGGACTCCCCGCGCGGCCCGTCGTTCGGACTGAAGCTCAAGCACAAGATCTTCTCGAAGCTGGTCTACAGCAAGCTGCACGCGGTCCTGGGCGGGCGCGGCGAGTACGCGATCTCCGGCGGCGCGCCGCTGGGCGAGCGGCTCGGCCACTTCTTCCGCGGCATCGGCTTCACGGTCCTGGAGGGCTACGGCCTGACCGAGTCCTGTGCCGCGACCACCTTCAACCCGTGGGACAAGCAGAAGATCGGTACGGTCGGCCAGCCGATGCCGGGCTCGGTGGTGCGCATCGCGGACGACGGCGAGGTGCTGCTGCACGGCGAGCAGATCTTCACGGGGTACTGGAACAACGAGGCGGCGACCGCCGAGGCGCTGACCGACGGCTGGTTCCACACCGGCGACGTGGGCACCCTCGACGAGGACGGCTACCTCACGATCACCGGTCGCAAGAAGGAGCTCATCGTCACGGCGGGCGGCAAGAACGTCGCGCCGGCCGTGATCGAGGACCGGATCCGGGCGCACGCGCTGGTCGCGGAGTGCATGGTGGTCGGCGACGCGAGGCCGTTCGTGGCCGCGCTGGTCACGATCGACGAGGAGTTCCTCGGCCGCTGGGCGGCGGAGAACGGCAAGCCGGCCGGTGTCACGGCGGCGGAGCTGCGCGAGGACGAGGACCTCATCGCCGCCGTCCAGAAGGCGATCGACGACGGCAATGCGGCGGTTTCCAAGGCGGAATCGGTGCGGAAATTCCGCATTCTGCCCTCCCAGTTCACGGAGGAGTCGGGTCACATCACGCCGTCGCTGAAGCTCAAGCGCAACGTGGTGGCGAAGGACTACGCGGACGAGATCGAGGCGCTCTACCGCGGCTGATCCCGCGTCGGCGGGGCCCGTGGCCGCGGGCCGCCGTCAGCGGGTGTCCTCGGCGAGGATCCGTGCCATGTTCCGCTCGGCGAGGGCGGTGATGGTGAGGAACGGGTTCACGCCGAGGACCCCGGGACCAGGGAGCCGTCCACGACGTAGAGCCCCTGGTGGCCCTTGGCCCGCCCGTAGGCGTCGGTCGCGTCCCCGAGGACGCAGCCGCCGAGCGGGTGGTAGGTGAAGTCGTCGGCGAAGGCCCGGTTCCCCCCGAAGAGGTCGTAGCGGTAGATCGTGAAGTTGCGCCGGTTGATGCGGTCGAAGAGGTTCTTCGCCGCGCCGACCGCGGGGGTGTTCTGCTCGCGCCGCCAGTTCAGGCGGGCGGAGTCGGTGGCCGCGTCGTAGGTGAAGTGCCCGCGCTCGGGGTTCCTGGTGATGGCCAGGTACATCGAGATCCAGTGTTCGAGGCCCATGGGGAGCGGGGCGATCTCGGCGAAGACCGGGTTCGCGGCGTTGTCCCAGTCGTCGATGCCCAGCGCCGGCATGGTGGCCTGGTCGGCGCCGACCGTGTCCCAGAGGTGGTTGGCGCGCGCGGTCATGACGTTGCCGTTGGGGCCCCAGCCGAGCCCGACCCTGTCGCTGAGCGCGGGCAGCGTGCCGGTCTCGCGGGCCCGCAGCAGGATCTCGGTGGTGCCCAGGCTTCCGGCGCCGAGGAAGAGCTGCCGGCAGCCGAGTTCGCGGACCTGGGTGACCTTCCCGGTGTGGTCGCCGGTCCGCACCGTCAGGACGTATCCGCCGGCCGGGTCGGGCCGCACGCCGACCACGCGCTGCATGGTCTCGATGGTGACGTTGCCGGTGCCGATGGCGGCGGCGAGGTAGGTCTTGTCGACGCTCTTCTTCCCGTGGTTGTTGCCGTAGATGACCTCTCCGGCCAGCGCCGAGCGGGGTGCGGTGCCGGCGGCCTCGCGCTTCATGTGGTCGAAGTCGTAGACGTTGGGCACGAACACGGTCTTCAGGCCGGTGTTGTGGGCGTGCTTGCGGGAGATCCGGGCGAAGCGGTACCACGCGGTGGATTCGAACCAGGCCGGGTCGATGTCGTTCACGCCGAGCATGGAGCGGGCGCGCGGGTAGTAGGTGCCGTACATCTCGTCGGCGTCGACCCCGGGGAAGACCTCGGTGAAGTACGAGCGCCTCGGTGCGGGCGCCATGCCGCCGTTGACGAGGGACCCGCCGCCGACGCCGCGCCCCACGTAGACGGACATGCCGCCGTAGTTCACGCGGTCCAGGACGCCGGGGTACGGGCTGATGTCGCGGTTGACCACGTCGAGCCAGAGGAACTGCGCGAGCGGGGCCTCGGTGCGGGTGCGGTACCACATGGAGCGGTGGTCGGGGGCGGAGGTGGAGGGGAAGACCTTGCCGTCGGGCCCGGGGGTGTCCCACAGCCGGCCCATCTCCAGGACGACGGTCCGCACGCCCGCCTGCCCGAGCCGCAGGGCGGCGACGGCCGAGCCGTAGCCGGAGCCGACGACGATGGCCGGGGCGTAGTGGGCGGCAGCGGGCTCGACGGCGGCGGCGGAGGCCGCCCCGATCCGTGTGAAGCCGAGTGCGGCGGCGGTCGAGAGTGCGCCGAGTCCCAGCATTTGACGGCGCGTCAGATTGGGTGTCATGGCCGCATCATGAGCGGATTCCGGCCGTCCGCCCAGACGCGGTGTTGACAGACATCCGAGGAACAGTCAGACGTGGCTGGGCGGCCGCCCACCCGGGGCGGAGCCCGCTACAGCAGCTCGCGCAGGCGCTCCGCCAGGAGGTCCCAGCGCCACTTCTCCTCGACCCAGGCGCGACCGCGTTCGCCCATGCGGGCGCGCAGGTCCGGGTCCTGGAGCAGTGCCACGATCCGGTCCGCGGCCTCCTCGGGGGCACCGCCGCGCACGACCCAGCCCGTCTCGCCTTCCAGCACCGCATCCGGCGCACCGCCCGAGTCGCCCGCGACCACCGGCAGGCCCGTCGCCGATGCCTCCAGGTAGACGATGCCGAGCCCCTCCACGTCGAGGCCGCCCCGCCGGGTCCGGCAGGGCATGGCGAAGACGTCGCCCGCGCCGTAGTGCGCGGGGAGTTCGGACCACGGAACGGCTCCCGTGAAGACCACCGAGCGGGTCACGCCCGTGGCCTCGGCCAGCGCCCGCAGGTCCGCCTCGTACGGTCCGCCGCCGACGATCAGCAGCACCGCGTCGGGGACCGCGGCGAGGATCCGCGGCATGGACTCGATCAGCGTGTCCTGGCCCTTGCGCGGGACCAGCCGGGACACGCACACCACCACGGGCCGGTCCGAGAGGCCGAGGCGGGCCCGGACCTCGTCGCCGCCCGACGCCGGGTGGAAGGTCTTCTCGTCGACCCCCGGCGGGAGTTGGACCATCCGCGCCGCCGCCCGGTCGGTGACGGCCGAAGCGATCCGGGAGCGCGTGTACTCCCCCAGGTACGTGAGGGTGTCCGTGCCCTCGCCGATCCGGCGCAGCAGCTGACGCGCGGCCGGCAGCTGGGCCCAGCCCGCCTCGTGGCCGTGGGTGGTCGCCACGATCCGCCGGGCGCCGGCCCGCCGCAGCGCCGGGCCCATCAGGCCGAGCGGGGCGGCGGCCCCGAACCACACCGACTCGCAGCCGTGTTCGCGCAGCAGGCCGACGGCCCGCCGCGTCACGTGCGGGGTCGGCAGCAGCATCGTCGTACGGTCGCGCACCACCTGGAACGGCTGCTCCGCGTCGAAGGCGGCGGTGGCCGCGCGGCCCTCCGCGCTGTGCTTCCAGGTGGAGGCGTAGACGACGACCCGGTCGGGATCCAGCCGTAGCGCCATGTTGTGGAGGAAGGCCTGGATGCCGCCCGGTCGCGGCGGGAAGTCGTTGGTCACGATCAGGGTCTTGTGCATCGCCTGCCGACAGTACCCGTTCAGCGCAGTTCCTCGCGAAGGGACTCCTGCCATGCCTTCGTCAGCCCGGCCCGGTCCACCCCGAGGACCGACCGCAGGGCGGTCTCCAGCGGCTCCCGCCCGGCCCGTCCGTACAGCTCCGCCAGGGCCTTCCCGCCCCACTGCGCCGCGATCAGCCGGCAGGCCAGCCACGCCCCCTCGTACGCCCGTGCCGCGGCGTCCGCGTCCCCGCCGAAGGCGAAGTCCTCCGTCCGCGGCAGCTCACCCGGCAGCTCGCCGCGCCGCACCGCCCGGGCGAGCGCCGGGGCGGCCTGCGCGGGGGCCGTGGCGGCACCCCGGTACGCGGCCCAGTCCGCGAAGCCCTCGGAGAGCCACAGCGGAGTGGCCGCGGAGGTCGCCGCGCGGGTGGCCACGTGGGTGACCTCGTGGGTCAGGATGATCCGCCGGCCCTCCGCTCCCAGCCCTGCGTACCCCTCCGGATTGACCACGACCCGGTCCGCGGGGGCCGGTCCGGCCCCCACGCGGCCGGCGGTGACGGCGCCGAGCCCCCGGTAGGTGTCGGCGGGGCGGCCCAGCAGCCGGGCCATCGCGTCGAGCGAGCCGGGGACCAGTACGACCACCCGGCCCGCCCAGGGCCCGGGCCAGGCCGCGCTCGCGGCGGGCACGGCGCGGTCGGCCTCGGCGGCGATCCCCCGCAGCGTGTCGGCGCTCTGCCCGGCCCCGCCGAGGACCAGGGAGTGCGCACCGGCGGCCACCAAGACCGGGCCCTGGTCCCACAGCTGCGGCAGGGCGCCCGGCGCGGGCCGGTCGGCGCCCACCCGCCAGGCCCCGCCATCGCGGACCAGCTCCACCTCGCGCGCCGCCTCCTCGGGGGCGGTGTCGTAGCCGGCCAGCCGGTAGCGCAGCCTGGAGGCCGCGAGGGCCCGCGCGCCGTCGCGCCGTACCGAGGAGACCTCGTAGGCCCAGTCCGTCAGCGGGATCCCCGCGAGCGCCTCGGGCACGGTCCGCGACCAGTCGGCGACGGCCCGGCGGACCTCCTGCTCGGCGGTGCCGGCGGGACCGGCCGGCCGCGGGCCGCAGCCGGCGAGCAGCACGCCCAGGAGGAGCGCCACGAGCGGCAGGATGCGCGACGGACGGCGGACGGGGAGCATCCGCCGATCGTACGCAGGGCGCCGCAGGCGGCGGGGGCGGCGGGGGGCGGTCCGCCGCCTGCGGGGTCAGGGGCGGGTCACCGCCGACACCGGCATCATCCCGACCGGGTCGTAGCGCACCCGGGCGCCGGGGTAGGGAGCGTGGACCACCTGGCCGTTGCCGACGTACATGCCGACGTGGCTGGCGTCGGAGCGGTACGTCACCAGGTCGCCCGGGCGGGCCTGCGACAGCGGCACCTGCCGCCCGGCGTGCCGCTGGGCCTGCGAGGTGCGCGGCAGGGAGACGCCCGCCTGCCGGTAGGACCAGACCATCAGCCCGGAGCAGTCGAAGCCGGAGGGGCCGGTGGAGCCCCACACGTACGGGCGTCCGACGGCGGCCCGGGCGGCCGTCACGGCGGCCGCGGCGCGGCCGGAGGAGGGGCCTCCGGCGCCCATGGGGCCGAGGTCGGGCAGTGCCTCGTGGCGCCCGCCGGAGCGTGAGGAGCGCTCGAAGTCGGCCCGCTCCTCGGACGGCATGGAGTTGAGGAGCCGCTGGGCCGCGGCGAGCTTCGCGGTGACGGAGCGCTTGTGGCGGGCGACGTCGGAGCGCAGGGCGTCGAGTTCGGCGAGCTTGCGGGAGGCCTCCGAGCGCACCTGGCCGAGTCGGCGCTGCTCCTGGCGCAGCTCGTGGAGCTGCCGGGCCTGGCGCTCGGTCAGCCGGTCCAGGGCGGCGGCCTGCTCCAGGTAGGCGTCGGGGTCCTCGGCCAGCATCAGCCCGACGGCGGGGTCGATGCCGCCGCTGCGGTACTGGGCCCCGGCGAAGGTGCCGAGGACGCCGCGCATGGTGTTGATGCGCTCCTGGCCGCGGGCGACGGCGTCCTGGGCCCGGTTGACCTCGACGCGCAGCCTGTCGGCCTTCTCGCCCGCCTCGTTGAAGTGCTCGGTGGCCTGCTCGGCCTCCTCGAAGAGCCGGTCGACCTGGGCGCTGACACCGGATCTCGCGCCGCCGCCGGGCTCGTGCGGGTGGCCGGGGGCCGCGCTCGCGGGTGCGCCCGCCATGGCGACCGCGGCGGTGGCCGCGGCGGCGGTGAGGACGGTGACCTTCGTGTTCCGGTCGAGGCCGCCGAGCCCGGGCCGGCGATGGGACGCCACGTGAACCCGCTCCCTTCCGCTGAGCGCGGCCCGGGTCCGCCCCCGTGGACGGCCGTGTGCCCGGTTCCGCGCTGGCAGACAGTAGCCGTGCGGCCACGCACCGGCCAACGACCGCCGGAGGGCACACGCACCGACGCCCCGCCGGAGACGCAGGTCACCGGCGGGGCGTGTGGTCAGAGCGGGGCCGTGGAATTCGCCCGGATGGGCGGTGCGCGGGGCGTCAGCCGATGCGGACGCCGAACTGGAACGGCATGTTGTCCATCGACTCGTACTTGACGCCGCCGCGCGGGTTCGAGGCGTGCAGCGTCATGTTGTTGCCGGCGTACAGGCCGACGTGGTGCAGGTCGCCGTAGAAGAAGACCAGGTCACCGGGCTGGAGCTGGCTGCGGCTGATACGCGTGCCGTCGTTCGCCTGCGTGTAGGTCACGCGGCTGATGCTGACGTTGGCCTGCTTGTACGCCCACTGGGTCAGCCCGGAGCAGTCGAAGGAGTTGGGTCCCTCGTGGCCCGAGATGTACGCGCTGCCCACCTTGGTCTTGGCGGCCGCGAGGGCGGCACCGGCCCGGCCGGAAGCCTTGACGTCGCCGAGTTCGACGCGCTGGCCGTCGGCGCGGCTGGCGCGCGTCTCCTCGTCCTTGAGGGCGGCGCGCTCCTGTGCCGTAAGGGTGTTGAGGATGGCCTGGGCCGCGGCGAGCTTCTCGGACGAGACCTTCTTCTTCTCGGCGAGTTCCTTGCGGGTGGCGTCGAGGTCGGCGAGCTTGCCGGAAGCCTCCTGGCGCTGCTGCGCGAGGGTGCGCTGCTTCGCCTGGATCTTCTGGACCGCTTCGACCTGCTTGCCGCTCAGGTGCTCCAGGGTGGAGGCCTTGTCGAGGTAGCCGTCGGGGTCCTCGGAGAGGAGGAGGGCGAGAGAGGGGTCGATGCCGCCGCTGCGGTACTGGGCGCTCGCCATCGAACCGAGCGCGCTGCGCAGGTCGTTGAGCTCGCTCTGGCCGCGCGCGACCTGGTCCTGGATCTGCCCGATCTCCTTCTCGAGCGTCGCCTGGCGCTCCTTGGCCCCGTTGAACTTCTCGGTGGCCTGCTCCGCCTCTTCGTAGAGGGCGTCGACCTGGCTCTTGACCTCGTCCTTGCTCGGCTTGGCCGGAGCGGCGGAGGCGCTCTGCGCGGTGAGGGCGACGGCCGCGGCCGCGACCGAGGTGAGCACGGTCACACGAGCGCGGGTCGGCTGCTTGGGTCGACGGTGGGACGCCACGAAGGCGAGCTCCTTCTTCCTAGAGCCGCCGAAGAACGCAACTCGGCAGCACCCTTCGCTGCCACCCCGAATGAGTGATCTACCGCACGAAGGTTTGAGCAGACCCTAGTGACCCAGCTGTGATCAGTTCAAATCCTGTCGGGAAAAAACTCAGCCCCCGACCAGGTTCTTTACCTTCACCGCACGCTCCGTGCCGGGCACTTGACGGTGTGTCCTCCACATGACCCACCAATTCCGGCATTCGGGGCGGGAGTTAGGAAACGCGCGAAAGCCGCTTCAGCAACAAAGCGGACGTTACGGGCCGCGCCCCGGCCTTGGCCACTCCGTCGGCGACCTCGCGGTCCGTGGACACCACGACCACCGGCCGCCCGGGCGGCTCCGCCCGCACCAGCTGTCGGATCAGTTCGTCCGCCGTCACCCCGGCCTTGGAGAACAGCACCCGCACACCGCGCGGCGGCGCCAGCAGCACGGGGGCCGCCAGCTCCGCGCCGTCGAAGACACAGGTCATCTCCGCGCCGGTCTGGGCGGCCAGCATCGACAGCCCGCCCAGCAGCCGCAGCCGCTGCTTCTCCAGCGGCATCGTCGGATAGCCGGTCTTGGTCACGTTGTAGCCGTCGACGACCAGATGGGCCTGCGGCAGCGCCAACAACTGGTCCAGCAGAGCCGGATCGGTCTCCGACAGGGCACGCGCCGCGATGTCCTTCGGCGTCATCCGGCCCGGCTCCACGGCGTCCACCGTGTCGGCCGGGCGGGTGTTGACCGGAGGCAGCGCCAGCTCGCGACGCAGCCCCTGCGCGGCGTCCAGCACGGTGTCCAGCAGCAGCCGCAGCCGCATGTCCTCGATGCTGCGCCCCTCGCGGGTGGCCCGGCGCGAGGTCTCCAGCGCCGTCTCCACCTCCGCGAGACGGGACTTGAGCCGCCGGCTCTCGCTCTCGGCGGCCGCCACACGGGTCGCCGCCTCGCTGCGGATCCCGTCGATCTCGGCGGTCACCTTCCGCAGGGCCGCCTCGCCGCGCTTGACGTCGCTGAGGGCGCTGCGCAGCCGGCGCTGAAGCGATTCCGCTTCCTTCCGCGCCGCCTCCAGCTCGACCCGTACCTGCTCACCGCCCGTGCGCTGCAGTTCCCGTACGTGCTCCAGCTCCTCGCGCAGGCGCTGCAGCTCGCGCCGGGTCTCCTCGCCGACCCGCTCGGCGTCGGCGCGCTGCGCCTCCTCGCCCGCGGCGGCCACGAGCTTGACCCATCCGGCGGGCCGCAGGACGAACGCGGCGGCCGCCACGTCCAGCGGGTCCGCGGCGGCCGGCGGCGCGCCGGACTCCAGCGCGCCGGCCAGGTCGGCCTGGGCCTCGCGCAACTTCTCGGCGACCCGGCCGCGGAACACCGGGTCGGTCTCGACCGCCGCGGCCATGGCGTTGCCCGCGAACTTGGCGCGCCGGGTCGGGGTGAAGCGGGCGTACTGGCGCAGCTGCGCCGGCAGGTCCGCGACCGTCAGCGCGCCGAAGGCGTCCGAGACGAGCGCGACGACCCGGCGCCGCACGCCTTCCGGCAGCGGGCGGTCGAGCGCCTCCGCGGCGTCGCCGGCCGCCTCGGCCGGCCCGGCGCCGCTTGCTGGCTCCACAATCCGTCACCCCTACCGTGATGGTCTACCTGCGGACGGGGCTCCGTCAGGAGTCCGCGCCCGGCCTGTCCACGAGTTCGATCTGGTCCACCGCGTTGCACCAGCGGCAGCGGACCGACTCGATGGTCTCATTGACCACCTCGCGCTCCTCGACCTTGGGCTCCCCGGCGAGGTCCAGGTGGACGTACTCGACGACCTTCGACGAACGGGTGACGTCGAAGCGCGTGAGGTTGCCGCACAGGGTGCAGCGCCACCGCGTGGTGTCGGTCGGCAGGGGAACCGTCATCGGGCTGCTCACTCCTTCGTAGCTGATTCAATTAAAGCGGTCCGTTCGGCCGTCCGCGCCGGCCTGCGCACCGCAGCTCGTAACCCTACGGCCTGCCACCGCTTCAGGTGGGTCGCGTTGCGTCATGCTCTGTCACATGATCGTAAGGTGGCGGGCCCTGCGCGAGGCTGCCCGGGGACCGGTGGTCACCCACGCGCTGATCGCGGGCTGCGGAGTGGTGTTCGTCCTGAGCCCTGCCTCAGGGCTCAACCCGGGCTACGGGACGGGGGACGAACTGCTGGCGGCGGGCACCGCGTACTTCCGGCGCTGGGGCGTGGTCCCGGACGAACTCTTCACGGACACGCCGCGCGCCTGGCTGACACCGCTCACCGCGCTGTTCGTCCACGGCAGCTGGCTGCACCTGCTCGGCAACATGCTCTTCCTCTTCGTCTTCGGCGCGATGGCCGAGGAGCGCATGGGCCGCCCGGCGTTCCTCGTCTTCTACCTCTGTACGGGCTACCTGGCCCTGGCGGCGTACGCGGCGGCCAACGCGGAGTCCGCGCAGACACTGGTGGGCGCGTCGGGAGCGATCTCGGCCGTCCTGGGGGCGTTCTTGTACCTGCTGCCGCGGGCGCGGGTGACGAGCCTGTTCCCCTTCTTGTTCTTCCTGCCGCTGCGGTTCCCCGCATGGCTGGTGCTGCTGTTCTGGTTCGCCCTCCAGTGGGTGGCCGCGCACCGCGCGGAGAGCGGGCCCGGAGTCGCCTATCTGGCCCATCTCGTGGGGTTCTCGCTCGGCTTCCTCTACGCGTGGGCCCGCTATCGGGGTACGACTAGAGTGAGTCGACCAGCGACGGCCACCGAGGGAGACAGCCAGCCGTGATCACCGCGATCGTGCTCATCAAGACCAGCGTGGACCGCATCCCCGAGATCGCCGAGTCCATCGCCGCCCTCGAAAACGTCAGCGAGGTCTACTCCGTCACGGGGACGTACGACCTGATCGCGCTGGTCCGTGTGAACCGCCACGAGAACCTGGCCGACATCATCCCCGGCCGCATCAGCAAGATCCCGGGCGTCGAGGCGACGGACACGCACGTGGCGTTCCGCACGTATTCGCAGCACGACCTGGAGGCGGCGTTCGCCATCGGCCTGGACGCCTAGCGCCGGCTTCGGCCGTCCCGTACCGCGGGCTCTCCTCCTGCGGACGGCCCGGCGGTGTACGGCTCGCTCCGGCGGGGGTGCCCTGCGGCCGGCCCGGCGGGACCGGGGCCCTGCGGGGTGCTCGGCAGTGTGCGGGCCCGCTCCGGCGGGGGGATGTCCTGCGGCCGGCCCGGGAGTGTCCTCGGCTCGGTGCGGCGGGGCCGGGGCCCTGCGGGCGGCTCGGCGGTGGACGGCCCTCCGGTGCGGGGTGTCCTGCGGCCGGCTCGGGAGTGTCCTCGGCACGGCGCGGCGGGACGGGGGCGGCTCGGTGGTGTCCCCCGCGGGGGCGCGGTGGGGCGGGGCCGGTCGGTGGCGGGGGGCCGCCGCCGGGGTGTCTCCTCGGCTCGGCGCGTGCGGGTATGTCTCGGCTGTACCCGGT
>NZ_JBVJFK010000012.1:0-78540 GCF_055587885.1 Streptomyces sp. NPDC046349
TCCCGAACCCCCACCGTCACCCTGGCAGCATGACCACCCCAAACAACCCCATACCCGGCACCACGTCCTTGACGGAGGACATAGAGACACCCCCCGTTTCTCGGTGCCTCCCCAGCACCCGACGGCTCCGCGTCTTCGCGGAACCAGACGACCTGGCGGCATCTCCGTTGGTGGGCGGTCTGAAAGCCTGGCCTGGACACCGTTCATGCAATGGTATGCATGCTACCGTCGGCCGCCCTGCGCCAGGACGGACGCATCGACGGACTCGTCCTGCAGCAGGTCGGCGAGGCGGACCCGGCGTCCAGCGAGAAAACGCCCTCCCCGCGGACACGGCCGTTGACCTGTCCTGCAGCAGACGGCGCGCCGCCTCCACCCGCACCGACTCGACGTAGACGGCCGGTCGATTCCGTCAGCCTGCGGGCCGCAATGGGGGGCCACTGACGGGACCGAATCCGACCGACCGCGGCAAGTTGGGATCGAAGATCCACCTGATCACCGATAGGAACGGACTGCCGCTGTCCCTGGGCATCTCCGGCGCGAACATGCACGACAGCCAGGGCCTGGAGCCTCTCGTGCTCGGCATCCCACCGATCCGGTCCTGCTGCGGCCCCCGGCGCCGACGGCCGGCCAAGCTGCACGCCGACAAGGGCTACGACTACGGCCACCTGCGCCGATGGCTCCGCCAGCGCGGAATCCGTCACCGCATCGCCCGCAAGGGCATCGAGTCCTCACAGCGGCTGGGCCGACATCGCCGGGTCGTCGAGCGAACCGTGTCCTGGCTGGCCGGCTGCCGAAGGCTCCACCGCCGCTACGAGCGCAAGGCTGAGCACTTCCTCGCCTTCGTCGGCATAGCCGCAGCCCTCATCGGCTTCCGCCGACTCACCAGGTGACACGACGTCTTAGTCGAGCAGCATGCCCCGAAGTACGACCAGCCGCCGAAGACCATCGAGGACTACTGGGCGCAGCAGCTTCAGGGGCAGGCGTCAGAGGCTTGACCAGACGAGGAAGGACAGAACCCCGTGGACGCGATGCCCACGGGGTTCTGTGCTGCTTCGTCGGCCGAGCGGGACGTCGACGCTACTTCTTGCACTTGGTCTTGAAGCCGTCCAGCAGAGCCTTGCCAGCATCGGAGTTGTCACGCACGTACGCGCTACCGCTGATGCTGATCGAAGTTTCGCTGGTTGCGATGGACTCGCTGCCGGTCCGCTCGTTGCGGGTGTCGTCTCCGACGACCGTCCAGATGATCTGGGACTGATCCTTGTTGAACTCGCCGGTGCTGGTCACGCCCGGCTTCTGGTAGACACCATCGCAGTTGTACTCATGATGCGAGACACTGTTGCCCTTGACGACCAGCTGGCCGAGGTCGGACGTGCCGTTGACGTCCTTGACGTAGTAGGTACCGTCGAGCTTGCTGGCGCTGTCGCTGCTTCCGCTGCAGGCGGTGAGTATGAGTGAGCCCGCGGCCAGGGCCGCGATGGACGCGGCGACCTTGACGCGCGTCCTACGTGCGGTCCTGGTGATGCTCATGATGTTCCCCCTTGGTTCGTTATAGATGTCCGGTGTGAGACAGAAGGCCAGTCAAAATATCCTATGGATAGGTGACTTCGGTTGACCGGTACCGCCTGTCAGGCGCCTTCTCGGAGGTTGTCGAGCCGATGCTCAGTCAGCGCTAGCGCGACCTCGAACTGACTAAGACGTCGTGTCACTTGGTGAGTCGGCGGAAGCCGATGAGGGCTGCGGCTATGCCGACGAAGGCGAGGAAGTGCTCAGCCTTGCGCTCGTAGCGGCGGTGGAGCCTTCGGCAGCCGGCCAGCCAGGACACGGTTCGCTCGACGACCCGGCGATGTCGGCCCAGCCGCTGTGAGGACTCGATGCCCTTGCGGGCGATGCGGTGACGGATTCCGCGCTGGCGGAGCCATCGGCGCAGGTGGCCGTAGTCGTAGCCCTTGTCGGCGTGCAGCTTGGCCGGCCGTCGGCGCCGGGGGCCGCAGCGGACCGGATCGGTGGGATGCCGAGCACGAGAGGCTCCAGGCCCTGGCTGTCGTGCATGTTCGCGCCGGAGATGCCCAGGGACAGCGGCAGTCCGTTCCTATCGGTGATCAGGTGGATCTTCGATCCCAACTTGCCGCGGTCGGTCGGATTCGGTCCCGCCAGTGGCCCCCCATTGCGGCCCGCAGGCTGACGGAATCGACCGCGCACCGCGACCAGTCCAGCTGTCCGCGGGCACCGAGTTCATCAAGGATGACGCGGTGGAGCCGGGCCCAGACGCGGGCCCGGCTCCACTGAGCGAAGCGCCGGTAGACCGTCTGCCGGCTCGGACCGAACGCCGGTGGGAGCTGGCGCCAGGTGCAGCCCGAGGTCGCCACGAAGACGATCCCGGCCAGGGCCTCGCGGTCACCGGCCCGCCGTCGGCCCCCACCCTGCGGACGTATCACCTCCGTGGGCGGCACCACCCGCCGGAACAACACCCACGACTCGTCCGGCACCAACCGCTCAACCAGATCCGCCATGCACCGTTCAACGAACGACCACGCCAAAGAAGCGATGTCTAAGGGGTGGTGCCCTCGCAGGGGCAACGGCGGGCCCGGTACAGGAGCGTGGACCGGTCGGCGGTCGGGCGGGAGACTGGCTTCCGGCCGCGGGTCAGGTCGTGTTCGGCTGCCAGCAGGGCGTCCGTCCGGGCCCACGTCGTCTCGTCCCACGCGGGGGCCTTCAGCCACCACCCCCGCGCGGGCGGGAGCGGTTCGGGGCGGGGTTTCGTCGCGAGCCTGCCACAGCCAGCGCGTCACCGTCTTCACCGGCACCCGGGGCCAGGTGCGCCGCGGCATGACGGTGCGGGCCCAGCAGCCGGCCGGCCTCGTCGATCGCGAGGAGGCGCTCCACCAGCACCGCGTGGGACACCATGCAGTCCCGGATCACCTGGCCGTCCGCCAGCCCTCACCGGACGAAGGAGACCGGCGACGTCGTGGCGGCCGGGGGCCGGGAGCATGCGGACTCGCGCACCCCACAGGCCGCCTGATTCTTGGCTGCCCTGTACGCGGTGGTGAAGGCGTCCATTCGTCGCGTCCGGGATCCGGCCGGCGGGCATCGGCAGCGGCTGCGCGAGCAGCATCCTGGCAGACGGCGGAGGGGCGCGTGGCGTTGAGGTGGGACGTGTCCTTCACGCCCCGGCCCCTGTATCCGCCCCGGCCGTGGCCGCCTGGCATGATCACGGAATGACACACGGGGGAACGCATGAGCACATGCGCGACCAGGAAGCCGAGTTGGCGGCCGCTGCCGAGGCAGGACAGGACGGCGCGTACCGCGTCTACGCCACATTCCTCGGCGAGAGCGGCCGGATGGACCAGGCCCTGCCCTGGTGGGCCAAGGCCGCCGAGCACGGGGACGCAGATGCGGCGCGCACGCTCGCGATCTGCCACAAGGACCGCTGGGAGTTCGCCGAGGCCGAGCGCTGGTACCGCAGCGCTGCCGACCGTGACGGCGGCTGCGCGTTCGGGCTCGCCACACTCCTGAAGGAGTCCGGCGACCAGGACGGAGCCCAGGAGTGGTACGCGCGGGGAGCCGCACTCGGCCACGTCCAGAGCCTCACCAACGGCGCGGTGCTCAAGGCCGCCCGCCACGGTGCCTTCGCCGAAGCACAGGCGCAGCTGCACGAGGCGGCCGAGCTGGGTGACCGCAAGGCGGCCTCGGCCCGTCAGGTGATCGAGAACATCGTCGACGACCTTGAGCTCTGGGAGGAGCGGCTCGCGCGGGCGGAGGCCGACGGGGACGCTGAGGCCGCGTTCGAGGCGCTGAGTCCGCTGCGGGACCCGGAGTACGCGGGGATGTTCACGTTCTACCCGAGCACGATCCGCGCGGCGGAGGCTCTCTACGCGCGAGCCGCGGCGGTCGGCTCGCACCAGGCCCTGGTCGAGCAGGCCCTCCTGGTAGCCCGTGACAGCGACCGGATCGAGGAGGCACGCGTCCTGGCCGTACGGGCGCACGAGCTCGGTTGCTCGGGCGCGGCCTACGTCCTGGGTGTCTGGGCCTTCGAGCGCGGTGACCAGCGCACGGCCGAGCAGTGGTTCGCTACGGCGGCCGCGGCACCCGATGGTCACGACTACGCCCGCTTCTACCTGGGTCTGATCGGCATCATGCAGCGGCGGCTGGACGAGGCCGAGCGATGGCTGCGTCTGACCGGCGACGCTGAGGACGAGGACGATCAGTACGGCGGCCTGCCCAAGATGTTCGTCGAGCAGCTTGAGGAGATCGCGGCGATTCGCGCCGACCCCGCCCGGCTGCCCGACCCCGAACTTGCGGCGCGCCTGCCCGAGTTGCAGGCGGCCGCGGAGTCCGGCGGTGCCGAGCAGTGCTTCGCGTACGCCGATGCACTCGACCGCCTCTACCGGCTGCCCGACGCCGCCGACTGGTACCGCAAGGCCGGCACTCCGCGCGCGCTGCTCGAGCTCGGCCGCATGCTGCAGGACTGCCATGCCGACGAGACCCTGCTCGTGCCGTACTTCGGGCCGGCCGCCGAGGCCGGGGACGCGGGGGCTGCGTACAGCATCGCCGGGATCCACACCCATGCGAAGAACGAGCGGGCCGCCGGCTTCTGGACGCTGAAGGCCGCGGAGCTCGGTCACGCGAGGGCAGCCTGGGGCGTCGGCTGGGCCTCCGAAGAGCGCGGCGGGGACCCGCAGTTCGCGGAGCGCTGGTATGTGCGCGCCGCCGAGGGCGGTCTGGCGCGGCCCGCGTTCCTGGCCGGTCGCAGCATGATGCGCTGGGGGCGGTACGCCGAGGCCGAGCGGTGGCTCGTGAAGGCGTGGGAGAACGACATCCCCGAGGCGGCGTACCACCTCGGCAGGGCGCTGCGCCGGCTCGGGCGCACGGCGGAGGCCGAGCAGTGGCTGCGCCGCGCGGTGGAGCGCTCCGGCGACTTCGACCCACCGCGCGGACCGCTCGAACGGCGCGTCGATCCCCGTCCCGAGCTGGCCGAGCTGCTCGTCGAGGAGGAGCGCGACGAGGAGGCCGCGCCACTGGTCGCGGACATCCTCGCCGAGTACCCGGGCCACCTCGCCGGCCACCGCCTCGCCGGGCGACTGGCCCGGCACCGCGGCGACCTGACCACAGCCGAACAACACTTCGCGCAGATCGAGGAGCGGGACTCCGACCCCGGTACGCGGATGAGCCTGCGGGAGATCCGTGAGCTGCTGGCTCAGGTGACGCACGAACACTGAGCAGCGAAGGAGCCGGAGGAGCCGGAGGCGGGCGGAACCCGCTCTTCCTTTGCAGCACCCCGGACTTCAACGGCTCCCGGTGGTGGCTGTTACGAGGAGGAGTACCTGGTGCGTACCGACTGGCGGCGGATCCTGTGGTGGTTCACCGGGGCGACAGTGCTGTTCCTGGCGTTGATGGCCGCCTTCCGGATGGAACTGGGCGAGGGCCGTGAGGAACCGCTCGCGATCGCTGATGTGGCGGGGTCTGGCACGGCTCGGACGGCGGCCGCCTGACGGTCCGGGCGGACGGTACTGCGGACCTGGAACGGACCACGCGGCCCCGACCGGGCTGCGGGCAGTCCGCCGACGCGCCGGCTCGTTCGTACACCGGCCCGGCGACCTGGGTATTTGACACCTACCCCGACGAAAATCCGGGAATCAGGCTCGACCATCAAAGATCCGCCACCACCGAAACGTGCAGCGTCTACCTCGTGATCTTCCCAGGGAAGAACGGCACGAGCGGGTTCATCCCCCAAGACCCGCCCGGCGTGCGCTACACACTCTCGACCGGGCAGCAGAAAGACACTCTGAACGGGACGGACCCGGCCAGCAGGTGAGGCCGCCGACAGCCGGCCAGCGGCCTGGGGTGATGGGGGGCTCACCCGTTTCCCGCCGCCCGGCGCGCCCGCTGCAGCAGGACCTGTCCCGCCATCGTGGACCAGTGAGCGCCGGGCATCAGGCCCGCCAGCACCCGGTCGTCGAGGAGGAGGCGCAGCACGTCGACCGCCCAGCCCGGGGCGGGCTTCTCCTCCCCCGAGGCGAGTTCCTCCTCCTCGCCCGTGCGGAGTTTCTGGGCGGCGCGGCGGACGGCCTCGGAGATGGTCATCATCAGCCGGAGGGCCGCCGCGGCGGTCTGCGCGGCCTCGGCGAGGGCTTCGGAGTGGATGTCAGTTCGGGACGCTCAGCCGAACCCGGCCCGGCGCCAGGAAGCGGTGACGAGGCGGACCGGGGGGCGCCCAGCGCTCAGGTGCGGTTCTCGTCGACGAGCCCGATCAGGACGTCCATGTCCGGTACGTCGAGTGCCGGTATGCGCAGCCAGTGGAACGGGAACCCGTACGCGCCGCCCTCGGCCGCCCGGTACTCCATGCGCAGCAGCGCGCCCAGCTCGCTCTCGTCCTCGCCGGCGATGACGACGCCGTAGCGGCACGAGGTGATGCTGTGCCAGGAGATGTCCTTGCCGTCGTGGCGCAGCCCGTCCGCGGTGGCGGTGAGCGGGCCGAACTCCACCTCCTCGCCGGCCGCGAGGGACCCTCTGGCCCGGGCGAGGTGCAGCGTGGTCACCGGGCCCCTGATCCGGTCCACCAGGGGTGCGATGACAGAGGGCGGAGACGGGGACATGCGGCCCGAGAGGAAGACGGCCTCCGGTGTGGCGATGGGCGGGTCGGTCATCCGCGAGGCGAAGACTGTGCCGTCGGTGAACTCCATCCGCAGCACGTGTACCCACTGCGTGACCACCGTGCCGTCCGGTGCATGGCTGCCGTCCACGTCGTTGGCGCACCACAGGTGGGCGACCTGCGTCCACCGGTAGACGTGGGGGTCGCCCGTGCCGTCGGCCTCGGTCAGCACCACGCCGTCGCCGAACACGGAGAGCGTCGCCGCCTGCGGCCCGTCGGGCCCGACGGCTTCTCCGGCCAGCGTCCCGTGCACCGGCCCGGCCGGCAGTTCACATCCCGGTCCGGATCGCGGTTGCGCAGTCTCCGGCACGTCACGCTCACGCGTGGCCCATCTCCGCCACCAGCCAACCATGCGTCCCCCGCTCGGTAAGGCGTTCCGGCTCAGCCGGTGCTGTTCACCTTCAGATCCCCGACCCGCCCCGACCCGGCGTCCACCCTATTCCCGGGTGGTTCCGCTGTCCGCCCGATCCCGATCTCCCCGCCGTCCCGGCCAGGATCGACAGGACGAAGTCCGCCTGCACCATGCCGACGTGGCGCGCCCGCCATACGCCCGTGAACAGCAAACCAGTCGAGCAGCAAGCCCCGGGCAGCGATCCGGTCCCGGGCAGCTGCCCCGGCACAGGCCGGATACCCAAGTCGGTCACCTCGCCCGTCCGCGCGTCCGCGGTGTGCAGCCTGCCGTTCGGGCGCGGACGTGCCGGTGGGCCCACCCCGTCACGGGGGCAGGCCCACCGGCATGCAGTGCTGGGGCTGCCTGCTACCAGCGGTACCAGCGGCCGCTGCTGTTCTTCGGACGGGCCACGAAGCCGATCAGCCACAGCACCAGGACCGCCAGCGCGACCCACCAGAGGATCTTCACCGCGAAACCGGCACCGAACAGGATCAGGACGAGCAGGAGAACAAGAAGCAGGGGAACCATAGTTATCAACCTCCGAAGCACCGGGTGCCCGACCGACCGACCCCCATGCGCATGATCCTTATTTGTTTCTTATCCGCCCAGGCGGGCAAAACGCGCGCGCCCGGCTCCTCCCTCGTGACTTTGCCGCCTCGATCCCGGGACACCTCATGCGCCCCGATGGGCCGGCGGACGGGATCCGGCATCGGCGGACCGATGCGGGGTTTGGGCCTCGGGATCGTGAGCAGGCGAGTCGTCACGACCAACCCGGTACTACACGAGGAGGTCCCCATGTCGGGCACCGAGAAGGCCAAGGCGCAGGCCGAGCAGGCCAAGGGCAAGGCCAAGGAGGCCATGGGCCGCATGGCCGGCAACGAGCGGATGACCGCCGACGGACACGCCGACCAGGCCAAGGGCAACGCCCGCCAGGCCAAGGAAGACGCCAAGGACACCTTCCGCCGCCACTGAACCACCCCCTCACCGCGGACCTGACCCGCGGCATCCGCTGAGCCCCGGCCAACGCCCCCTGGCCGGGGCTCAGCCACGCACCGCACCGGACACCCGAGCACCAGCCGCGGCCGGAGTCGGGCGGAACGGGCATCCGGCCCTGATCGCCCCAGCCGAGTGACGGGCGTCAGGCCCGCGCATCCGCAGCCACGCTCACGGGGCGTCCAAGGCTCAGCGCTGCTGGCGAGCCGGTGCATCCCCGGGGCGTCCGGAGCCTGCCGAACACCCGGGGGGCGGGTCAGGGGCAGCTCTCTTCGAGCTTGACTGCGCTGAGGACCATCCTGGTACCGGCGGCCAACCGCGTTCCGGCGGCAGGGATCTGTGAGCAGACCTTCCAGTCCTGGACCGCGACTTGTATGCGGGACTGGCCGAGAGCGTCGCTGGAGCGGAAGGAGACCCCGGCAGCCCGTGCCTCCTCCTGAGCGGCCTGCAGGTTCTTTCCGACCACACGGGGCACAATGACGGGCGGTGCATCGGGGGCCCGGATCACGAAATCGCTTCTGGCAGGCGCCGGCACGTCGTCGGCGGCGGTGGCGGGCGTCGTGGACGCGGGCTGGCCGGGGCCGACGGGCTGCGGGCTGCACGCCGTGAGGACGAAAGCCGAGACAAACGCGAGCAGGGCGACGGCATGGAAGGTGCGCATCGCGCCATCATGGCCGGAACAGCGCGCCGGAGGTGACGAACCTGGCATGCGCTCGGGTACTGGCCAGGGGTCACCAGCGCTCGTAAAAGATCGTCCCATGGGGTGATCAGCGGCTTCGACCAGTTCCTCAGCTGACTCGTGCTGGCCGGCGAACTGGCCGCACGCGCCGCCGCCCAGGCGGAGGAAGCCGAAGCTGTCCCGGTACCCGTGCAGCCATTGCGAACGTGCAGCCGTGGCCGTCTCCAGGACCTGTGCGGCGGCCTGGCCGGCAACGGTGCCAGGCGGCGGCGTGACCTCGGCTTCGTTCGCCCGAGCGGATGACGTATGGAGCGGCCGGCCCGTCTCCCCGTGGTGTCTCTCGCACCCCTGTGCCGGGCGGGTCTGCCGCTGACGCGCTGGTCCGGGCAAGAGCCCCGCGCGGCACTTCGGCGCCGTTGCCGTCGTCGTTCAGTACCGTACGGAGCGGCCGTTTTGTGCGGTACTGAGCACCGGAAGGGGACTCGCGATGGCCGGTCTTAGGCTGGGCCCGCTCCTGCGACACGTGGACTGGGAGTCGGGCACGAGCGCGACGGTGTGGGTGGAAAGCGACCGAGCGTGCACGGTGGAGGTCCGGTGCGCGGGCGGCGGCGGGGGTTCGGCGTCCACGTTCTGCGTCGTCGGCCACCACTACGCACTGGTGGTCGTGACGGGACTCGCCCCTGGGTCCGTCACACCGTACGAGGTGCTGCTCGACGGCGAGCGGGTGTGGCCCCTCGCGGACTCGCCCCACGCGCCCAGTACCATCCGCACGCCGCCGGTCCCGGCGGCGGGCGCGGTGGTCGCCTTCGGCTCGTGCCGGTGGGCGTCGCCTGCTGTGGGCGAGCCCGATCCGGTGGGCCCCGATGTCCTCGACACCCTCTCCGCCCGGCTCGCCGCCGACCCGGAGGCGGAGCGTCCGGACGTTCTCCTCCTGCTGGGCGACCAGGTGTACGCGGACGAGACGTCCGCCGACACCCGCGCCTGGATCGCCCGGCATCGTCAGGCCGCCGGCACCGGCTCCGCCGCTCCGCCGGACCAAGTCGCTGACTACGAGGAGTACGCCCACCTCTACGACGAGTCCTGGGGCGATCCCGAGCTGCGCTGGCTGCTCTCGACCGTACCCAGCTGCATGATCTTCGACGACCACGACGTCATCGACGACTGGAACACCAGCGCCGCCTGGGTGGCCGACATGCGGGCGACACCCTGGTGGCACGAGCGGATCACCAGCGGCCTGATGTCGTACTGGGTCTACCAGCACCTCGGGAACCTCTCCCCCGCCGAGCTCGCCGAGGACGAGCTGTACGCGGCGGTACGGGCGGCCGAAGACGGCACGGAGGTGCTGCGCGCGTTTGCCGAACGTGCCGACGCCGACCCGACGGCGGCGCGCTGGAGCTACCGTCGGGACTTCGGCCGTACCCGGCTGCTGATGGTGGACACCCGGGCCGCGCGGGTGCTGGAGGAGGAGCACCGGTCGATGCTGGACGCCGAGGAGGCGGCCTGGCTGCGGACGCAGGCGTTCGAAGACCCCGGTAGCGTCGACCATCTGTTGGTCGGGACCTCGCTCCCGTGGCTGCTGCCCCCGATGGTCCACTTCGCGGAGGGTTGGCACGCGGCGCTCTGCCGGGGCGAACGGGGGCCGCGCTGGGCGCGCTTCGGTGAGTGGTTGCGCCGGCGGGCGGACTTGGAGCACTGGGCGGCGTTCACGTCGTCGTTCGAAAGGCTGACGGAGACGGTCGCCGAGGTGGGCAGGGGTGACGCCGCCCCGGCGACGGTGTGTGTGCTTTCCGGGGACGTACACCACGCGTATGTGGCGGAGCCCGTCTGGACCACAGGACAGCAGCCGCGCTCCCGCGTCTTCCAGTTCACCTGTTCGCCGCTGCACAACTCGGTGCCCGCAGCCATACGGGCCGGATTCCGTTTCGGCTGGAGCCGGTTCGCCAGGGGGATCGGGCATCTCCTCGCCCGCCACGGGCGGGTCGCGGGACCGGCGGTCCGGTGGGAGCGCACCGGTGGGCCGTGGTTCGGCAACCAGTTGATGACGCTGACACTGCGCGGGCGTTCGGCGCGGCTGCGGCTGGAGCGGGCTTCGGCGGGTGCCGAGCGGGGACGGCGCGGGACCGACCGTGCGGGAGCGCGGCTCATCGGCGTCCTCGAGCGCAGTCTGACGGACGGAAGGTGACGCCCCGCCGGGCGGTCGATCACTGTTCTTGTCCCGGCCACCGCCTGGCGGTGGCCCGGGCGGCGGGGACGCCGTCCGTCCATCTTCAGGATGCGGTGCGGGACCGGGCCCGCGGCCTGCTGCCTCTGCCTGCGGCCTGGGCGGACGCGGCTGCGTCACTCGGTCCGGCTCCGGGGGAAAGCCCAGTCCCGCAGGTGGCGCCACGGGTCACCGGCAGGGATGTGCAGGGGCAGGCAGCGGCACACGGCCGCATACCTTGCGCCTGCGAGGGCCGGCGGCTCTTCGTACGAGCGGTTCGTGAGCGGTTCGTGCATCGTTTTGCGGCTCAGAGCCGCGTGAGACAGCGCTTGCCCATGTGCAGGACGCCGGCCGAGGAGGCCGGGTGTGCGGCACCGGACCGGATTGGCCGGCTGCTGACCCGGATCGCCCGGGACGCGGACGAGGTGTGGACGACGTGCGGGAGCACCTGGCTGGGCATCTCGGCGTTCGGGATGCGGTACTGACCGTGGACGACACCGGGTTGCTGAAGAAGGGCGTTCCCTACGGTCCTGTGCAGCCGATGCGGGCGAGGAGCAGGGCGATGTCGTCGTCGGCGGATGTGGGCACCAGGTGGGTGATGAGGGAGTCGCACAGGTGGCTCAGGGATCCTCGCGGGTGGGTGAGCAGGCGGGTCAGCTCGTTCAGGCGGTCGTCGATGTCGCGGCCGCGGGTTTCGATGAGGCCGTCGGTGTAGAGGGCCAGGACACTGCCTCGGGGCACAGTGATGTCAGTGGTGGTGAAGTCGATACCGCCGACGCCGAGGGGGACCCCGGCAGGAGTGTCGATCACATAGGCGTTCCCGCCGGGTTCTGCCGCGACCGGTGGCGGATGTCCGGCGCGGGTGATGGTGCAGTGTCCGGTGGCCGGGTCGCAGACCATGTACAGGAAGGTCGCGAGCATCGGCTCGGCGAGGTCGGCGAGGGTGGCTTCCAGTTGGCGCATCAGCGCTATGGGAGACATGTCGAGGCGGGCGAGAGCCCGGACGGCAGCGGACAGGCGCCCCATGACGGCTGCGGCCGCTATGCCGTGCCCCATGACGTCTCCCATGAGCAGGGCCGCCTTCCCTCCCGGTAGTTGCAGGACGTCGTACCAGTCGCCGCCGACCTCGTTGAGGTCGCTCGCCGGCAGGTACCGGTGAGCCGTTTCGATGTCCGGGGGCGGGGTGATGTGCTGCGGCAGCATGCTGCGCTGGAGGATGACCGCGGTGTCGTGTTCGTGGCGGTACAGGCGGGCGTTGTCGATGCTGACGGCAGCTCGGGCGCACAGTTCGCCGGCGAGGGTCAGGTCGTCGCGCCCGTAGGGCGCGGTGGTGCGGGTGCGGTAGAAGGTGGCGACACCGATGACCAGTTCTCGGGCAATGAGCGGGACCATCATCAGGGAGCGGACGCCGGCGCCGTGCAGCTGCGCTGGTTTGGGCGAGTAGCGGGCGCCGAGGCCGATGCGCTCTTCCAGGTGGGCGATCAGGTGAGACTGCCGGGCCACCAGGGGGTGGGTGTACGGGGCGGCCAGGGGGAAGGCGAGGGTTCTGCCGAGCGGGGCCAGGAGGTTACTGACGGCGGAGCCCGTGAGTGGTGCTTTGCCCAGGCGTCGCAGGTCCACTCCGCCGGCGAGACCCGCGCCCGGTTCGTCGCCGCGGGCGAGGGCGTCCAGCACGTCGACGGTGACGGTGTCGGCGAGGTACGGCACGGCGAGATCGGCCAGCTCCTGGGCGGTGCGCTCCAGATCGAGGCTGGCGCCGATGCGAGCGCTGGCCTGGCTGAGGAGGGCAAGGCGGCGGCGGGCCGCTTCTACCTCGGTCTGGGCGCGATCCTGTTCGGTGATGTCGACCACGGATGCGATCACGCCGACCGACCGGCCTGCGGGGTCCTCCAACCTCACGTAGGAACACGACCACACGTGGTCGTGGTAGGGATCGGCGGGAGTGCGGCCCGTGCGGATCCGGTCGCGGACGGCCTCGCCGCTTTCGAGGGCTCGGCGCATCGCGTCTTCCATCTCCGGGGCGTTCACCTCGGGCAGGACTTCGGCGAGGCGCCGGCCCACGTGGGCCGACTCACTCAGGCCGTTCATGGCTTCCAGTGCCGCGTTGACCTGCCGGAATCGGAGCTGTGTGTCCATGATGGCGATGCCGACCGGCGAGCGCGCGAACAGCCCGTCCCAGATCGCTGACGACCCCCGGATACGCCTGGTGGCGTGTGCGTCAGCGGCGAAGACCTGCACCGCCGACGCGCCCTCACGCCGATCCGGGAGAGGACCGGCCCAGATCTCCAGCTCGAGCGGATGCCCCTCGCGATGCCATGTGGTGACCGTTCCCACCACACCGCGGCCGGTCGCTGCCGTCTCCCACAACGACCGGCCGAGATTGGAGTCGGCTGCCGGGTGCAGCAGATCCGCAATGTGCCGGCCCACGACCTCCTGCGCGGTATACCCGAGAAGTTCCTGTGCAGCCAGGTTCCAGCGCACGATCGTCCCGTCGGCACCGGTGGCCACCTGTGCCAGGGGCAGCGATCCCAGCCGTCCACCGGCGTCCTGGGCGGCGCTGCTGATCAGCTCCTCAACGGGCATCTCGTCATGCATCCGGCCCCTCCTCCGCTCGGGCGGAGTACCGAGTACCGCCCTGCAACGGGTGGAGCACGGCAATGTCTGGACTCGCACCGGGCTTGCACGGCTGGTGCGTCAGTCAGCGGGGCCGCCCTCGAGAAGCGGCCTGCGCTGCGTTTGCTCACTCCCCATCGTCGCCCCCGCCGCCGGGAACCGCTCCTGCGCCTGACGCGAGGCCCGCTTCCGCATCGCGGAAGGCCCGTCTGTCTCGGACGGGCCTGGCCTGAGGCCGACGTGGGGGAACAAGCTCTGCAGCTCGATCATCGGGCCGGAGGACGCCGAGAGCCTTGGGACGGCACCGAAGATGATGACGCTGCTGTGGTGGGGGCAGTCAGCCGGCACGGGGGCCGCGACCAGACGCGCGACGAGACGCCTGAGGCGGCCAGGATGCCCTGACGTCGGGACGCCTCCGACCCCCGTCTAGTCTCCCGCGCATGGACATGGGCGAGCGGTGGACGGAATACGACGGGCTGCGGGGACAGGTCCCCTCGTGGCATCCGGTCGGGGTGGTGGTCCAGACCGATGGGCCGGTCGTCCGCCGGCACTACGGGACGCACGGCACGGCCGAGCACGCCGCCCTCGCGCCCGGGACCGACATCGCCAGCCTGGTCCGCCGCCAGCAGGAAGCCTTCTCGGATCGTGACGAGCCGGTGGAGTGGAAGGTGTACGGGCATGATTCGCCGGACCTGGGCCCGGCGCTGACGGCGGCGGGGTTCACTGCGGGCTGGGAGCGTTCGGTGCTGATTGCCGAGGAGCTGCCGGGCGAGAAGCCCGGTGTTGTGGCGGAGCCCCGGAACGGGCTCCGCAGCCTGTACGAGGTACAGGAGCAGGCCGAACGGGCCTGGGAGATCGCCGTCGGTTCCCCCGGTCCGCACGCGGTTCCCTACGCGGAGATGATCGCGGACGGCGCCTCGGAGCACGGCAACATCTACATTGACGTCCTCCTGCAGCACGGCGAGGTGACCGCCGTGGGCTGGGTCTACGCCGACCTGACCCGCCCCTTCAAAATCGTCGGTGGGCTGAGCGGCGACGACGCAGACTTCGTCAAGGACTGCACCGCCCACTGGCGCACGCGGAGCTCACGTCCCCTCCTGGCCGAGGCCGGCGGCCCCCTGCGCGAGCAGCTTCTGAAGGCCGGCTTCATCGAGGCCGCCACCGTCCGCTCCTATCACTGGCGCCCGACCGGCACCCCCGAGACCACCCGCTCCGCGCAGTTCCTCGACTGGCTCCTCGACGACGTTCCGCTGTGGGGCCGCTTCTACACGGTCTTCGACTTCAAGCCGAGCACCACCTCCCTGCCCGCGATCAGCGCTCCCGTGCCCTCCGCCGCCTGGCATCTGCACGCCCACCACCGGTCCCTCCCTGCCCTCCCTGAACGGATCGACGCGATCGTCCAGCGCGGCCTGCTCACGGCCACCGAGCCCGGCGAGTTCGTCCACTGGCTCCACTGGCAGCACGACGGCTACCGCTACGACCCCCGCCGCACCGACCTCCCTGGACGGCCGCCCCGACCCGGCAAAGGCACCTACCCCGACGGCGACTACTACCTCCACCTCACCGACGACCTCCGCCTGGGCACCTTCGGCCACCCCTGGGAACAGACGCTGACCGTCTGGGGGCCCCCGCTGCTCGCCGCCGTCGAGGCGGAACTGACCGAGCTGCTCGGAGAGCCGGTCAGGCGCCGCGACTGAAGGGTGGCCCGGGTCCCCGCCCTGGTCTTGAGGTCGGGAGCCCGAACGCCACACAGATTGGCGCGGTTCCGCAGCGTGCCGAGTCGCACAACGGGCGCGAAGGCTGAGAGGTGCAGTTGGCCGGCCGGGCAGTGGGACAAGTCCGGTGGTGCCCCGTGTCCGGTCATGAAGACAAGCATTGGCCCCGGCCCGGCTCTACCTCCCGGTGCCGCTCCGTAGCTGCGTTACCTGCCACCGCTGCCACCCCCGGCACCTCGGCGGGGTGGCTTTTCGTGTCACTCCGCGGGGGTGATCCGCCAGGTGCCGTGGCGTACGTCGAGCGTCGCGGTGAGGTCGGCCTGCTGCGGGAACGAGACGCCCAGCCGCCAGGGGTCTGGCAGGGTAGCCAGCCCGATGGTGACCTGATCCTCGGTGACGTTGTCCAGGGCTCCGATCCAGTGGGGTGCGGTGGCGATCAGCTGTTCAGTCAGGCGGGGCCCGGACTCGGGAACACGCGAGAACGACTCCTCGGCGAGTTCGGTGAGGGCGGAGCCGGCCAGCAGGGTCAGCAGCCGTGCCAGGACCGCGGCCGGCAGGGCGGGGTCGAGGGTTTCCAGGAGTACGTAGCAGTCGTCGTGGCCCGAGAACCAGAACCGGGAGTCTCCCAGGCGGTTCAGGAGCGGCTCGCCGACGCTGGTCGTGCCGAGCACGAGGGCGAGCTCGTCGAGCTGCTCCGGGGTCACGTCGGCGGGCACGTCGACCAGAGTCAGCTCGTACGGCGACCAGGTGCCGTCGAGGAGACGGGGCAGGAGGTCGCGGTCCATCACCAGGAACTCCTCCGCGAGTCCGTATGTGCCGGACGCCCAGGATCCGAGAGGGTGGACCGTGCACGGCACGCCGAGCTCGGCCGCGATCAGCGAGGGCTGTAGCGTCTGCCAGTCTTCGTCCAGGTAGGAGTTGGTCTCCAGCGACACCACCGCGACCGCGTCGTTCGCCACAGCCACGAGCAGGTCGGCCAGCTCACCCGCCCGGGCCGCGCCGGCGCTCACCCGCCACACCCCCTCGGCCTCGCGGACGCTGAAGCTCAACGGGAACGGTCGGCGCTCCATGCCGACACTGTTCACGCTGAACGCGCCCTGCTGCCCGACCTCGATCACTGCCCCACCCCCGAGAAACCTGCGGACGCCACTGCCCAGCCCGCCCGCATCAATCATCGCCGGTCAGCGGGGGCGGGCCTGCCACGGCCGACCACCCCTCGACGGGGCCGTGGGACAGGGCGCGGTGCCGTTGACGCCTGGTGCACCCGGCGAAGTACGACCGAAATCCGGCGGTCGCGCAGGCGCGGCAACAGTTCAACTGCGTGTGTGCTTCCACGACCGCCGGGACCTGAGCACTGTTGTGACTGAGCACTGGATCCGCCCGATGCGCACGGGAACTGTCGAGCTGTGCATTCATGTTGGCGGGCGGGCCGCGGCGCCGAAATGAGCGATCAGCCCGTCTTGAGGCCACTGCGTGCCCGTCCACTCCCGCGTGGGCATGTGGTGTGATGTCCGCGGCTCAGGTGACGGGCACACGCGACGAACGGGGGATGCAGTGTCCGGCAGGCAGGAGACTCCAGTGGCGATCTCCAGTACCCCACGGTTGCCGGCAGGTGCGTTGACACGCGAGTCGGGCCGCGCCGGGCAGCTGCTGGCTGCCGGGGAATGGCTCCCCGCCGCGGCGGACACGGCCGCGGCGGCCAGGGTCCTTGCCCGCCTCTCCGCCCCGCTCCCCGCCCGCAGGGCCGGCAGTGCACGGGCGCGGGCCGCGGACCGAGACCGGCGGCTCCAGCGGATCTGGCGCACCGCAGTTCACCACCTCGACGCAGGTGAGGTCAGTCCACCAGCCGCGGCCCTCCTGGCCGCTGTCGCTCGCGCCTTCCTGCCGTGGTTCGCCGCCCCGAACCCGCCGGCCGCTGCGGCGGCTCCGCGCTACCCGACCGGCCAGGACACGGCAGACGGCTTGCCGGTACCGCCGGCCGATGCGGGCGAAGCCCTCCTGCCCGACTTGATCGCGCTGTTCGCCGCACTGGCGGCCCCGATTCCGTCCGGGACCAGTTCGCGGACGCCCGCAGCCGTTTCCTGGCAGGTCCAGTACGAGGGTCGGTTCCGGCACTACGAGAGACCTGCCCACGGTGTGTGGACGGCCAAGACCGTCCGCTGCTCCGGATGCGCGCATGCGGACGGCCCATGGACCGTGGTCTGCGACTGGCATGTGGTGACCCTGGGCTGCCCGTGCGGGCTGGTGACTGATCGGCACGGCCTCAAGTTCTCCGAAGTCGTCCTCGTTCTGCCGGACATGTGAGCAGGCGGCGCCTGCCGCTCGCAGGCCGATCGGGTTCAGCCACTTCGCGAGTAGACCCTTGCCCGGCACCGCCGTGCGGACTCCTTCGCCGCCTGATCCGGGTGTCGGGCCCTTGGCATGTGTCCTCGGCTTGCGGCGACGGTGATGCCCCGGCTGGTTAGTCTCGGAGCATGCGGATCTCTGTTTCCTCGGACATGGACGAACCGGTGGCTCGCGCACTCCTCGGGCACCTACGCGAGCGCGGACACGAGGTGATGACGTACGGGGCGCTCAGCCCCGGCGATGATCCGCAGTGGGCAGCCTGCTCGGAGGCGGCGGCCCGCGAGGTGGCCGCCGGGAACGCGGACCAGGCGGTCGTCTGCTGCTGGACCGGTACGGGTGCATCGATCGCAGCGAACAAGGTTCCGGGCGTACGCGCGGCCCTGTGCACGGACGCCTACACGGCGGACGGGGCGCGTCGCTGGAATGACGCCAACGTGCTCGCGCTCAGCCTGCGCCTGACCTCGGAACCGCTGCTCAAGGAGATCCTCGACGCCTGGTTCGCCGCCGAGGCGAGCGCGGACGCGGAGGACCGAGAGAACGTAGCGCGCGTCAATCGGCTCGACAACGCCGGAACCACCCCCTGAACGAAGGCGGTGGCGCCGACGGGGGAACGATCGCTCCCGGCACCGGGGTCGAGGCCGCGGATGTGCCTCGGAGGGGTGCCGCCGGCCGGCCGCAGCCGTCCAGGGCTCCTGGAGGGTTCCTTTGGTCGGCGCGGGTGGTCTCAGGCGTGGGGTGCGGTCCGCAGTCCTTCGAGGAGTGTGGCCAGGTAGCGGTGTGCGGTGTCGATCCGGTCGGCGGGTGTGCCGCCGTGGACGTTGACGGCGTGGGCGATGCCGCACATGAGCGGGACGAGGTCGGCGGCGGCCAGGTCACGTCGGACGGCTCCGGCGGCGCGTGCCCGCTCGTGGAGTGCGGTGCCGGCTGACTGAAGCGCACTTTTGAGGTCTGTGGTGCGCGGCAGGGTGTCGGTGGCTGCGGCGGCGACCGGGCCCAGGGATGCGTCGGTGATCTGGGCTTCGAGGGTGCGGAGCAGGAAGCCTTCGAGCGCGTGCCAGGGGTCGGGGTCGGCCAGCGCCTGCCGGCCGTGGGCGGCCAGGGCTTCCAGGCAGGGAGCGGCGACGGTCTCCAGCAGTGCCTCGGGGGTGGCGAAGTGCCGGTAGACGGTGCCGACTCCGAGTCCGGCGCGGCCGGCGACGTCGTTCAGCTGCAGGGGTGTGCCCTGGTCGACCAGGGCGCGGGCGACAGCGACGATCCGGTCCCAGTTGCGGGCTGCGTCCTTGCGCAGGGGCGTCGTCATAGGGGGCATGGTAATCGGATGGCTCATCCGGATGCCGCCGCCGGTGTCCGTCGCCCTGCGGTCAGGCGGTTGTGAGGGGTGCGTGCCGTTCGCTGAGCCTGCGCACGTCCTCGGCGACGCGGGGGTCTGTGGCTGCGCGCAGCGGCGGCACGGGGTGTGTCCGGGCGCCGATGACGATGCCGGTCCGGCCTTGGAGGGCGTCGTCGGTGGCTGCGACGAGTGAGGGGCGGGCGGCGAGTGAGGCCGGTCCCGAGGTGGAGCGTTCGAAGGTGCGGCGTACCAGCGGCCACAGCAGCCGCAGGGCCGGGGAGACGATCTTCGGGTCGGCCAGGGTGCCGTTGGTCATGTCGGTCGCGGCGCCTCCGGGGTCGGCGGCGAAGACGGAGACGCCGGTGCCTTCCAGGCGGGCGGCCAGGTCGAGGGTGTAGGCGAGGTTGGCGAGCTTGGCGCGGCCGTACCGGTGGAAGCCGTAGTAGCCGCCGGGGGGCTCGACGGCGTCGAAGGACCGCTTTCCCAGCCCGGCGGCGCCGGAGGTCACGTTCACGATCCTGCTGGGGGCGCCGGCCGTCAGCGTGGGCAGCAGCAGTTCCGTCAGCAGGTAGGGCGAGAGGTGGTTGACGACGAACGATGCTTCGAGCCCGTCCAGGGTCCGCCGCTGCGGGAACATCGCCCCGACGTTGTTGACCAGCACGGTCAGCGGTCGGCCGGTGGCGGCGTGCTCGGCGGCGATCCGTTCGGCGAGCGTGCGCACCTGGTCGAGCGAGCCGAGATCGGCCGGCAGGAACCGGGCGGGGTGTGCCGGGTTCGTCGCGCTGATGCGCTCGACCGCCCGGGCGCCCCGGTCGGTGTCGCGTCCGACCACGGTGACCGAGAATCCGGCGTCGGCCAGTCCCAGAGCCGTCTCCAGTCCGATGCCGCCCGTCCCCGCCGTGACCACAGCTGTCCTCGTCATGCCATCCTCCACCCAGCCATACGGATACTTCATCCACTTCCTCACTTCCTGGACCGTAGCACAATCGGATCATCTATCCGCTTAGTGTCCGGGTCGGCCGGCCGCTGCGGGACGGCACGGCGGCGCTGCGGTCCCGGACCCGCGCCGGGAAAGAGTGCGTGCCGCTCGCCTCAAGGAGGCACGTGAGCGCCGGGCAAGGGGCGCTCCGGATGCTCGAGGGCCGCGCGGCGGCGGGTGTACGCCGAAGACCGCCGGGCAGGGGCACAGCGAGAAAGCAACCGCCGAGCCGGCGCGTGTCCCGGCGGCCCTTGCGGGAGGTCCGGATGGAGCGGGCAGCACACGGTCCGGCGCCTTCAGGGCGCGGCTTCGTCCTGGCGGGCGTCGAACCCGGCCCGGAGGCCACGCGTGTCATCGTCTACGCCGCACGCCAAGCGGTCATCCGCCATGCGGACGGCTTGCGCCTCCTCCACGCCGGGGTCGAGGATCCGGCGCAGACACAGTGGCTGGCCTCGCACGCCGAGCAGGTCCGGGCCGACTTCCCGGGCCTCCCGGTCGAAACGCTCGTCCGGGAGGTGGAGGCGTCCGCCGCACTGATCGAGCAGGCCGCAACAGCTCGGCTGGTGGTCGTGGGGCCGCCCGGGCGCGGTCTGTCCCGGCTGCTGAACCGCTCGGTGGCCTTCGGCGTCGCCGGCGGCGCGTCCTGCCCTGTGACCGTGCTGCGCGACTGGCCGGCCCGCGGTGGCCCGGTGACCGCCGCGGTCGGGGACCCCGCCCGCGACCGGACCGTCCTGGAGACCGCCGCGGGCGAGGCCGACCTGCGCCATACGGCCCTGCTGCTCCTCCACGCCGACATGCGACCGCAGCCGCTGCCTCCCGGACTCGCCCCGCACGGGCAGCAGAGCCAGAAGGGTGTCCTGCTGGCCGAGCGACGGTTCCTCCAGGAAGAGGCCGCGTTCCTGCGCGGGCGGTGGCCGGAGCTGACCACGGACATACAGGTGGCTTCCTCCGCCACCGCCCTGGCGCTGCTGCAGGCGAGCCGCGACGCCGCCCTCCTCGTCCTCGGCGGGCCGCGGCGCGGTAGCCGCATACGGCCGGGATCCGCGACCGGTGACCTGCTGCGCCACGCCCAGTGCCCGGTCATGGTCGTGCCCCGGCGCCGCCCGGACCGCAGGAGCGAAGGCAGCGGCCGGGGCCGGGCGTAGCGAGCGGGGAAGGCACGGCGGCCCCCTCCTCGTCCGGTCTGCAGGGAGCGATGGCGGAGGCGGCCGGGGGCGAGGTGGTGCGGACCGCCACCGGCCGCCGCCCGACGACTCGCCGGCACGTCGGGTTCCGCCGCCGGCCCACGTCGGGCACGAGGGCACGCCGGCACCAGTTGCAGGACCGGGCGCAGCTGCGCGGCCTCATGGCCGAATCCCGAGTCGCCCCCCGCCTTCACCGGACCCTGCCGGGAGTGGGCGGAGAGCCGGCGCGCCGTCGTACTCGCTCTGCTCCCCCGCGGGGTGCGGCTCGGCGAACTCCCGCCCACCGCCGATCCGGAAGCCGCCGAACATCTCTTCGGCCTCTTCCGGTGTCGCCCGCCGGCCGGCCGCCGACCTCTGCCCCCGGCGAGGCCCCGCGGCCGGGCCCGTGCTCATGTCGACCGGTTGACGCACGGACTCGGCACGCGGCACGACCAGCAGGTACGTCGACGCCGGCTCGGCGCGTGCCGTCACGGCCGGCAGGTGAACAACTGCCGCCGGGGCTCGGGGCGCCACCGGTTCGGACCGGCACTCGCGGCGGTGGCACTGCACTGGGCGAACGCCGTCGCAGGGGTGCTCCGCGGCGGCGGCCCCGGCCCGCCACTGCCTAATACTCCGACAGTCGTTCAACACCGTAGGGCGCCCCCGCACACCGTCTCCGGCCGCTGCCAACGGGGCCGGGAGCGCGCCCCGGCCCGGCCGCAGCCCGCCACTCGTGTGCCGGCAGCCGGTCAGGCCCGGTGAGCATTTCGACGTATCAGGAGCCGTAGTGACCGTTCAACGCATCGACGTGATTCGCCCTGCCGAGCTGAGCCCGGCCGACCTGGAGCGGTGGGGTGAACTGCGAGCCAGTACGGCGCCGGAGGCTAACCCCTTCATGAGCCCGGAGTTCTGCCAGGCGATCGGCCGTGTCCGGCAGGGTGCCAGGGTCGCGGTGGTGCGCCAGGACGGCGAGCCGGCCGGCTTCTTTCCCTTCGAGCGGGGCCGGTGGGGCCGCGGCCGTGCCATCGGCCTGGGTGTGTCCGACTGCCAGGGGGCCGTGCTGCGCCCCGGTGTGGCCGTGGACCCGCACGAGCTGCTGCGTGCCAGTTCCCTGTCCGTCTGGGAGTTCAACCACCTCGAAAGCGGCCAGGACCTGTTCCTGCCCTTCGCCACCGGGCGGTTCGCCTCGCCCGTCATCGACCTCGCCGGCGGATACGCGGGCTACGAAAGCCTGCTCCGGGCCGGTTCCCGCACCTTCTTGAAGGCGACCCGGGCGCAGGAACGCCGCCTGGCCCGGCAGGCCGGGCCGCTGCGGTTCGTGTTCGACGAGCGTGATCCGGCGGTCCTGCGGACGCTGATGGCGTGGAAGTCCGCCCAGTACCGCCGGACCGGCCGGCGCGACCGGTTCGCCCAGGAGTGGATCAACAACCTGGTGCGGATGCTCGCCGCCACGCAGACACCGGCCTGCTCGGGCCTGCTGTCGGTTCTCTACGCGGGCGGGCGGCCCGTGGCCGCGCACTTCGGTCTGCGCTCGCGCACCGTGCTGTCGTGCTGGTTCCCCGCCTACGACCGCAGCTTCGCCACGTTCAGTCCCGGACGCGTCCTCTACCTCCGCATGATCGAGGCCGCCGCGGCCGCCGGGATCGGCATGCTCGATCTCGGCAGGGGCGACGCCGCCTACAAGGACTCCCTCAAGACACGGGAGCTGATCGTGCACGAGGGTGCCGTGCTGCGGGCCGGGGCCGGGGCGGCCCTGCACTGGCTCAGCCACGAACCGCCACGCGCCGTCCGGGGGTTCGTGCGCGAGCGGCCGCACCTCAAGGCCGCGGCGCTGCGCACGCTGGCCGCGGTCGGCAGGATGCGTGACCGGACCAACGGCCTGTGAGACCGCATCGGGACCCGGCTGGTCACGGGCGGCGGCCCCCGCTGCGGAACACCGGAACGGCACAGCCGTCTGCGGCGCCGTCTGCACCGGCCCCGGCGCCGGGTCCGGGAGGCCGGCGCCGGGGCCGTCGCCGCCATGGGCCGGCCCCTTCGGGGGCGGTGGCGGCAAGCATGCCGGCGGCGGTGTCCGGAGCGGCCTTCGCGCAGAGGGCGGCCCGGGTGCGGCGATGTTGCCGTAGGGCCGCAGGGGCTCCCGGCTCCGGGTCAGCACGGACGTCGTGGCCGTGGGGAGGAGTGCCTCGAGGAGGCGGACGCCTTCCGTCGTGAGGGGGTGGGAGGTCGGGGTCCGGGCGGGGGAGGTTGAGGGCGCCGATGATGAGGCGCCCGTCCCCGGCGGTGAGCCGTGGCACTCGCCGCAGAGCCGGCCGGCGGGGGGCGGTGGGCGCAGCGCCGTTCGCCGCTGCGAGAGCGCCTCGCGGTGGAGTCGAGAGTGGGCGCCGCTGCCCGCGCGGCGGGACGGGCCGCTACGTTCCGGGCCCGAGCTCCCCGGCACGGAGGCGGGCGGTGTGGTCGGGGTGCCCGGCGGTACGGCGTGCTTCCTTCATCTCCGCTTCGTAGAGGTGGTCGCGACCTGCTGCCATGGCGTCCAGGGCTGCTCGCTCCAGGGCGCGGAACGGCTCGTAGTAGGTGCGGTTGTACGCCTCGACGATCTGGAAGGTCCAATGGCCCGGAATGACGTTGCGGCCGAGGATCTCCTCCTCGACGCGGTCGGCCCATTCGTCGTGGCCGGCGTCGCGGAGCAGCCTCACCGCCCGGTCCAGCTCCAGGTCCGCCGTCCCGGTCAGCTGGTGGAATCCGTACAGGTGACCGCGGGCCCGCTCCACCGTCTCCAAAGCCTTCGACAACGACCCCAGTGCCTCCACCGTGGCATCGCCGACGCCCTCGGGCCGCATGTGGACGCGGTCCGGCCCGTCTCCGTCGCTGCTGGTCATACCCGCGCACATCCCCCTCCCACGCCGCGGTGTAAGCGCCTTCGGTGCCATGTCCTCCGAAAGGAGCACCGCGGTGCAGGACCGCGGGGACCAACCGGGCTCGGACCAGGGAGCCGCGGCGGGTCCGCAGGAGCAGCCGGCCGCCGGGGCAGGCCGGGGCGAAGAGGATCGCGCCGCCGGAGCAGGACGGTCAGGAGGTCCACGGTCCCGTCCCCGCCCAAGCGGCCTGCCGGCGTCCTCGCCTCATTCACGGGGTGCGGGGGGCCTGTTCGGTCCAGATGGTTTTACCGTGCTCGTTGTAGCGCACGCCCCAGTCGTCGGCGAGCTCGCCGACGATGAACAGGCCGCGGCCGCCCTCGTCGGCCGGACCGGCGTGGCGCAGGTGCGGGGCGGCGACGCCGGCGTCGCGGAGTTCGCAGGCGAGTGTGCGGTCGTGGATGAGCCGCAGCTCCAGAGGGGGTTTGCCGTAGCGGACGGCGTTGGTCACCAGCTCGCTGACGATGAGTTCGGTGTTGTGGGCGGTCTCCTCGTCCACGTTCCACGTGGTGAGTTGCCGGCGCACATGGTGCCGGGCGGCCGCCGCGGCCGTGGGCGCGGCCTGGAGTCGCCACGTGGCGACGTTCTCGGCGGGGAAGGCACGGGTACGGGCGAACAGGACCGCGGTGGGCGTGGCGCGGCTCTCGGCAGGAAGCGCGTAGAGGACATCGTCGCGCAGGCTTGCGAGCGAGCGGCCGTCGGTGCCCGGGGAGCGGCCGACCGCTTCCAGGGCCGGGATGGGGCGGGTGGAGAGCACCACGAGGCTCTCGTCGGGGACGTCGAAACGGGAGGCGGCGAAGGGTGTTCGCTCCGGCCCGCCCAGCGGCGAGCCGGAAGTGAGTTCCGGTGCGCAGGCAGTGCCGTCCGGTGGGATCAGGGTGAGAGCCGCGGAGCCGGCGCCCACGACGGTGAGGGTCCTGTTCAGCGGGTCGTGCACGGCGTATGCGCAGCTGGCTGCGAGTGCCTGCTGGTGGAGGGGGTCGGAGGGCGGAAGGCCGGCGCGCTCGGCTGCCAGGGACGCGACGGTGCCGTGCAGCCGCGCCAGGAGTTCGTCGGGCTGCAGGTCGAAGGCGGACAGGGAGCGGATGACGATGCGCAGCTGTCCCATGACGGTGGCGGTGTGGATGCCGCTGCCGGCGACCGTGCCCACGACCAGTGCGGTGCGGGCTCCGGAGAGGGCGATGGTGTCGTACCACTGGCCGACTCCTTCGGCGGGTACGAGGAGGTGCTCCGTCTCCAGTGCGGTGCGTGAGAGGGGGCGGCGGGGCAGCAGGTTGCGCTGGACCGTCGCGGCGATGGTGTGTTCTCGGGTGTAGCGGCGGGCGTTGTCGATGCACAGGGCGGTGTGGTCGGCCAGCTGGAGCACGAGGTCGGCGTCGGGCTCGTCGTAGCCGACCGGCTGCCGCGTGCGGTAGAGGCTGATCAGCCCCAGCACGTTGCCCCGCACGGCCAGCGGAGCCGTGATGAGGGTGTGCGCCCCCGACCGGCGGATCGCGTCGGTCCGGTCCGGGTCGGCTGCGAGCCATGGCAGGTCGCCGTCGAGTGCCACCACCCGGGGCCGCAGGTCGGCGAGCGCCTGTGTGTACGGAGTGGGGGAAGGCAGGCTGCGTACGTCGCCCAGCGGGTGGGCCTGCGGCTCGTGGGCTCCTGCGTCGCCGCTGCTGCGGAACGCGGCCCGGCGCAGGGGCACGCCCGGCGCGAGGGGAGAGGGCTGGGGCTCCTCTCCCCGCACGACGGCATCCACCACTTCGACGACCGCGACGTCGGCGAAAGCCGGTACGAGGGTGTCCACCAGTTCCTGGCAGGTGGCGACCACGTCGAGGGACCGCCCGACCTCCTGGCGTACGGCGTTCAGGACCACCGCGCGTGCCCGCCCCCTCTCCCGCTCGCTGACGTCCACCGCGAGCAGCGCGACGCCGAGGACCTCTCCGGGGGGTGTCTGGAGGCGGAATGCGGACATCTCGTAGAAGTTTTGCCCCCCGGGACCGGGCTTGGGGTGGGCCTGCACGACATGCCCCACCACGCAGTGGCCGCTGTCGAGCACCCCCCGGACGAGAGACGCGACCGCGGCCGCGTCCTCGAGGAGGGGGAGATAGACCTCCTCGAAGCGGCGCCCGAGCACGTCTTTCGTCCGGATGTGCCGCATGGCAGGCGTGGCGGTGTTGACCCGTACGATCCTCAGGTCGGTGTCCAACACGTGCAGGCCCACGGGAGACTGGCCGAACAAGGCCTCCAGCAACGCCGCCTCCGGGCCGTCCACAGCCCTGGTCGAGTCACCCCGGCCCATCGCCACCACCCTCTGTCGCCGCGGATTCGCCGCATGTCGGCGCCGTCCGGGGCACCCGACCGTTCCGGCTCGTCCCCACATGTAGACCAGCCCGTCAGTACGGGCCGCCGCGCCACGCCGAGGGGCCTGTGCCTGAGCGCGCCGGCGTCGCGGCGCCCGCGGCGCCGAGTGGACGGGGCCTGTAGGGGGGAGGGGGCGGCGGGACCTTCACAGCACCGCCCGGGCGGATCTGTTCCTGCGGCTGCCGGCGGGCACCGGGGTCCGCCACCGGCTCGTGGTCCGTGGTGTTCTCCGTGGTCGGCACGGAGGCGGTGTGCGGGCCGGCGGGGGCAGTCTGTGGTCACGGCGATCGGCCCGGCAGCAGAGCGGGCCGGTCGTGACCAGCGACTGAAGGAGTGACCATGGCCGGCACCGCCAGCAGCACGTACGAGGGGTTCAGCGTCGAGGAGCGGGCCGCGATGAAGGCGCACGCTCTGGAGCAGAAGAAGGCGGCACGTCGTGGTTCGGCTGCGGAGAAGGCGGCTGAGGCGGAGCGGGACGTGCTGGCGAAGATCGCCGAGATGCAGGAGTCGGACCGGGTCATGGCCGAGCGCGTCCATGCCGTCGTCACCGCCAACGCCCCGGGCCTCGCGCCGAAGCTCTGGTACGGGATGCCCGCCTACGCCCTGGAGGGCAAGGTCGTCTGTTTCTTCCAGAGCGCGCAGAAGTTCAAGGCGCGCTATGCGACGCTCGGTTTCAGCGACCTGGCGACGCTGGACGACGGTCCGATGTGGGCGGCCGGTTTCGCGCTGACCGAGGTGACGCCCGAGGTGGAGGCGCGGATCGCCGAGCTCGTGCAGCGGGCGGTGTGAGACGCGGCGGCCGCGGTCGCCGGTCCGGCGGGGGCCGGTCCGGCCGGGTCGCGGCGGCGCCCGCGGGTGAGGGCCGCGTCGTGGCGCGGCTACCGGATGGTCATCGGGGCGAGACCGAGGCCGGTGAGGGCGCGCGCGCCGCGGGCCGTGTGCTCGCCGCCGGCGAGGGTCAGGGTTCGTGCCGACTGGTAGCGGCAGCCGGCGGCGTCGAACGCGGTGGCGGTGGCGAGGAGCCGTTCGGTGTCGGCGTCGAGCAGTGCCGTCGCGCGTTCCACGAGGGCGGTGGCGACGGGGTTGCCGGCCACGGCGGTCCGGGCCTCGGCCAGGCGGGTGGCGGCGTCGGGGGCTGCGGCGAGCACGGAGGCCTCGGCGCGTAGTGCCACGTACCAGTGGAGCCAGATCCAGGTGGTCCACTGCCGTACCTGTGCGGGTTCGGGAGCCGTCCGTTCCAGGGCTGCCTCGGGCCGCCCCTGGTGGAGCATGAGGATGGCGTCGAAGACCGCCCCGTATCCGCGGGTGTTCCACGGGGAGGGGTCGACGTGTGTGAGCACCGTGCTCCAGTCCCGGCGGGCTTCGGGGTCGTCGCGCAGTCCGTGGATCGTCGCCATCGCTGCCGCGGGCGGACCGAGGACGGCCCGGGCGGGGCTGCCGGCGCGCTGCCACGCTTCGCGGAACCGCAGGCCGGTGGTGAGTGCCTGCTCGGCGTCGCCCGCCAGGGTGTCGGCGACGAGGAGCCAGCCGGTGGCGCGGTGGCCGACCTCGGCCAGCTGCGGGTGGTCCGCGAGCCGCCGTGCCCAGTGGCGGGCGCCGGGCAGGTCCCCCACGCCGAGGGCGGCTTCGGTGGCCTCGCCGAGTGCCTCGATCAGCTCGTGGGTGTAGGCCGGGCCGCCCGAGGCGTACGGGGCGGCCAAAGCGTAGGGGGCGGCATCCGAGGCGTACGGGGCGGACGGGGCGGACGGGGCGGACGAGAGCAGCTCGACCCGGCGCCGGGCCGTGGCCGCTGCCGCGAACGCGTCCCCGGCCCAGCTCAGTGCGCCGGCGAGGGTGTCGAGGGCGGCGGACCGTGCGAGCGGGTCCCCTTCGAGTCGGGCGAGTTCGACGGCCCGTTCGGCGGATGCGACGGCTTCCTGGACGGTGGGGCCGGCGGGGCTGCCCGCCGCGTGCGGCGTTGGGGAGGGAGCGTCGGCCGCCGGGCTGTGGGCGGTCGCGATCGCGTGGGTGAGGGCTCGTCCGGCTTCGGCCAGGGCGACCGCGGCCCGGGCGGAGGGGTCGGCGCCGGCCAGTTCCCGCGCCTCGGTGATGAGCGCGTCGGCTTCCTCCGGCGGGAGGTTGCGTACGAACTTGCTGGAGAACCGGTAGGCGTTGCTGGCGGCGGCCGCCAGGTCGCGGGCGGCTGCGGCGGTGTCGCCCGCTCGGCGGGCGACGTCGGCGGCCGCACGGTTGAGGCGGTGCATGTCGTCGCCGTGCAGGCGGCAGGCGGCGACGGCTGCCGCGTGCCGGAGCATCGCCGCCGTGTCGGCCGGGGTGTTCGCGAGCGCGGCGGCCTGTTCGTACCGCTGCTGGGACTCGGCGATCAGATGGCGGGTGAAGGCCAGCCCGGCCAGGGCGTGGGCGAGGCGGTGGGCGTCCGCGCGCTGCTCCGGCCGGTTCTCCGCCCATGCGAGGGCGGCGCGCAGTTCGTCGGCCGCCCGGTCGAACCGGGCCCTCCAGTCCGTTCGCGGCAGCGCCAGTTCGGCGCTTCGGGCGAGGCACCAGTTCAGGTGCCGGGCCCGGGTGTCGTGGAGTTCGCCGGCCTCGGTGAGGCGGTCGGCGCCGTATTGGCGCAGCGTCTCCAGCGCCCGGTAGCGGGTGCCGTCCGGGGAGAACGTCACGGCCAGCAGGCTCTGTTCGGCGAGTCGGGCCAGCCCGTCGGCGACGGTCGCCGCGTCGAACCCGGTGACCTCTGCCGCCGCCGGCGCGGTGAACGGTGTCACGAACACCGACACCTGGCGCAGCAGGGCCCGGTCTGCCGGGTCCAGCAGGTCGTGGCTCCAGTCCAGAGCCGCCCGCACCGAGCGGTGCCGGTCCTGTGCGCGGGAGCCTCCGGTGAGCATGCGCAGGGGGTGGGCCAGGGCCGCGGTGATGCCGTCCAGTCCGAGGGTGGGGTAGCGGGCGGCGGCCAGCTCGATCGCCAGCGCCATGCCGTCCAGCCGTTCGCAGATTTCGGCGACCTGGCCGTACTGGTGGGGATCCAGTGGCCGGCCCACCGACGTGGCCCTGTCGATGAACAACGCGACCGCGTCCGAGCCGCCGCCGTCGTCGTCGCCGGCCGGCGACAGGGACAGTGAGGGGACCGGGTATACCCGTTCGAACGGCACCATCAGGCGGGACCGGCTGGTCACCAGTACGCGGAGGTGCGGGCAGGCGGCCAACAGGTGTTCGAGGAACAGGGCCGCCCCGTCCACGACGTGTTCGCAGTTGTCCAGCACCAGCAGGGCGTGGCGGTCGGCCAGTGCGGCGGCCACGGACTCGGCCATGTCGTGGCCCAGTTGCTCGCCGAGGCCGAGTGCCTCGGCGACCGCGGTGGCGATCATGGCGGGATCGGTGACCGGCACGAGGTCGACGAACCACACCCCGTCGGCGAACTCGTCGGCGGCGTCGGAGGCCACGGCCAGCGCGAGCCGGGTCTTGCCGACCCCGCCGGGGCCGACGGCGGTCACCTGTCGGTGCTCCGTGAGCATCGCGGTCAGCGCGGCCCGCTCGCCCGCCCGGCCGATGAACGGGGTCAGGCGCATCGGCAGCGCCGGTGCCGGGCGCCGCCGGCCGGTGGCCGTCCGGTCGGACGCGCGCCGGGCCAGGGCCCGCCGGTCGGGGACCTCCAACTTGCGCAGGAGGGAGGAGACATGGGTCTCCACCGTGCGCACCGAGATGTACAGCCGTGCCCCGATCTCCGCGTTGCTGAGGTGGTCTCCGACCAGCTCCAGCACCTCGGTCTCGCGGGGCGAGATGTTCGCTGCTTCTCCCATGGCCCTCATTCTGTCGCACACCCGTGCGTGCTCCCGCTCCGTGCTCGTCTCCGTGGTCACCACGGATGCCGGCCGCCCGTGCCGGGCGGGACGCTGTGAGCGCACACCGAACGGGGCGTTGCGGCCCATGACTTCAAGGGAGTTCCATGTCCGGCTCGTCCACGTCGGGAATCAAGACGGTGCTCCACCCGGTGTCCGATCTGGGGAGGGCCAAGGGGGTGTATGCGGCTCTGCTCGGTGTGCCGCCGAGCAACGACTCGCCCTACTACGTCGGCTTCGAGGCCGCGGGGCAGCACGTCGGGCTGGTGCCGGGCGGCGGACCGCAGGCGATGACGTCGCCGGTGGCCTATTGGCACGTGCCGGACATCGGGGCGGCGCTGGCCGCGGCGGCCGCGGCGGGCGCGACCGTGACCGAGTCCGCGCACGACGTCGGCGGCGGTCGGCTGGTGGCGACGGTGGCCGACCCCGACGGCAACGTCCTCGGCGTCCTCCAGGACCGGGCGGGCGCCGCCCCCCGCTCCCGTGCCCGGCGCCGTCTCGACACCGAGCACCGGCTCGCCCACGACGTCGACGTATGGGTGGCGACCGCCTCCGCCGGCGGTGCGCCGTACCTGGTGCCGCTGTCCTTCGACTGGGACGGCCGGGTCCTGCGGGTGGCCACTGCCGCGGACAGCCCCACCGGCAGGAACCTGGCCGCTGCCGGGACCGTCCGCCTCGCGCTCGGTCCCACCCGGGACGTCACGATGATCGACGGCACCGTGGAGGTCCTCGGCATCGACGCCCTCGCGCAGGAGCCGGGTGACCGCTTCGCCGCACGCACCGGCTTCGACCCGCGCGCGCTCACCACGGCCTACCGCTGGTTCCACATCACCCCGCACCGCATCCAGGCATGGCGTGAGGAGGACGAGCTGGCCGACCGGGAACTGATGCGGGAGGGCCGCTGGCTCGTCTGACGGGCGCCGGCTCGTCCGACGGGACGCCGGCCGCTTCCTGCCGTGTCCACGGCACCGGCCCACCGCTGCCCGGCGATCCGCTTTGCCGGGCTCAGGGCACGGTGAAGAGGACCTTGTCCTCGTCCGCGGCGGGGTCCGCCTGCTTGAGCCTGGCCCTGACGGTGGATCCGAGCTGGAGGTCCAGGCCGTCGGTCGAGACGACCTTGGCCAGCACGGCAGGGTCGGCCAGGAACACCTTGCCCTCGCGCGGCCTGCCCCGCTCCGCGTCGGTGTCGATGACCTCGGCGTCGAACACCTCGCCCACGCGGTCCTTGAGCATCGCGGCCTCGGCCAGGTCCACGGTCTGCCGGTCCGCCAGGCCGCTCTTCCCCCGTGCGGTGTCGCACGGGATGCAGTGCAGGGCGTCGAGCACCCAGTTCGGCGGGGCCTTGTCCGCGCACGCTGCCACGCACAGCTCACCGGTGTACCGGTCGACCAGGCGCCGCAGCGGGGCCGTGCAATGGGTGTACGGGGCCGCAATCGCCGCGTGCATCGTGTGCTCCGGCGTCTGGTGGTCGCGGAAGACGGTGTACTGCGCTTTGAGCATCGTGCTCGTGGCCTCGCTGAGGAAGGCCATGTGCTGCTGGTTCCGGGGATCGAGCTTGCGCACCAGGGTGGCGTACGAGATGCCGGGCCGCCAGACGATGCCCAGGGCCTTGGCGAGGTCGTGCAGGCGCCTGACCACGTTCTGATCGGCCTGCTCCCTCTGGGTCCGCAGGATGCCGGTACCGGTGTCGAGCATGATCCGGGCCGCGGACATCCCGGTCATGAGGGAGATCTGCTCATTCCAGCCCTCGACCGGCAGCGTGGCCACGTAGCGCAGTCGAAACGATCCGTCCTCGACGGTGACCTCCTGGTCCGGCAGGTTCACCGAGATGCCGCCGCGCGCGATTTCGACGGCCTCCCGCAGCTCGCCGATCTCGCGCAGCAGGGCGAGGGAGTCCTCCGCGGTGCCGTTGTCGATGGTCTGCTGGGCGCACGCGTAGTCGAGCTGGGTCCGGCTGCGGATCATGGCCCGGCTGACGGATGAGTCGGTCAGGTTGCCGTGGCCGTCGAGGTCGTGCTGCCACAGCAGGGCGGGGCGGTCCTTGCCCGGCAGCAGGCTGGCCGCGTCCTCGGAGAGGACGGGCGGGTGCAGGGGCACCTTGAGGTCGGGGAAGTACAGCGTCTCGATCCGGTCGTGGGCCTCGATGTCCAGAGGGCTGCCCGCTCTGACGAAGGCCGCCACGTCCGCGATGGCGTAGTACACGCGGTAGCCGCCGCCGGGCCGCCGTTCCAGGTGCATGGCCTGGTCGAGGTCCTTCGAGGTCGGCGGGTCGATCGTGAAGAAGGGCAGGTGGGTGGCGTCCTTGTGGTTCAGCTGGGGTTGGGCCGCTGCCCTGTCGGCCGCTTTGAGGACGCGCTTGGGGAAGGTCAGGGGGACCTTCAGCTCCGCGCGGAGTTCCACCAGCGCGGAGCGCAGGGCGTCCTGGGCCTCGGCGGACATGTGCATGGGGCGGCGTCGCATGCCCCGAGCGTAGGACTGCGGTCGGGGACCGGCGCGGTGAGCGGGTCCGGACGGCGGAGCGGCGCCCTCGGGTGGCGGGTGCATCGGGCACCCTCCTGACGTCCGTGTGCGCCGGCGCGTCGGGTGAGGTCGGCACGGCTTGCGCTGCCTGCGCGTGCATCGGTTCCGTCGGCGTTCTGTGCGGCACGCGGCGGGTCGCCGCGGTTCGGCGGGCTGTGGCCGGCCCTGTTCCGCTTCCCGGTGCGGCGGCCGGCCGGTGCGGGCGGTGGCGTGGGGGGGCCCCGAGCCCGGGAAGGGGGTGTCCGGGCTCGGGGTGGTGTGGGGGCGGCGGCCGCCGCCTACTTGAAGGTGACGTCCGAGCAGGAGTAGAAGGCTTCCTCGCTCTGGAAGGAGCCGTCGGGCCGCTTCAGGCCGTGCCAGATCGTGTAGATCAGGTGCTTGCCCTTCTTCTCGGGGAGCACCGCCTTGAAGGTGAACGCCTTCGCGCCGAGGAAGCCCGAGGGGGCCGCCGTGGCCGCGGTGTTGTCGGCGCTGAGGAAGGGGGTGTCCTCCAGGTCGGACCACTTCAGCGGCTTCTTCGGGTCGTAGCCGTCCTTGGTGACGTACATCTCCATGCGGTACGGGTTGTGCAGCGCGCTGATGTCGTAGCGGAGGTCGTACTCGGCGCCGCCGGGCAGTGTCGTGGAGGGGAAGTCGTCCCGCGGCAGGTCCAGGCCGGAGAACTGGGCGTTGCCCGCGCTGCACAGCTTGCCGTCGGGTATGCGGGCGCGGTGCTGCGGGGAGGAGGTGGGGGTGCTGTGGTCGATGGCGCGGCCCTGGACGATGGACTTCCAGTCGCCGGGGATGCCGGGGCTCTGGGCGAGGGCCTGCCGGCAGGCCTCACTGGCCTTGGGGTTCTTGGTGCAGGCGACGCTGCGGCTCACCGGGTCGGCGGTGGAGCCGTGGGCGGAGGCGGGCGCGGAGCCGAGGGTGGTCACGGCGAGGGGGAGGGCCGCGAGCGCGGTGAGGCGCAGGAGGGCGGTGCGGCGGGCCGGGGGCCGTTGCGGGGCGGGGGAAGTCGTGGCGGCGGGGCGGGTCGTGCTCATGAGGGGGACGCTCCTGGTCGATGGGTCGGTCGTGCGCGGGGGAGGCAGGCGGGCGGTCAGCCGCCCGTCTTCACGGTCAGCTCGCGGGAGAACGCGCCCCACGTGCCGTCGCCGAGCCGCGCCCGGATCTTGACGGTGTACGTCGAGCCGGGGTGGGAGCCGACGAGCACCTCGCGCGAGCCCTTCGTCGCCGGTACGGGCAGTACCGGGTCGCCGGTGCCCCACATGAAGGTCTGGGCGGGCTTGCCGTTCAGGTGGACCTGGTAGGTGGTGATCTGGCCGACGCCCTGCGGGACGGACCAGGTGAGGTTGAGGTAGTGCTGGGTGACGCCGCCGTCCTGCTTCGTGGCGGTGGTGGCGGCGAAGTCGCCGGGGGCGGCGGTGCCGGTGTTGCCGTCGGGTGCCGCGGTGGTCGTCACCTGTGCTTCGCGGGTCGGGTCGGACTCCTTGCCGGAGGCGTCGACGGCGGTGACCTTGAAGCGGTGGGCGGTGCTCGCGGTCAGGCCGGAGACGGTGGCCGAGGTGGCTTTGGCGTCGGCCTCCTGGACCTTCGCGCCGTTGCGGTAGATGCGGTAGCCGGTGACGGCCACGTCGTCGGTGGCCGCGCGCCAGCGCAGGGCGGCCTGGTACGGGCCGGAGGCCGTGGCTTCCAGGTCCGCGGGGATGACCGGCTTCGCCTTGTCCTGGCCGGGCGCGGCGAGGGTGGTGAGCACGATGTCCTTGCTGAAGCCGGTGGTGCGGCCGTCGGCGCGGACGGCGCGGACCTTGAACGTGTAGCGGGTGGCGGGGGCCAGTTGCTCGATGTCCGTCATCGTGTCCTTGACGGTCTTGAGCTGCTTGCCGTTGCGGAAGACCTCGTAGCGCACGATCTCGGCGCCGCCGGCGGGCGGCTTCCACATCAGGTGGACGGCGGTGTGGTCCTTGACGAAGGAGCCGCTGTCGGCGGGGACGGCCGTGTTCGTGCCGGTGTCGCTCCCGTTGCCCGACGCGCCGTTCACGCGGCATCCGGTGATCTTGGGTATGGCCTTGCCGGCGGGGTTGATCCCGACCTTGACGGCCCGGTTGCCCTTGGCGGCCACGTCGGCGCGGTCGGCGATCGGCTTGATGGTGACGTGCTTGCCGTCCTGGCGGAGTTCGTACGCCCAGGGGTTGTCGAGGGTGACTTGTCCCTGCGACACGTCGAACTCGGCGGTCCAGTCCCGTACGGGCCGGTCGCCCTTGTTGGCCAGGGAGACCTCGCCGGACGCCCACCACACGGTGGCCTGGTCCGCGACGCGGCAGGCGGCGCTGAGTGCGTTTTCTTCTTCTCCCGCGTTGGCGGCCACGGGGATGACGACGGAGCCGACCCCGACGACCACGGCCGCGCAGGCCAGGGCAATTCGCTTTCGGGACATCACAAACCTCTTGGTAAAGCCGATCCGCCGGTGCAGCGGCGGCATCGAAAGTGCCTCGGTCAACACCCGTGACACTAAGCGCGGTTTGCGGCCGGAACGGGCCTTCGGGGGGCTGCGGGCCGGCTGTTATCCGTCCCTTAAGGTCCGGATAGGGCGCCCTTGATCCCCTGTCGGCGCCCTTCGACCCTGCGGACACTGAAGATCACTCTCTGTTTCCGGGTGCGGGTCCTGCCTCCGTCGGGGGCCGCCGTGGATGGTGGCGCGGTCCGGGGCCGAAACGGGCCTCCGGCGGCGGGGCGCCGGGGCAGTCGGGTGGGGCAGGAGCAGCGCCGCGGGGGTGCGCCGCCGATTCGGCGGGTACCCGCCAGTAGGTTTCCAAATGGGCCTGGTTACAGTGTTTTTGACTGGCCGCCAGCGCGTTCGAAAGGTTGGCGGAGAGCGTGCGTGCGGTGGCGTGCTGCCGTGCGCGGGAACAAGGGAAAACATGAGTTCGATACACAAGCGCATCGGTGCGGTCCTCGGTTCGTCCGCCCTGTTCGTCGGCGTGGCGCTGACCGCCGGGGCCGGGACCGCCATCGCCGACGAGACGGGTGACCTCGCGCCCGACAGCGGCCTCTCCGTGTCCATGGCCGGGGTCGCGGGGGCTGCCGCGAGGTCCGGGGACGGGTCGCTCACGCTCCACATCTCCAGCCCCCAGGACGGCCACAACATGGGCTTCGTCCGCTGGAACGCCGACCCGCAGCCCGCGCCCGACATCCCGGGCGACTCCCTCATCGCCAAGGACATCAGCCCCGACGGCTGGGCGGTCGAGGCCGAGCTGAGCACCGGCCGCATCGCCTCCACGCGCGGCCACAAGGCGATCTACATGAAGGTCGTGTCCGGCAACCTGCCCGAGGGGAACCCCTACAAGATGCGTGGATGCGTCGTAAAGGGCAGCGAGCGCAAGTGCACCTCGTGGCACTCGGTGCGCGCCTGATCCGCTGAAGGGCCGGGCCGCACGGCGGCCCGGCCCGCACCCGGGCCGCTTGCGCCGGTACGCGGCCGCCGGCGGTCTGGGCGCGGGCTGCCGGCGGCCGTCCGGGACGGTTTCCGCGGGCGGGCGACCGCCGGGCGGATGCGCCGGCCCGCCGGACGGTCATCCGCCCGCCGCGCCCACCCGTGCGGCCAGGGCCCCGGAGGCCGTCGTGCCGCCCGGCAGGGCGGGGACGGCCGCGAGAACGGGGCGGGTGCGGGTGCGGAAGGTGCGGCGGTAGGTGTCCGGCGGGACGCCGACCGTCCGGGCGAAGTGGCGGCGCAGGGTGGTGGCGGTGCCCATGCCGGTGGCCGTCGCGATGGTGTCGACGGTGTCGTCGGTGGTCTCCAGCAGTTCCTGCGCATGCCGGATGCGCTGGGTGAGCAGCCACTGCAGGGGGGTGGTGCCGGTGACCGATCTGAAGTGGCGTCCCAGGTGGCGCGAGCTCATGCCGGCCTGACGGGCCAGGTCCTCCACCGTGAGCGCCTGGTCGAGGCGCTGCAGCACCCAGGGGAACAGGCGGGCCAGCGGATGGTTGCCGGGGGTGGGCACGGGAGTGGTCACGAACTGGGCCTGGCCTCCGTCGCGGTGCGGAGCCACGACCAGGCGCCGGGCGATCGTGTTGGCGACGGCCGAGCCGTGGTCGAGGCGCACCAGGTGCAGGCACAGGTCCATGGCGGCGGCCTTGCCCGCGGAGGTGAGCACGCTGCCGTTGTCCACGTAGAGGACGTCGGGGTCCACCGTGACGCGGGGGTGGCGTCTGGTCAGCTCCTCGGTGTGCGCCCAGTGCGTGGTGGCGCGCCGGCCGTCCAGGAGGCCGGCGGCGGCGAGCACGAACGCGCCCGTGCACAGGGAGGCCACGCGGGCCCCCGCCTCGTGGGCCGCGCGCACGGCGTCGACCAGCTCCGCCGGCGGGTCCCGGTCGACGTCGGCCCAGCCGGGGACGATCACGGTGTCGGCCCGCCTGAGGCGGTCGAGTCCGTGGTCGGGCTCCAGCCGGAAGCGGTCGACCCGGACGGGGCTCGGACCGCAGAGCGCGAAGTCGTACCAGGGCTCGACGATGTGGGTCAGATCGGAGCCGAAGACCTCGATCGCCAGGGACAGTTCGAAATGCAGCATGCCGTCGGTGATGGCCAGGGCAACAGTGGTCACGTCCGGAAGTGTACGGGTCATGTCGTTCCGGACACTCGTGTGGAAGGTCGCCCCGCGCCAGGATCTTCCTGACGGAGCGCTGCGGTTCACCAGGAGCCGCGGCGGTGCCTTCGGCGTGGAGGAGCGGGTTCATGGGATCGGGTCAGCAGGTGGCGGTGTTCGGCGCGTACGGGCACACCGGCCGGTTCGTGGTGAGGGAGCTGGTGGCGCGGGGGTTCGTCCCGGTGCTGTCCGGCCGCGACGCCGGCAGGCTGAAGGTGCTGGCGGACGGGGCGGGGCTGGACGCCCGCCCGGCGACGGTGGACGACCCCAAGTCGCTCGACCGCGCGCTGGCCGGCACGGCCGCCGTCGTCAACTGCGCCGGTCCGTTCGCCTCGACGACCGCCCCCGTGATCGAAGCGGCCCTGCGCGCCGGGATCCCGTACCTGGACGTGGCGGCCGAGCTGGAGGCCAACATCGACACCTTCGCGCACTTCACCGGCCCGGCACGGGATGCCGGCGCGGTCGTCGTCCCCGCGATGGCCTTCTTCGGCGGCCTCGGCGACCTGCTGGCCACCGCCGCCATGGGCGACTGGAGCGAGGCCGACGAGGCGCACATCGCCTACGGTCTGAGCAGTTGGCACCCCACCGCGGGGACGCGGCTGTCGGGCGCGGTCTCCCGGGAGCGGCGCGGTGGGCGGCGTCTGCGCTACACGGGCGGGCAGTGGGAGTACCGCACCGACGCCGCGCCCACTCTCGAGTGGCGCTTCCCGCAGCCGATGGGCACCCGGCCCGTGGTCGGGGAGTTCACGATGGCCGACGTAGTGACCGTGCCCAGCCACCTCCGTGTCCCGGAGGTCACCACCTACATGACGGCCGACGCCGTCCGGGACATCGCGGCCCCCGACACGCCCGCGCCGGCCGCCGCCGACGAGAGCGGCCGGTCCGACCAGGCCTTCGTCGTCGACGTGGTCGTCCGGCGCGGCGGCGCCGAGCGCCGGGCGGTGGCCCGCGGTCAGGACATCTACGCGGTCACGGCACCCCTCGTCGTCGAAGCCGTCGAACGCGTCCTCACCGGCCGCACCCGCACCGTCGGTGTCGCCGCGGCGGGCGAGATCTTCGACGCCCCGGACTTCCTGCGGGCCCTCTGCCCGCACGTCGCACTCGAACTGCTCCCGTAGCGGGCAGGCAAGCGCCCGTGCGCCCCGCGTTCGGCGACCCGGCGACCCGGCGACCCGGCGACCTGCGTCGAAACGGCCGACACTCTGGCCTGGTGCGGTCCCTGTCCCCCAGTCCGCTGCTTCGCCCGGTACGGTGCCCGAGCGCCATGGGGCGGGGGCAGTGCTCCGACCGCCACGGGTCGAGCACGTGCCGTCCGGTCTCCCCGGCCTTGTGCGGCCGGCCGCAGTGCTTGGCGCCCCCCGCCGGTTTCAGTGGCCGAGAGCGCGCTTCAACTGTGCCTTGTCCATCTTCGAACGGCCTTCGATTCCCTTGTGCTTGGCCTCGTTGTACAGCTGCTCCTTGGTGGGGCCCTGAGCACCGCTGTGGGAGCGCCGGCCGCCGCGCTCGGAGGACGACATGTCCTGAAGGGAGGTCCGGGAGGCGGTCTTCGACTCGCCGGCGCGGGCGCGTTCCTTGTTCACGGTGCGGGCGGCGATCTCCTCGGCGCGCTTCGTGCTCTCGCCGCGCTGTTCGGCGCTCTCCTTGATGTGCTCGTACTGCCGTTCCCGCTTGGGGCTGGATCCACGGGGCATGACAACCCTCCTCGGCTCGTCGTTCGATCTCGGCACCTGTGCTGCGCCTTCCCACCCCTGGCCGCCTCATTCAGCCGGACCGCGGCCCCCTCCTGCGCCCTCCTCCGACGGCGGCGCTCCGTCCTTCCTGCGCGTCCCTCCTTCGGCGGCACGCTCCACACGGGCGGGGTCGGCGGGCGGGCCGGTGCCGGTGCCGGTCCGGGACGGGGCTCCCGGGGGGCGGCCGTGCTCGTCCACGGCCGCGCCCTCGTCGGGGAGCAGCTTCGGGCGTGGGTCGTGCTTCTCGGCGTTCATGATCGGCCGGCTCTCCGTTGTCGACGGGCGGCGTCCTGCCCTCCCTTGGCCTTCAGGGACACGCGGTCGGCTCTCGGTGAACCGGCCGGGTGTATTTCGTGCGTCTTCCCGCAGCGGCCGCAGGTATGGGCCCGGGGGCGCCGGTCTCGTCGCCTCGGTGTGGGCATCGCCCCCCGGGCCGGGGGCGGGCGCCTTCACATGAAGAGGGAGCGGGTGCCCGTGAGGTTCAGGAGCCGCTCCACCCGGTGGCCGGCCGCCGTGATGCGCAGGCCTCGGCCCGCCTGCAGAGCCGCGCAGCGGGCGGCCAGGAGCGTGTTGAGGCCCGCGCAGTCGCAGAAGGCCACTCGCTCAAGATCTACGAGGAGCGTGCCGCGGTGGGAGACGAGCGCGGCCAGCAGCACCCGGCGCAGGGACGCGGCGTTGTCGAAGTCGATCTCGCCGCTCACCACCACCCGGACCGTCCCGGACCGCGGACCGGGGACCACCCCGACCTCCAGGTCGGCGTCTTCCGGGGAGCTGAGGCGGCGATCGGACACGATGGAGGTCATGTCTGCCTCCCCACACGTTCTGGGGCTGTTTTCCGCTTCCCAACAGCATCGTCGGTATCCGGACGACCTACGTCAATAAAAACGTGAAAACGGCGCGTACACAAAAAGGGGGCGCAAATGGGGCCATGGGTGCCGAAGGTCTTCCCCACAGGCCGTGGTTCCTGACCAGCCACGCCCGCGCCCTGCTCGCGCTCGCCCGCGACCCCGAAGTCCGCCTCCGGGAGGTCGCCGCGACCTGCGTGCTCACCGAGCGGGGCCGTCCAGGCGATCGTCGCGGACTGGAGCAAGAGGGATACACCTCACCCGGGTACGCCAGGGACGGCGCCTACCGTCGCGGCCCGCCTCGGCGGCGTGGCGGAACTTCGCCTCGGGGGTGATGACACCGCGGCGCTTCTCGCCCTCTTCGCCGACGACCCGCACGCGAGACCCCGCGAACCCCCCGCGGACCTGACCGCCCGGCCTCGGTCCGGGAGGACCGGTTCTAACGCGGCGCAGCGGCCGTTCCTCAGCCGACGAACGCCGGGCACGGGGCGGCACCGGGGCTCGGGCCGTTGTCGTGGGCCACCGACGGGGGACCACCGCGCGTACGGCCCGGCCGTCCCGGGGATCGGGCATGACGATCATGCCCGGTAGGAGCTGTGACCCTGGCACCTGAGATGCCCGGGGGTGTCATGCCCGGTCGCCGGCCGGCCGCCGCGGCCGAGGACGACCGCTGCCCCCCTTTCGGGCTTGCGGAGGCACCCGGCGGGGGCAGCTCGCGCCTACGAGGTCGGCGCACCCGGCGGCCGGCACCGGACACCGGTGGGGAGAAGCGCCGCACCGCGGGGGACGTCCGCCGGGTGCCGCAACGCCGCGTGGCCCTGCCGATGGCGCTCCGCCGTCCTCGATGTCCCACGGCGTGTTTCTGCGGCAGCCGGGTCAGGGTGGGGCCGGTGGCGCGCGGACGGCCCGGCCCGAGTGCCTCGGCCGGCAGCTCCCGGACCTTCCTCGCCGAGGCGCTACCGCGCCACCGGGCACTTCGCCACTGACCCCTTCGCCGGCGAAGGCGCCACGCCCGGCCGCGGGGGACGAGCCGGCTGCCGTCGAATGGCACCACCGCTGCCGGACGGACACGGCGCCGTCCCCAACAGCCGGTCCCGGACGTGGTGATGGAGGCAATGGACCACGGCTGAGGAATACTTGCCCTCACCCCGCCCCGCGACGCGACGCGGGTGCGGCCGACGACGAGGGGGCCGTACATGACCACGGCGAAAGACCTGTTCACCCTTGCCCTGGAGCCCCAACCGGAGCGCTCCGTGGGGCAGGGCGACCTTTCCCTGTCCCTCGCCGGCGCCGAACTGATCGATCTCCTCCAGGCCGGGGCCGTCGGCCTGGACGGCGACCTCATCGTGCCGGGCCCCCGGCCGGACCTGGACGATCGGCTGCTCGGCGCGGCGGCGTCGGCACTCGTGCGGACGGTGCCGCACGAGAACGTCGAGGACTGGCTGTGGCGCAGGGGCCGTGAGCTCGCAGCGGCCTACCAGGCTGCGTTCGAGGAGGACGGCCTGCTGACGCGTCCGCGGCGCGGCCTCTTGGGTTGGGGGGCCGAACGCATGGAGCTCGCGGACACACCCGCCCGGCGTGGCGCACAGAGTCGCTGGCAGGAGGGCGAACCCGTCCTCGGAGCCCTCGCCGCGGCCATCGGCATCCGCCGTGGTGAAGGCCTCCCCGAGGATGCCGGCCCGGCCGGCGAAGCGGTGGCGACCGTGCTGGCCGCGGTCCACGACGCGGTGATGGAACTGGAGGCTGTACGCCAGCGGCGTTCCATCGAGAACACGGCCTTCGCCAACGTGTGGCGGGTCCCTTAGGCCGCGCCGTCCAGGCGCTCGTCGCCACGAGTGCCGGCCTCCCCCGACGGAGCCGGTCGAGCCATCCCCGGCGCGGGGGCGTACGGCGCGGCCGGGGGTGGGGCATGTGGGTCCGTCCGGCGGGAGGCCGTACTCCTCCCCCGGCTCCTCGAGGTGTGGGACCCGGCCGATGTGCCGGCGTGGTCCCGGGCGATGGGGGCGTAGGGCGTTCGGGCCGGCGGTCCTGCCCTCGCGGCGTGGGACCGCGTCGACCTGCCGCAACGGCGCCGCCGGCAACGGCGTGTGGCAACGGCCGGATCCGTCAGCCGTTGCGCCGGTCGTCGATCCGGACGTGCAGGTGCGGCCAGGCCGTGGCCAGGCGTGCAAGGTCGGCGGCCGCCGGCACGGTCACCGAACCCACCGACCCGTCCGGCCTGAAGTGGACCGATGTCCCGGTCGTGCCGTCGTTCCCGAGGGCTTCAAGATCGGTGGCGGGGACGCCGTATGCGTAGCGCTGCGTCCAGGCCCCGCTGCGGCGGCGGTTGGTGTGGACGAGCCACTCGCTGAGCGCCGCGACCACGGACATGCCGCGCCGGGGACGGCCGTCGGGCAGCATCTCGGCCTGCGGGAAGTCGAAGAACCGGAGATCCTTCGTGGCCATGACCGGCTTCTTCACCATCCGGCCGTGCTCGTCCGCACGGGTGTCGGTGCCGCGTCCGTCATCCCTGACGGACAGGGAACCGTCCGGATGGAGGACTACGACGCAGCGTCCCCCGCCCGTGGCCGACGCTTCGTCAGCGGCGTAGGCGAGTACCTCGAGGACGAGGTGCCAGGGTCCCTGCGGCGCGAACTCGGCGGGACTCTGCCGGATCCGTGCCAGATGTTCGGTGTCGACGCCGCCGGCCCAGTCGTGCGTCGTGTTGACCCAGGAAGCCCCCGATGTGCCCATCGGGCAAGTATCCCCCCTGCGGTTTCGCTGCGGTCCGGGGCGACGGGCCACGGGGATTCGCCGGCTGCGCGGGCTCGCGGCCCCTACGTGGCTCGCGGTGCGGATCGGCGTGGGGTCGCCGGACGGCCTGCGGCGGGGGTGTCGTCCTCCTCGGCGCGCGGCCAGTACCGTCCTTCGAGGGCTTCGGCGCTGCGGTTGAGCCGGATCAGGACGTCCTCCAGCTCCCGTACCTCCTCGGGGGACCAGTTGGCGATCACCCGGGCCAGGCAGGACCGGTTGGCCTCGCGGTCTCCGGCGAGGCGGCGCCCGCCTTCGGCGGTGATGCGCAGCTTGCGGGCCATGCCGCCGTCCGGGTCCGCCACGCGCTCGGCCAGTCCGCAGCGCAGCAGGGCGGCCGTCTGGCGGTTGACGGTGGAGGTGTCGAGTCCGAAGGCCTCCGCCAACTGCCCGATGGACATGGGGCCTTGTGTGTCGATCCGGCTGAGCAGCAGGTACGCGGACCGCTCCAGGCGTTCGGGGTCGCGCTCGCGCCGGCCGAGCACCTGATGCCTCGAGAGGAGCATCAGCTCCCGCTCCAGTTTCTCCAGCACTGCGACTCCCACTCCTTCCGGCGCTCCATTATCGCCGACCCGTCTGCGGATCGGCCCCGCGCGGGCGGCGGGCGGGGTCGGGTCGATCCGGGCAGCGATATGCATGATACATATGATGTGTACTATGCACTCCCCGTTGCCATCCCGCCGAGCCCCAGCCCAACCCGGAGGACCCGCATGACCGTGACCACGTCCACCCCCTCCCGCGCGGCCGAGATCCTCTCCCGGCCTGTCACGCTGAACGGCCTGACCGTCCCCAACCGCATCGCGATGGCTCCGATGACGCGGATGTTCTCCCCCGGCGGCGTGCCCGGCGAGGACGTGCAGGCGTACTACGCGAGCCGGGCCGCCGCGGGTGTGGGCCTGATCGTCACCGAGGGCACCTACGTCGGCCACGAGTCCGCCGGGCAGAGCGACCGGGTGCCGCGGTTCCACGGCGAGGAGCAGCTGGCGGGATGGGCGAAGGTCGCCGCGGCCGTGCACGAGGCGGGCGGCACGATCGTGCCCCAGCTGTGGCACATAGGCATGGTGCGCAAGCAGGGCGAGGCACCGTACGCCGACGCGCCCGCCGTCGGCCCCTCCGGCATCCGCGTCGACGGCACCGAGGGGGCCGGCAGGGCGATGACCCGCACCGACCTCGACGACGTCATCGGCGCGTTCGCCGACGCCGCCGCGGACGCCGCGCGGATCGGCTTCGACGGCGTGGAACTGCACGGCGCCCACGGCTACCTCCTCGACCAGTTCCTGTGGGAGCGGACCAACCGCCGCACCGACGCCTACGGAGGCGACGCGGTGGCCCGTACGAAGTTCGCCGCGGAGATCGTGGCGGCGGTCCGCGAGCGCGTCCCGGCGGACTTCCCGGTGATCTTCCGCTACTCGCAGTGGAAGCAGGAGGCCTACGACGCCCGGCTCGCGCACACCCCGCAGGAGCTGGAGGCGATCCTGGCCCCGCTGGCGGCGGCGGGCGTCGACGCGTTCCACGCCTCCACCCGGCGCTACTGGCTTCCGGAGTTCGAGGGCTCGGAGCTGAACCTCGCCGGCTGGACCAAGAAGCTCACCGGCCGGCCGGCCATCACCGTCGGCTCGGTCGGCCTCGACGGCGACTTCATCCGGGCCTTCGCCGGCGAGGGTGCGGCGATCGGCGACATCGACAACCTCCTGGACCGCATGGAACGCGACGAGTTCGACATGGTCGCCGTCGGCCGGGCGCTGCTCCAGGACCCGCAGTGGGCGGCGAAGATCCTCGGCAACCGCTTCGACGAGCTGCAGCCGTACGACGCGGCGGCGCTCAGGTCGCTCAGCCGCTAGCCGACGGCCGGCAGTGGTCCGGCCTCCTTCTCGTGCCGGGCGCGGAGGCGCGGAAACGGCGCCGGACGGCAGGGGGCTGCCGCGTGGACACCGGACGAGCGGGGCAGGGGACCGGGCGATCGCCCGTCCTGGCGCCGCCCGGGCGGGCCGGGCGGCCGGGGCGGCGCCAGGGGTGCCGGAGGGGGGCGGATGTCTGGTCCGCCCGGCCCCCATCAAGAAGACAAACAGGTTTGATTACGGCAAAATCGCACGCAAGGGCGTCACCCTACTGCCCGTCTGCGGGGGTCCGCCGTGCACGACGTGCCCTATTGGCTGTGGATCGTCTTCGCCGTCACCGTCCTCGCGGCGCTGGCGGTCGATCTTCTGGCGCACCGGCAGGCGCACGTCATCGGCTTCCGTGAGGCGGCCGCGTGGAGCGGGGTGTGGGTCGGCCTGGCCCTCGCCTTCGGCGGCCTCGTGTTCGCCGTCGTGGGCACACAGGCCGGTGTGGAGTACACGACGGCGTGGCTGCTGGAGAAGAGCCTGTCGGTCGACAACCTCTTCGTCTTCGCTCTGATCTTCGGCTATTTCCGGGTCCCGCGGGCCTATCAGCACCGCGTGCTGTTCTTCGGGGTGCTGGGCGCTCTGGTGTTCCGGGGTGTGTTCCTCGCCGCCGGAGTGGCCGTCGTCAGCCGGTTCACGGCCGTGCTGTACGTCTTCGCCGCGATCCTCTTCTACAGCACGTACAAGATCCTCAAGGAGGAGGACGACAGCTTCGACCCGGGGCGCAGCCTCGTCGTCCGGCTGTTGCGGAAGGTCGTGCCGGTCGGCGACGACTACGTCGGGACGAAGTTCGTCGTGAAGGAGGCCGGGCGGCGCATCGCCACGCCGCTGCTGGCCGTGGTGGCCGCGATCGAGGCGGCCGACCTGGTCTTCGCGGTCGACAGCGTGCCCGCCGTGCTCGCCGTCAGCAGTGACGCCTTCATCGTCTACAGCAGCAACGCCTTCGCCATCCTGGGGTTGCGAGCCCTCTACTTCATGCTGGCCGGCATGCTCGACCGTTTCCACTACCTGAGCAAGGGGCTGGCCCTGATCCTCGCGTTCATCGGCGTGAAGCTGGTCCTGCAGGCCTCGCACGAACTGATCAGCCCCTCGATTCCCGAGATCCCCTCGCCGGTGAGCCTCGCGGTGATCGTCGTCGTCCTCGCGGTGTCGGTCACCCTCAGCGTGCTCCGGCCGCCGCCGTCGCCGCCGCCATCGTCGCCGTCGCCGTCGGACGACGGCGGCGGGTCCGCCCGCGAGGCGTGATCACCTCGCCAAAGCAAGCTTCAAATACCGGCAAAGTGGACTTAAAGTCGTTTTATGGACAGAGAGAAGCATCCTGCGGCAGCCCGCCCCGGACACCTTTGCCCCAGCTGCCACCAGCAGCTGCCCGCGACGGTCCAGCGGTACAAGACGATGGGCGTCTACGTCCCCCTCTACGCCGACGCCCCCTGCACCAACCCGGCCTGCCCCCAGAGCACGCCCGCCGGCCGGTCGGCGCAGCAGGCGCAGCCGCTCACCGAGGACCGGCCCGCTCCCTGAGCGCACTTCGGCGCCGCCAGCGCACTCCGGCGCCGCCGCTCTCGTCACAGGTGCGTCACGGGCCGCTCCCCCGCCCCGCGCGGGGCCCACCATGTCCTGATGCGTACACATCACGCCGCCACGCTGCTGGCCACCGTCACGCTCCTCGCCCTCGCCGGCTGCACCGGCGAGGGCGGGGCCGAGTCCTCCCCGGCCGCCACCGCGCCGACGGCGCCCGCCGGGCCCGGCGCCACACAAGCCTCCGGGATCCCGCCCGAGCCCACCGGCGAGAAGCGCGTCATCTACCTCGCCACGCTGGCCGGGATCGACCCCGAGATCGTGAACGGCCAGGACGAGCAGGCCATCAGCCGCGGCCGTGAGCAGTGCAGCGCCATGAAGGACGAGAGGGACCCCGCCAAGCGCGTCGCCCAGGTCGAGCAGCGCTTCACCGGCCCCCGCCACCCCGACGGCTTCGGCCCGACCAAGAGCGCGCTCATCCTCGCCACGGTCCAGGCCAACATCTGCCCCACCTACTGACGGGGCCGCCGGCGCCCGGGGCCGCGGGAGGCGGGATGCGGCGGCGTGGTCGGGACGCCGGGTGCGTGGAGGGGGGACGAGCGGGCGGGGCGGGAAGCCGTGCGGTTCCCGCCCCGCCCGTGTGCCTCAGGGTGCGGCGGCCGGGGACGCGGCCCCGGCCCCGCCCGGGCCGCCGCGGTCGGGCCCGGTTCCGGCCGGGGCCCTGCCGGAACCGGGTCCGGCCCCGCCCGACCCCAAGGCCGCCGCAGCCATCGCCCGCAGAAACGTCGACCGGCGCAGCCCCGGCCCCCGCACAACCGTCACGCACGGACAACACGACGGAGGGCCCGGGCGTCACGCCGCCGTCGGGCGGGCCGGCCGGCGGTCATGAGGAGCAGGGGCGCCGACCGGCTGCCATGGGGGCAGGGCGGGCCGAAGCCGAGGACGGTCAGGCGCCGGGTTTGGGCCTGCCCGGCCCGGCCGGGGTGTCGCGCGCCGGGCGGGGGTGGGGCCCTGCGAAGCGGCCGCCGGCGGTCCCACCCCTTGCTCGACCTATCGAGTTTCGATAGATTTCCATCGTGGATCGATGGAAGGATGGGTCGTGGGGAAGCTGACCGTGCATGCGTTGCGCGCTGTGCTCGCGGTGGTGTTCGTCGGCACCGTGTTCGTGCAGGCGGGGATGGTGTGGGGGTTGGTCACGGGCGAGACGGAGGGGTCGCTGCCGCTGACCCCGATGCGCGTGATCGTGATCCTGGGCATGCTGGCGGCCCAGGTGGCGCTGGTCTGCGTAGGGCGGCTGACGGCGATGGTGCGGCGCGGAACCGTGTTCTCCCATGCCGCGTTCCGGTACGTGGACGGCGTGATCGGCGCGATCACGGCGGCCGCCGTGCTGTGGTTCGCGGTCACGGCGGTCAACGCCCCCGGCCAGCGGGAGGACCCGGGCGTTACTGTGATCATGGGCGGGATCGGCCTGGCCGTCCTGGGGGTCGCGCTCATCGTGCTGGTACTGCGGATGCTGCTCGCGCAGGCCGTCGCGCGCGACGGCGAAGCGGCGCAGATGCGGGCCGAGTTGGACGAGGTGATCTGATGCCCATCACCGTCGACATCGACGTGATGCTGGCCAGGCGGAAGATGTCCGTGGGGGAACTCGCGGACCGGGTGGGGATCACACCGGCCAACCTGGCGGTGCTGAAGAACGGCCGCGCCAAGGCGGTGCGCTTCGCGACGCTCGCCGCGCTCTGCGAGGCGCTCGAGTGCCAGCCGGGCGACCTGCTGCGCTGGGAGGCCGAGGACGCCGCCGGCGGATGACATCGCGGGGCCACGGAGCAGCCTCCGGCGGCCCGGCGGTCGGGCAGGGCGGCGCGGCAGGACGCCCTCCCCCGACCCCGCATCCGCCCCGACTCCCCCGCGACTTCCGCGGCGAGGCCCACGTGGATCGTCGGGGACCTGGACCTCCCCGGTGCCGTTGACCCGGGAGGGCGGGGACGGCGCCGGCCGGTGGCCGCGAGAAGCCCGCAGGACCCGATCCGGTTCACCGACCCGATCCGGCGCGGCACGCTCCACACGCTCACGTACAAGCGGCCCGGGCGGGACGAACACCCTGCTCACGCATCCCGGGCTTCAGCCTGGAAGACCTGGACCAGGGACTCGCGAACCCCCGGCCCGCCGGGCGGGAGACCCGCGGCGCACCCGGTGGCGCTTCCCGCGCGCTGCGATCCGCCCCGGTAGGGCACGGTGGCGCCGCACGCGGCCCGCTGCCGCGACGGGGCGACCGGGTGACCGGGTGACCGGGCGGGGGGCGGGTGAGGGGCGACGGGGTTCAGGTCACGAGGAGGCGCAGGCCGAGGTCGGCCGCGTCGAGGTCGGCGGCGAGGCTGCGCACCGCCTGCTGCTCGGCCTGCGGCCCGACCCTGGTCCCCACCGGCATCGCACGCCGCACGCGATCCTCCAGGTACGCCCCCGGCCGGCGCCGGGTACGCCTCGAACAGGCCGTCGGCGCAGTCCCACGGGACGGGCACCGGCTCGGCGCGGGCGCTGATCGCGTCGGCCATCCCGGCGAGCGGGGGGAAGCCGTCAGGACGGCGGCGAACTCGGGCAGGTAGTCGCTGGTGCGTCAGAACCGGCCTGCCATCCCGGCTCGTCGGTTTCGAACGTGAGCACCACCACGCGGCGGGCCACCCGCCGCATCCCGCACAGCCCGGCGATCGGGTCGGTCCAGTGGTGCACGGTGGACACGGCCATCGCGGCGTCGAAGGACCGGTCCTCGAACGGCAGGTCCTCGGCGGCGGCGGCCACGCACGGCGCCGAGCCGGCACGCCGCTGCCGGCGCATGACCGCCGACGGCTCCACCGCGGTCACCTCGCGGTCGGCGGACTCGTAGGAACCGGTGCCGGCCCCGGCGTTCAGCACCGTGCGGGCGTCCCCGAGCGCGTCCCGGATCTGCGGCGCGATCCGTGGATCGGTGCACCGTGCAACCGTGCAGGCGCCGCCGATCGCGTCGTGCAGACGCGCACCGCGCATCCCAGTTGCTCCTCCGGTGTCACCTGCAGCCCCTTCGCCCGTGTCTCGAGTTCCCTGTCGATGGCGGCCACCAAGGGGTCGGCGCGGTCACGCCGTTCCAGCAGCACGCCGCGCAGCCGGCGCAGGTGCGCGACCGCGGCGGTGGACGGGTCGCCGAGCCGTTCAGCGGTTCTCCCGCAGCCCGATGCCCAGCCCCGCGCGGCCAGTCACTATTCAACATTCACCGGGGTCGCATCGGCATCTTTCCTGACATAAGCTCAGAAGAGAAAAGAATTACGGCTGTTGACGACTCAACGAGTGGCCCCTGAATTCTTGAACTCCGAAAGAAATCGGCAGTGTGAGAACAGGAGGAAATGCCATGCTCTTCTTCTACAACCAGGACACCGGGGCTGCCGGATCGGGCAGGCTCGACGGCAGTGGTGATTTCGTCAACCTGAAGGACTTCCCCGCCGGGCAGTTCGGGAACTGGACGCACATCGTGCCCGGTGGCGGACAGCTCTTCTTCTACAGCAAGAACGCACGGGCAGCGGCGACGGGCAAGCTCGATGCGGGCGGTGACTTCGTCAACCTGAAAGACTTCCCCGCGGGACAGTTCGGGGACTGGACCCACATCTCGCCGGACGGCGTCCTGGTCTTCTTCTACAGCAAGAGCACGCGGGCGGCCGGATCCGGCCGACTCGACGCCGGTGGTGACTTCTTCAACCTGGTGGGCTTTCCCGCAGGACAGTTCGGGGACTGGACCCACGTCCTCTTCGCCGGCGGTGATCTCCTCGCCCGTTTCTTCTTCTACAGCAAGAGCACACGGGCGGCCGGGTCGGGTGACCTGGACGACGGCGGCGATTTCATCAACCTGGTGGACTTCCCGGCCGGGCAGTTCGGGGACTGGACGCACATCGTCTTCGACGGAGGCGCCTCGAAGCTCTTCTTCTACAGCCGGAACACACGGGGGGCAGCAACCGGCAGGCTCGACGCTGGCGGCGACTTCGTCAACCTGAAGGACTTCCCCGCCGGGCAGTTCGGGGACTGGACGCACATCGTGCCCACGCATCGCCGGCTGTTCTTCTACGACAGGCAGACGCGGGCGGCCGCATCGGGCGAGCTCGACGGCAGCGGCGATTTCATCAACCTGAGGGACTTCCCCGCAGGACAGTTCGGGGACTGGACCCACATCGGTGCGACCCAGGACGGGCTGCCCTGAGGCTCCGCCCGACCGGCGCGGGCCGCACGGGCCCGGCAGGGCGCGGGCCCGTGCGCGCGCGGCAGAAGCGGTCGAAGACGGGTGGGAGGCCCTGCGGGGAGATCGCCGGGGCCCGTGGCCGCGGACCGTCAGCCGCGGGCTCGTCCCCTCAGGCATTGATCCGCCTCGGGATCCGGTCGGTACCGTGTGCCTGCTGTGCATCGCGGCCGGGCTCGGCACGGCCGGCGGCAGCGTGTCCGCCCTGGTGTCCCGGGTGACGCCGCAACCGCAGGTCGGCAGCGTCGCCGGCATCGCCGGTGCGGTCGGCGGCCCGGGCGGCTTCGTGCCGCCCCTGGCCATGCGGGTCCGTCCACAGTGCCAGGGGGCCTGTTCGATCGGGTTCATGCTGCTGGCCGATCCGGCCCTGGCGGGCTGCGTGTACGCGTACGTGCGGATGCGTACCCCGTAGGGCCGTCCGCGGCCCACGGCGACCCGAGCGGGGCCGGGGGCGGCGACGCGACCGGGGTGTGACGGCGGGCGGGTCGGGGCAGGGGAGCCCGGTCCGCGGCGGCGGGGGCTGACGCCGGGTCCGTGCGGCGCACGGCCGGCGGCGCGGGTGGGGTGCCGGGAAAACCGCGGGCAGCGGCAGTGTGCCGGCCGTTACGATCGGCGCCTTCACCCGATCGTGGCGGTCCGACGGAGGCACCGATGGCACTGGCCCCTGCACGGACGACACCGGCCGCGCATCCCGACCTGCTGGAGCGGGGGCACCCGTTCCGCCAGTGGAAGACCTGGCGGATACCCGGTACCGAGTTCACCCTCACCGGCTATTCGCGTGCCAACGACAAGACGTTCTTCCACATCCCGGAGCTGCGGTGCGCGCTCGACGCCGGGCTGGCGGAGGGGCGGCAGCCGGAGACCGTCTTCCTCACCCACACCCACCACGACCACTCCAAGGACCTCGACCACCTCGCGGCCAGGGCCGGCGGGGTCGACATCCACCTGCCCGCCGCGGCGGTGCCGTACGTGGAGTCCTTCCTGCGGGCGTCCGCCGAGCTGAACCACGGCGCCGCCTACGACCCCGCGCTCGCCGCGGGCTGCCGGCTGCACGGGGTGCGCGGCGGTGACGAGTTCGCCTTCGGGCGGCGCGGGCACCGGGTGCGGGTGGTGGAGTGCGTCCACAAGGTGCCGTGCGTGGGGTATGCGTTCTCCGAGCCGCGCAAGGCGCTGCTGCCCGCGTACGAGGAACTGCGGCGCGGCCTCGCGGAGCAGGGCCGGGGTGCGGAGTTCGGCCGGATCCTCGCGCGGCGCCGCAAGGAGGGCGTCGAGGTCGAACGGGAGGTGTTCAGGCCGTTGTTCGCGTTCCTCGGGGACACCCATGTGAGCGTCTTCGAGGACAATCCGTGGCTGCTGGAGTATCCGGTGGTCATCACCGAGTGCACGTTCCTCGACGACGCCGAGCTGGCCCGTGCCGACCGGGTCGGGCACACCGTGTGGAGCCGGCTGAAGCCGGTCGTCGAGGCCCACCCGAAGACCCTCTTCGTCCTCACCCATTTCAGCCTGCGCCATTCGGACCGGGACGTGCTCGACTTCTTCCGCGACGAGCGGCCCGCGAACGTGCTGCTGTGGGCGCATCCGGAGAGCCGGCTGCCGGAGCAGCACCAGCACGGCTGACGCAACGGCTGACGCAACGGAGCGGCCCTCACCGGTGTCCGCCGATGAGGGCCGCGCCGTCGTTTCAGGGCCTCAGCACTCGCGCAGGCCCGGCGCGGGGTCGACGGAGGTGTGGACGTCGACCGCGGCGACGTTGCCCCACTGGCCGTTGTCCAGCTGGGTCCAGTACCAGACGTTGTTGCCGCCGGCGTGCTGGTCGCCGCGGCCCCAGCACTGGAACCAGCTGGGGCTGGTGTTCAGCGGCCCGCGCACCGCGGAGTTGTAGCGGCGGTGCTCGTAGCCCTTGGCGCCGACCCGGTTGCCGCACCACAGCTTGCCGTCGGCGCGCACCCCGCATTCGGCGGCCGCGCTGTTGCCGGTGGCGGGCGCGGCCGCGGCGGGCCCGGTCACGGTGGCCGTGCCGGCTGCCAGTGCGGCGGCCGCGAGACCCAGGACGATCTTGTTGCGTGCGGACATGGTCTCTCCTCGGGAAACGGCTCATTCGGGAGCCGGGGATGGACGTGCGGTGTGTGCTGTGTGATGTGTGTGGTGTGGTGTGCGTGTTCAGGGGCAGGTGCGTACGCCGTCCAGCCAGGCGGGGCCCTTGATGTAGATGTTGGTGATCCACGCCCCGTACTCGGGCAGGTAGGACCAGGCGTCGTTGGTGTAGCCCTCGGCGGTCACGGGTTCGGCGTGCTTTTGGCAGTCGATGCGCACCGTGGTGGGGCCGGGGAACTTGTGTACCCGCGGGCTGGCGGTGGACGGCTCCGTGTGGGTCCACACGTCGGTGCCCCAGGTGCTGAACGTGCCGGGTGCCTGCGCGGGCGGTGCGATGCGGACCGCGCCGGCGTAGTCGCCGCCCAGCCGTACGTCGCTGACGGTGATGCGGGTGCCCGATTCCCGGGCCTCGACCATCCTGCCCGCGCCCAGGTAGATCGCGATGTGGTGGACGGAGCCGCCCGAGCCCCAGGCCAGGAGGTCTCCCGGGAGCAGTGGTGTGGTCCCCTGGGCGGCGGTGAACCGCTGCTGCACGTGCGGTGAGTGGAACTGGTGGTAGGCGTTGCCGGTCAGGGGGTCGCCGCCGGCCGCGCGGTGGTAGGCGTAGCGGACCAGTCCCGAGCAGTCGAAGCCGAGGCGCTCGGGGTCGTGTGCGCTGTCCGGGTCGCTGGGGTCGACCTGGCCGTAGGTGGGGCCCGGCTGTGGTCCGTGGCCGCCGCCCCAGGTGTACCAGACGCCGATCTGTTCGCAGGCGGCTGCCACGGCCTTCTCCGCCACCGCGGAGGCGCCGGGGGCGAGCACCCGGCACTCCCCCGCCGTCTGCGCCGTCCTGGGTGCCGCGGCGGTGGTGGCCGCGGTGGCACTGTGGGCTCCTTCCCATGTGGTCAGGAGGGTGAGCGCCGTCACCGCCGCCACCGCTGTTGTGCGCATCGCCATGTCGGGTCCCCCGTTTCCGCCGCGCGGTGTGCCGCGGGGCGTCGTGCTCGTCGTGGTGTCCTGTCGGGCACTTCGAGACTGTTCCCCGGGTGGCGTGTGTGTCGAGGAGGCGCGGGTCGCCCATTGCAGCGGGAAACGGGAAACGTCCGGGAAACCCCCTCCCGCCTGGGGTTTTGAGTATCCGTCAGTGGTGCTCACGGCTGCCGCGCGGTGGCCGGTGCGGGGGGGTGTTCGTCCGCCTGCACCGCGCCGAGGGGGTGTGGTGCGCCGTCATGTCCTCGCGGACGCGCCGGAACCAGGGCGCGGCAAACCGCATCACCTTCAAGGGTGGCCGGGGACCGGTCGCGGTGGCGGCCGGCCGACTCGGCCGGGCCGCCCCCGCCTTCGACTCCAACCGCACGGGAGCGGAGAATGCCGCGGATGAATCCTCAGCCGTCGTCGGGGCCCCTCGGCAGGGCGCTGCGCGCCGTACGGGGCTACCCGCGCCGTGCGCCGCTGACCGCCGGATACGTCTGCCTGCTCCTGGCCGGCCACGCCTGGATCGGCCGGGTGTCCGCCGATCGGGGGGCCGCTGTGCTGGGGTACCTCAGTACCAATGCGGACAACCTGCGGGATCATCCGCTGGCCGCGCTGGTGGGCAGCGCGCTGTTCTTCGACGGGACGCTCACGGACGTCGCGTCGCCCGGCTTCGTGGGCACCCTGATCACTTTGGGGCTGGGGGTGGGCTGCTTCCTGGCCTGGGCGGAGTCGCGGTGGGGGAAGCGGCGTGCGGTGGCCGTGTTCCTCGGCGGGCATGTCGCGGCCACGCTGCTCACCGCCGTCGTCATCAGCGTCGGGCTGCGGTACGGCTGGTACCCGGCGGCGGTGCGGCAGTCCTTGGACTACGGGGTCAGTTACGGCGCGCAGACGGTGCTGGCGGTCGGCACGCTCGCCCTGCCGCGCCGGGGGCGCCTGCCCTGGGCCGCGTTCGTGCTCGCGTGGCCTTTGGGCGGGGTCGAGTGGTACGGGCCGCTGCCGGACTTCACCACGGTCGGCCATCTCCTGGCGGCGGTCCTCGGCTTCGCCCTGGTGGCCGTCGCGGCTTTCAGGCGCCGGCGGGTCGGCGGCGGCGGGCCGTCCCGCGGCGGGGGCTCCTGCGAGCAGGTGCGAGGGGGCGGCGGCGTCTCACCGCTTGTCTGAGGGGTGGCGCCGCCCGCGGTTCAGTCCGGGCGGATGTGCGCAACCGGCAGGCTGTGCTCGGCGTGCAGGCGCTCGGCCACGAGTGAGCGGTGGCATGCCGGCGGATCGCGCTCGACGCAGAAGAGGGCGGTCACGGAGCCGCTCGGAAGAGCGGCCACGAGCGCGCCGAGGTCGAACGGGTCGAGGATCTCGCGGGTGTAGCGGTCGGTGTACTCGGCGGCCAGCGCGACGCGGTTGCGTTTGCCCACGCCCTGGCGGTCGTCCTCGCGGTACTGGAGCCGGCGCAGCTGCGTCGTCGGCGCCAGTTCCTTCACGTGCCGGTAGCCGATGCCCGCCGCGGCGAGCGCGCTGCGCAGTCGGACCGCGTTCGCCCAGGCGTAGTCGGGGCCCCGGACGCCGCGCCGCTGACGGAGGTCGAGCAGCAGTGCCACGCCCTCGGCGGCGAGCTTGTCGAGGAAGGCTGCGGCCGTGAAGCCGTAGACGCCGATCGTCACGATGCGTCTCATGGGCCCGCGCCCGCTGTCCGCCGGCCCGGCTCACATGTTCAGCATGACGGCGTAGGCGAGGAAGAAGAGGGCGCAGGCCAGAGCCACCAGGCAGATCAGCAGGAGGGGGCCCTTGCCCCATCCGCGGGTCAGGGGGCGGTACGGGCCGGCGCCGGAGCCGGTGCTCGATTCGCCGGGCGGTGTCTCGCCGGGCGGTACGCCGCCGTGGGGTCGGGGTGTGGTGCGCGGGTCCGGGTCTGGTGCGGACATGTCTGCCTCCTCGCCCCCTCGCCTTTGCCGGCAGGTCGGCCGGGCTGTCCGGCACCTACCCGCGGTGTGCCGGCCCATCCCTCGTGTCGTCGGGTGGGTCGGGGGCCGGGCGCCGGGTAGTCGCAGGGCGAGGGTGAGCGGCTCGGACCGGGGCCGGGCCGGCGCCCTGGGCGTTCCCGCAGCGGCGGGGCCGCCCGTCCCGGCACGAGGAGAGAGCCATGGGCATGAAGGACAAGGGCAGAAGGCTCAAGGAAGCGGCCGAGGAGGTCATGGGGACCGAAAAGAAGGAGTCCGCCGTGCAGGACGGCCGGGAGGTCCGCGGCGAGCCGGAGGAACGCCGCGGTCAGGGAGGCCGCCGGTCGTCGTTCGAGGATTCGGGCGAGGGGGCCGACGAGCGGTGAACCGGTCGGGGTGCGGGCGCGGGGGTGCGCCGAAGGGCCGCACCCGCGGGTGACGGCCCTTCAGCCGGCGGTCGGCGGTCGCCGGTGCCAGACGACCGGGGTGTAGGACAGGGGTGCGAATTACGTGCCGCATTGCGGTCGGGTGGTTCGCCGGGGTGCAGGGGTTTCCGGTGGCGTGGTGCAGAGGCCGGGCGGATGACTTCGGTGTCGGCCAGGAGCGTGCTGCGTGCTGCAGAGGTGCCCGGGGCTTTTTGGTGTCCGGCGGTGCGTTGCCGGGCACGCACTTCGGCGCGTCGGCCGGGGGCGGTGTTCTCCCAGGCCGCCCGGAGCATCCGGTCGCCGTGGCGCCGGATGGTCCGGGCGACTCCTTCGCGGCAGTCGGTGGCGGACGGCTCACCCGGCGCGGTCCGTCCGAGGCGGCGAAGGCCGTTCCGCGGCGGGGCCGGGCAGATGCCGGGCCGAGCAGCTCGACGTGCCGTTCCGGGTGGATCCCCGCCGGGTCGCGGCCGTCGACGAGCGGTCGCACCTCGGCCCACTGCCCGATCGCGTGGGGGTGCTGCGGTAGGGCGAACCGCAGGGGAAGGTGTGGATGGGGCCGGGGCGTGCATGGAGGCGGTGACCCGCTTATCCGGCTGACCGGCCCGATCCCGGGAGCATGCCTTCGTCCCGGGGCGGCGGGGGCGAGCCGGGCGGGGCCGAAGGGCCGGTCGGCAGGGGTGAATCGTCATCTAAGATTCAAGCTGGCCGCGGGGCCGGGGCTCGTCGCTGTGTGCGGCGACCGCGGAAGGGCCAGGCCGGCCGGTCGACGAGAGCGGCCCGCATCAGGGGGTTTCCGGTTCCGGTCCGGACGGGACCCCTCTGACGCTGATCATGAAGCTCCCGGGGAATCGCGTGCCGTCGGCGTGCGTCTCAGTGGTGTGAGATGCCCAGCCCGCACGCCCACGCACATTGAAGACCGCCGGGGAGAAGTGAGGGATGGCAGTGATCTGCGTCGGAGGCATGATCGGGATCGGCAAGACGAGCGTCGCCGAACTGCTCGCCAAGGAACTGGGCAGCGACGTCTTCTACGAGAGCGTCGACGACAATCCGATCCTTCCGCTCTTCTACACGGCGAGCCCCGAGGAGATCCAGGCGAGGCGCTACCCCTTCCTGCTCCAGCTCTACTTCCTGCAGACCCGGTTCGCCTCGATCAAGGAGGCGTACAAGCAGGGGGACAACGTCCTGGACCGGTCCATCTACGAGGACTGGTACTTCGCCAAGGTCAACCACGACCTGGGCCGGATCAGCTCCCTCGAGATGCAGGTGTACGAGGGCCTGCTGGGCGAGATGATGCGCGAGATCGACGGCCTGCCGTACCGCAAGGCCCCCGACCTCATGGTGTATCTCAAGGCGGACTTCGAGACGGTGCTGCACCGGATCGGCCTGCGGGGCCGTGACTTCGAGCAGGACGAGAGCCTCATCGAGTACTACCGCACCCTGTGGTCGGGCTACGACGACTGGGTGAACCTGCACTACTCGGCCAGCGAGGTCCTCGTCGTCGACATGAACCGCACCGATGTCGTGCACAACCCCGACGACGCCGCCCGCGTGGTCCAGGAGGTCAAGGACGCCCTGGCCGCGGTCCGGCAGAACGCCGCCGCCAGCCTCTGACCGGCGGGTCGTGGCCGTCTCCCCCGGGAGGGGGACGACGGGGTCGGACCGCCCCGCCGGCCGGAGGGCCGGGCCCGGGGCGCTCTCCTACGAGCCCGTGCGGAGCGGCGCCGAACAGCGGGCGGAGCGGCTCGTCCTCGTCCCCGACGACGAGGCAGGCCGCCGCGACCGGTCCCCGGGGAGTTCCGCGAGCGGTCCGGCTTCACCGTCGAGGCTCACGCACACCACGGGGCGTTCCTCCCCGCCCTCGCCGACGAGGCAGAACGCGCCCCCGAGGCCGCCCGCGCGAACTGCTGCGGCCGGGCCCCCGCTGCGTGCGGTGCGGCCGCTGCGTGCGGTGCGGCCGCTGCGTGCGGTGCGGGCGGTGTGGGCGGTGCGTTCACCGGGCAACCGTAGGCGGAGCCCCTGACACCGGCCGAGGCAGCGCGTGTGCTGCGCCGCCCGCTCCGGCGGGGCGGCCACCGGCGGTCCGGTGCAGGGCTGCTCGCTGACCCCGGCACCTCGCCCGGCCCGAACTCCTCGGCGCCCGGCATCCCGTGCGGGCAGGTGGTACGGGGCCCGGCGGGCGCTGAACGGGGGCGCGGCCGCGGTGTTGGGCCGTACGCGGCGGGTTGCCGTGCCCCCGCTCACCCCGTCGGGGGAACAGCCGGTGCTTCGCGTGGCGGGAGGTGGTCTACTGCGGCTCGACCAGCGGAAACCTTCGCAACAGGAGGCAGCATGAGCGACGTGGACCTCGACTTCGAACCGCCTGCGGAAACGGGTGGGAGCGACACGTTCCCGATGCGGGCAGGGACTTTGCGCAGGAACGGCCATGTGCTCATGGACGGCTTTCCCTGCAGGCTCACCGACGTCTCGATCTCGAAGTCGGGTCAGCGCGGTCTGACCGAGGTGAACCTCACGGGGATCGACATCTTCACCGGCGAGCGGCGCGAGGACATGCACCCTTGCGCCCACGAGGTGGAGGTACCGGTGGTCGTCCGCGCCGAGTACGTGCTGGCCGGCATCGACGAGGGGTACCTCTCGCTCGTGGCCGAGTCCACGGGAGAGACCAGGGACGGCGTCGCGCTGCCGGGGGGAACGCTGGGCCGGGACATCGAGAGCGACTTCGCCGCCGGCCGGGGCGTCCGCGTCACCGTGACCCGCGCCATGGGCCGGGAGGCCGTCACCGGCCATCACGCGCAGTAGACAGGCCCGCCGCGGCCGGCGGCGCGGGTGCGGCCCGGCGGGGCCGGCGGCCGCCCACGGGATCCTCGGCCGGTAGGCCTTGCACGCCGGTTCGGTGCGCCGCCCGCCGTGGCCGGGCGGCGCGGGCTCTTCCCCCGGGCGTCGTCGAGGGGCATGGGCGGACGCGGGGGGGGCTCCCCCGGACGGGCGGCCCGGCGGGCACCCGGCCGCCGGCGGCCGGAGGATCGGTGCGGGGGCACGTGACGGGAGCGGACCAGATGGCGGACACCACGGGTTGCTCGAAGAGGGCGCGCGTCGTCGTGCTGTGGCATGTGCTGGCCCTCGCCGGAATCGCGGTGGCGGGGTGCGGCGGCGGGGCGCGCGAGGGCGGACAGGTGCCCGGGGCGGGGCCGCACCCGCAGGCGGCGCGCTCGGGCCGGGTCAGCGTCGTCTACGAGACCGGTACGGTCGGGCCGCAGGACCGGCAGGTCGTGGCGCTGATCCGGAACTCCCGTGTGCTGGAGCGGACGGCCGACTGGGTGAACAGGACGCTCACCCTGCCGCACGACCTGGTCGTGAGGGTCACCTCCGACGTGCCGCGCGGCGTCACCGACGCCGTGACCCAGCCCGACGGCAGGACGATCTTCGTCCCGCCGTCGTTCCTGGCCGAGATCGAGAAGGCCTTCGCCGATGTCGTGAAGACCGTCGAGCGGCCGGCCCCGTTGACGGCGTCGCAGTACAACACCGACGACCTGACCGTGCTGTCGACGGAGTTCATCTTCGGCCACGAGATGGGCCATGCGCTGCAGCGCCAGTTCCCGCTGGCCAACCTCGGCCTCGAGGAGGACGCGGCCGACGGCTTCGCGTCCTTCTACACCGTCGACGAGGTCGGGCCGGGGCCGTCGCTGGCCGCCGCGGTCCTCTTCGACGCGATCGCCCGCAAGGAGGGCCGGCCGACCCTGGAGGGCATGTCCAGCGACCACCCGGTAACCCAGCAGCGGGCCTACAACTTCCTGTGCTACCTGTACGGCAGCGACCCGAGGAAGTACCGGCGGTCCCTGGTCGACAGCGGTTATCTCCCCCGGACCCGCGCTCCTCTGTGCCCGCAGGCGTGGGCGATGCTGGACTACGGCTGGTGGACCCAGCTCCAGCCGCACTTCAGCTCGGCGTTCAAGGCCGGGGGTGACGGGGAGCAGAAGAAGGCGCAGGCGCGGCTGGTCGCGGAGACGCGGGACCTGGCGAAGCGGATCGACGAGATCCGCAGCAGTCAGTGAGCCCGTGTGCGCTTGGGCGGCGTCTTGTGGCGGTCCGTCACCGCCCGCCGGGCCTCTCCCCTGTTACGCAGCCATGACACTCCAGAGCTTTTGAACACGCTCAACAGTCGCTAGATTCTTGAACATGATCAAAACTGGGTACGGGGCATGGGTGCGCGAGTTCGAGTCCGAGCGGGAGCGCCGGGCGGCCGTGGGCGACCCCGACTGGGGCAGGGGCGCGCAGCTGCCGGGCGAACTCGTCCGCAGCCTCCAGAAGTTCCAGGTCGGCGAGGACGGCGACGGCTCCGCGCTCTGCGGCAAGGCCGATCTGGCGGGTGATCCGGTGTACTCCGAGGCGGTGCGGCTCTTCATCGCGGAGGAGCAGAACCACGCGCGGATGCTGAGGCTGCTGCTGGAGGCCGGCGGGGCCGGAACCCTGGACGGGCACTGGAGCGACGCGGCCTTCGTGCGGGTGCGGCGGCTGCTCGGGCTGCGGGTGGAGCTGCTGGTGCTGATGATCGCCGAGGTGGTGGCCCTGGGGTACTACGGGGCCCTGCGCGACGGTGCCGGCGATGCGCTGGTCCGCGAGGTCGCGGGCCGGATCCTCGCCGACGAGGAGCGGCACGTCCCCTTCCACTGCCTGCGCCTGCACGAGGGGCTCGCCCTACTGCCCCGGCCCGCCCGGCGGGCGGTGACGGCGGGCTGGCGCGGGCTGCTGGCCTGCGCCGCAACGCTGGTCGCGGTGGACCACGGCCCGGCCCTGCGGGCCTGCGGGGTAGGGCGCGGCGCCTTCGTCGCGCAGGCCCTGCGCTCCTCCGCGTGGATGGCGCGCGCGATGTCGGCGGGCCCGGTCCCCGCACCGGCGGGGGCGGCCGCGCGGGTGTGAGCCTCGCCGTCCGCGTCGGCGCCCGCGGGGCGATGTGTCGGCCTGCGCGGCCCGCGGGGGGCTGCGCCTGGCCGGGCGTACACGAAAGACGCCCGGCCGGGAGGTCCCGGCCGGGCGTCTTCGGTGTGCGTGGGCTGCCCGCTGGCGGCTCAGTACCAGTGGTGGGTCTGCCAGAAGTTCCAGGCGCCGACGGGGCTGCCGTAGCGCTCGTTCATGTAGTCCAGGCCCCACTTGATCTGGGTGGCCGGGTTGGTCTTCCAGTCGGCACCCGCGGAGGCCATCTTCGAGGCCGGCAGGGCCTGGACCAGGCCGTACGCGCCGGAGGAGGCGTTCGTGGCGGTGTGGTTCCAGCCGCTCTCGCGGGAAACGATGTTGTTGAACGCCGCGAACTGCGCCGGGTCCTTGATCATCTGCTGGGCGATCGCCTTGGCGCTCGTCGGGGCCGCCTGGGCGGGCACCGCGGCGAGCATGGAACCGGCGACGCCCAGGGCGAGGACGGAACCCATGAGGGTCTTCTTGGAGGCGGCGATGCGGCGGATGACGGTGTTGGACACGGAGATACCTTCCACAGGGGACAAGGGCGGTCGCGGCATGCCTGGGGCATGCGTGAGCCACTCACGCGGTGGAGAGGGGTTCGTCGGCGGCGGGTGAGGACCCGTGCCGCCCGGCGACTCATCCAGTTCTACAGACGCCCCACCCCCCTGGCAACGACCGCCATTACTAGGGGGCTTCGCAGTCGGGGACCGCGGGCCCCGGGGTGGGCGGGAGGGGGTTCGCGCAGGTGGGAGCCGGGTGGAAGGGGCCGCAGCAGGGCCTGGGGGATCTACTATCACGCTTCGTGTGTGACGTGAGTCCTATGGGGCGAGTCACCCGCCGGGCGCCCGAATCTCACCGACTGTCACCGGATGTACCCCTTCGAGAAGCGGGACAGATGTCCGTATTGCTATGAATTCGAAGGAAATGAGCGGCCCGGGGCTGTCTTCCCTGCCCGGCCCGGAGCGGGTGGCGCCGGGCCCGGCCGCGGGCGCCGCCACGCGGCGGCCGGCGAGCCGCGACGGCCCGAGGGGCGCGCTGCGCACAGCAGCTCCGGACCGGACGCGTGTGCGCGGCGGTGGGCGGGGCTGCGGCGGTAGGGTGCGGGCCGTGTCCGAGCAGCAGCGTGACCTCGCCGGGTACGGCGCCGAGCCGCCGCGTGCGGCGTGGCCGGGGGGTGCCCGCGTCGCCGTCAGCCTCGTGCTGAACTACGAGGAGGGCGGGGAGCAGAACGTCCTGGAGGGCGACCCCGCCTCGGAGGGGTACCTCCACGAGATCGTGGGTGCGCCGCCCGTGACGGGCGGGCGGGACCTGAACGTGGAGTCGATGTTCGCCTACGGCTCGCGCGCCGGTTTCTGGCGCGTCCACCGCACCCTGGCCGCGCACGGTGCGCCGCTGACCGTCCACGCCGTGGGGCAGGCCCTGGAGCGCAATCCCGACGCGGCGCGCGCGATGGGCGCCGCCGGCTGGGAAGTGGCGGGCCACGGCTGGCGCTGGATCGACTACCGGCACGTGCCCGAGGACGTCGAGCGGGCCGACATCGCACGTACGGCCGGGGTGATCGGGCGGCTCGTCGGGCGCCGGCCGGTGGGCTGGTACACCGGCCGGACCAGTGCGAACACGCGGCGGCTGGTCGCCGGGGAGGGCGGTTTCCTCTACGACAGCGACGACTACTCGGACGACCTTCCGTTCTACGTCGAGGCGGGCGGCCGCCCGCACCTGGTGGTGCCGTACAGCCTCGACGCGAACGACTTCAAGTTCCTGATCGTCCACGGCTTCACGACCGCGGACGACATGCTCGCCTACCTCGTCGACACCTTCGAGACGCTCCGCGCCGAGGGTGCGGACCGGCCGCGCATGATGAGCGTCGGCATGCACTGCCGGATCATCGGGCGGCCCGGGCGGATCCGCGCGCTCGACGGGTTCCTCACACACGTCGCGCGGCGGGGCGGGGCCTGGGTGGCCACGCGGGAGGAGATCGCACGGCACTGGCTGGCCACGCACCCGCCCGCGGGCTGAGCAGTGGGGGGCCTTAGGATGCCGGGCGGGCGGGGCCGTAGCGCAGAGGTCGTCGCGCGCGGTCTCCAAAACCGTGAGGACGCCGGTTCGAATCCGGCCGGCCCCGTCCACTGCGCCCGCTGCCGTCCCGCGCCGCCGCGGAGCCCCCGCAGACCCCGGTGGAGGGTGCCTGCAGGGGCCGGGCGGGCTGGTCGGCAGTGACCTTCCGGACGAGCGGGGGCGGCTACGCCGCGGGGGTCTTGACCTTGTCGGGGTTCTCCTTGTCCAGGACGGACGGGTCCGCGTTCGGGGCGGGCTTGGGGGCCGGGTTGGTGTCGGGCTTCGGGGCCGGCTTGGGGGCCGGGGCGGGCTTGTCGGGCTTGTGCTCGCAGTAGACCTTGCCCTGGTAGAACTTGCAGCCCGGCATGTTCTCCACGTCGCGGACCTTGTTCTTCTTGCCGTGGTGCTTCTTGTTCTTGCCGTGCTTGTTGTTCTTGCCGTGCTTCTTGTGCTCCCGCTTCTCCTTCTTGCTCTCGTTCTTGCTCTCGTGACCGCTCTTCGCGGGGGCAGCGACCGAGGTCGTGCCGGCCGTTGCCGGGGCGGCGAAAGCGCTGGTGGGAACCAGCACACCGCCTCCGACGATCGCGGCCGAGACGGCGTACATCGCGAAACGCTGCTTCCGGGAGGTGGTACGGAACATGAGAGTGACTCCAGATGAGAGGCGGGGGGGGAGATCGGATCCAGAGAACCTGGTGCGAAATGTCCGGTTTGTTCTCTGGTTAAAAGACTGGCTCCCCGACTTCATGAAGCTGTCCGCCGACTGTCACAGGCGCGTGACAGGCGGCGCGGCTCCCCCATCCGGGGCCCGTCCGTCCCCGTCGGCCCGCCCCCGGCATGGCGCGGGGCCCGCGGCGGCGTGCGGCGGATGCTGGTGGCGATGCCTGGCGACCCTGCAGGAGCGGCCCGCCGCCGGGCAGGCCGGGTCATCGGCATCGGGCTCGCCGCCGTGCCGACGTTCCCGCTCGCCCAGGGCTCCTGGCAGTGGTTCGCCACCTCCATCGGCGTGACGCTCTTCGCGGTGGTCTTCGCCTTGCGGGTGCGGCCGGTCCGGCGGCCCGGCATCCGCACGGCGTACATGCGTGCGCTGGTCGCGTACGCGCTGGTCGTCGGACTGGGCACGGCGATCGCGGCGGCCCCCGTGCCGCAGCGCCGGGAGTGGCTGTTCCCGATGCCGGGCACCCGCGGCGCCTGCGAGGACATCGGCCGGTACGAGGCCATCCGCACGCGGGCCGCGGTGTACGCGCAGGAGAGCCGGCGGGAGAAGGCCGTCGCCGCGCGCCTGGCTCCACGACGACGCTGTGGCTGCCCCTGTACGGGGCCGGGGCGGCCGTACCGGCGGGCGGGGGGCGTGGTCCCGCGACCGGCACCGGGCCGGAGGCGCTGCCTGCCCGGTTCCTCCCCGCAGGATCCGGTGGACGCGGGAAGCGCGGCAGGCCGGGCCGGCCGGACCAGCCGGCCGGCGCGGCGCTGCGGCGCGTGGGTACGACGCGGGAAGCGCCTGCGTCCGGCATACGGCGCCGTGCGCCGGGGGGCGGGGTGGTCAGTCGGCCAGGGGGACGGCGATGTCGCAGGCCGGGTCGGTCGGGCCGATCCGGGACCAGTCCGCGAAGTAGACCTCGCGGGGCGCCGCCCCCGTGGTGCGGGCCTCGCGCTGTGCCCAGGCGTGGACCGCGTCGTACGCGGAGAGGATCTGCGGGTAGGCCGTCTGCGCCTTGGTGAGGCGGGTGTAGGCCTGGGTGTGGGCCGGTTCGGTGCGGGAGGCCGCCGGGAGGCGGCCGGCGCGGGCCGGGTCCACCGGGACGCAGAGCTCCACGGGGCCGTCGCTGTCCTCGTTGACCTCTCCGTGGTAGACGACGAACGGGTGGCCGAAGAAGCCGCCGTGCGCCTGTGCCGCCTGGGCCAGCCGGGCCAGGGCGGCGGGGATCCAGTGGGGCAGCTCCTCCGGGGTGATGTGCCGCTGTTCCGTGAGGACCAGCTGCTGCGGCACCTCGCGCTCCTGGATCTCGTACATGTCCGTGGTCCCTTCGTCTCCGAGCAGGTGGATACGGAGGTGCGCCGCCAGCTCGCGCTGCGCCGCGTGGCGGAGCTCGACGCCGTGCCAGTACTCGGCCACCAGCCGGGCCGCCTCCGGGGCGGGGGCGGCCAGGACCGCGCCGACGTCGGCCAGCGGCATGTCCAGCCCGCGCAGCCGCACGATCAGGCGGGCGGCGGCGAGCCGGCTCTCCCGGTAGTACCGGTAGCCGGTGACGGCGTCGACGTGGTCGGGCGGCAGCAGGCCGTGGCGGTCGTAGAGCCGCAGGGCCTTGTGCGACAGCCGTGCCCGGCGGGCGAACGCGCCGATGCTGAGCAGTGCTTCTTCCTCCATGGCCGCTACGCTCCCCTCTTCCCCAGGGTCAGGGTCAACGGGGCGAGCCCAGCGGTCGCCGCCGGGGTTCGGGCCGGTAGGCGCGGCAGCGGCCGGGGCCGGGGCCGGTGGTGCGGCAGGGCGGGCGGGTGTCCGGGGGTGAAGGCCGTGCGGCCGGTGAGGGCTTCGGCGATGCTGCAGGCGACCTCGGCCTCTTGGGCGGTGGTTTGCACGGTGGGCCGGTGTCCGCCCCGGCAGGCCTGCCGGTCGGGGATGCCGGCGGCGAGGAGGGCCGGGAAACCGGGTGCCGGGCTCCGCCGGTGTGCGTCGTCGAGGTCCACCGGTGCAGGATCGCACCGCCTCCCGCCCGGCACGTGCCGGGGCCCGGCCCGGGGCGGGGGATGCGCCGGGCGGGACGGGGCCGCAAGCATGGACGCCGCGGCCGGCCGGGCCCGCCTGACGGGGCTCCGCCCGCCCCGCCCCGCACGCGACCTCGCCCCGCCGTGCGCGCGGCGCGGGAACAGGGCTGGGGGCGGCTGCGCCGGCAGGGGCGGCCCCGTGCCGCGGGGCCGGCGGCCCAGGCCCGGGCCGGGAGCGGCCTGGTCTCGTTGGCGTCCGTGGAAGGGAACTCCTGCCGGGGCGGGCGTCGGGCGCATGCGGCCGGGTCGTCTCCGGGCCGGCGGCCGGGTGCGCGCCGCGCTCACCGGGGCCGGGGGTTTTCGGCGGCTTCGGTGGGCGGGGCGGGCGTTGAGGCGGGTGCGCGCCTATCCGGCGGCGGCCGATTGGAGGGCCGTTCGGAGGGCCGTTTGGAGGCGGCGTGCCTGGGTGGCCAGTTGGGAGGTGCCCTTGCGGGCGGCGGCCGGGGCCAGGCCCTCGGGCAGGGGGCCGCCGGCTCCGCAGTGCTCCACGCAGTCGGCGGCCACGGCGAGGAGTTCGCCCGCGCCGCGGGCCGGGCCGTCGGCGAGGACGGCGGGCAGGGCACCGGCCAGGAACGCCCAGGTCGTCGCGTACGCTCCGGTGGCCGCGGCCGTGCGGGCCGCGTCGGCCAGCCGGTTGGGTTTGACGGTGCCCAGGCGCAGCAGTTCGGCCAGGTCGCGGCCGAGGAGGGCGGTGTCCAGTTCGCCGCGTGCGGCCAGGACCAGGAGTGCGTCGACGGCGGCGAGGCGGTCCTGGGTGTGGCGGGCTCCGAGTGCGGTGGCCACGGCGAGGTGCAGTGCGGGGCCGGCGGGGCCGCCCAGTTCGGCGAGCCGGGAGAGGACTTCGCCGGCGCCGCGGTCCTCGCCGATGGCGCATTCGGTCAGGTGGGGCAGCAGCCACACGGCCTGGGTCTCGCGGTCCTGCGGCAGGATTGCGAGGTGTGCGCGTTCCTCGCCGCGCCAGTGCCAGCAGTGCGGTGTCCCGGTGCGGGGGCGGCCCAGCGGGTGGAAGACGGCGGGGAACTCCTTCTGGATGACCGGGTGTTCGGGGATGTCCAGGACGATGCGGCGCACGGTCAGGCGTTCGCCGCCCCACCAGTTGCGCAGGCCGCGGTCCTGGTCGGTGACGTGGCGGGTGGGGGGTGCCGGTTCGCCGTCGGCGGTGAGCCAGGCGGCCAGGCGCCGTCCTTCGGGGGTGGCGAGGGCGGCGGCCGCGGCGGCGGCGCTGGGGTCGCGCCGTACGCGCAGCAGGGCCTGGGCGAAGTCGGCGGGTGCGGGGGTGGTGCCGCCGCGGCCGTATGCGGTCAGGCGGGAGATGAGGTCCTGGGGTTCCAGGGTGCCGCAGTCCCAGGTGGGGGTGGCCAGCAGGAACGGGAGGGGGTCGGTGAGCACGCGGAGGGCGGCTTCCCGGGCCCGGGCGGCGGTGACGCGGTGGAGGGCGTCGTGGATGCAGTTGTGTCCCGGGCCTCTGCCGTGGACGGGGCGCCGGGGTGAGAGGTCGGCGGAGTCGAGGCGGCCGAGGACGGCGGCGGCGAGGAGTTCGGGGGCGCGGAGGTGGCCGGGGTCGGTGTGGCCGGCCCCCTCGCGTGCCCAGTGGCGGTCGGCGAGGGCCGGGAGCAGTGCGGCGGCCAGGGCGGAGCGGTCCTGGTGGGCGTGGCGGACCAGGAGGTCGAGGGCGGTCTCGGTCTCCTCGGCGGTCGGTGTGCTGCTCTTGGCGAGGGCGGCGACGAGTTCGACGGTCTCGGCGACGGATTGGCCGCCGGTGGCGAGGGGGCGGCGTTCGGGGGCGGCCGGGAGGGTCTCCTCGTAGGCGTCGGGGCCGGTGCCGGCGGGGTCGGCGATGGCGCCGAGCAGGGCGGCGGCCGTGCGCCGCAGGGCGGGGCCGAGTTGTCCGGCCTCGAAGGCGAGGTCGGCGCGCAGGGCGTCGTCGTGGGGGCGCAGGTGGGTGGCGACGAGGGTGAGGGCCTTGTCCTGCAGGGCGGTGTCGGGGTGGCCGAAGGCGGCGGCGGCGGCGGGCAGCAGGGTGTGGCGGTCCTCGGGGTGGCGGCGCAGGGCTTTGCCGAGCAGGACGAGTTGGGCGCGGACGAGTTTCTTCTCGGGGCGGAAGAGGACGGCGGCGGACATCTCGGCGAGGCGGTCGGCGGGGAGCCGGCCGGCCTCGAAGAGGGCGGTGAGGGTCTGCTGGGCGCGGCCGGCGGTGGGTGAGGGGGCGTCGGCGGCCAGGGCGATCCAGTCCGCGGTGTGCTCGGCGCGTTCGTCGGTGGTGAGGGTGAGGACGTCGAGGAGGTCGGTGTAGAAGGCGAGGTGGGCGGTGCGGCCGCCGCGCAGGAGGCGGTTGACGGTGGCGGTGAGGAGGATTCGGCGCGGCACGGTGCCTTCGGCGGCCAGGTGGGCGAGTTCGGCGGGCCAGCGGCCTGGGGCGTTGGGGTCGTCGTACCAGGTGAGGGAGGGGGCGGGTTCGGTGGTTTCGAACAGGCGGGGTACGAGGTCGGCTGTGTAGGGGTCCTCGCGCAGGGCGGCCCGCAGGGGGCGGGGGCGGGGGCGTCCTGTGGTGGTGTCGGTGCTGGTGGTGGTGGCCCGGGCCCAGGCGTGGACGAAGCCGTCGGTGGTGGGGGCGGGGGCGCCGGTGTCTTTCAGGAGGGCGCGGATGAGGGGGTAGTCGTCTTCGACGGTGGCGGTGCGGGCGGCGAGGCGGTGGGCGACGTCGGCGCGCCAGGCGGGTTCGCGGGCGGCGAGGAGCGCGGCCAGCGGGGTGGTGTCGCGGGGGCGGCCGTCGCGCAGGTCGCGGGCGGCGATCCAGGAGGCGGCGGCGGCCGGGCCGGTGTGGCAGGCGGCTCCGGCGAGGTGCAGGGCGTGCAGGGTGGGCTCGGCGTCCCAGCGCCGGCTCCAGTCCCAGCCGCGTATCTCGCGCCGCAGGGCGGTCAGTTCGGGCAAAAGGGCGCGGCGTGCGCTGTCGGTGAGGGGGCTGATCAGGGTGGTGACCTGGTCGCAGCGGCCGGTGCGGACGGCGTCGAGGAGGGTGTTCATCGGGTGTCTCCGGCGGCAGCGGTCGTGGCGGTGGTGAGGGAGGGGGTGGTGGTCGGGGTGCGGCGGGCCATGCGGACGGCGAGGGCGTGTTTGCAGGGGCCGCGGCGGCCTCGGTAGTCGGCCCACCACTGGCAGGTGCAGCTCAGGACGCCGCCTGCGGCCTCGCGGACCTGGTAGTGGCGCTCGCCGGAGCGGACGGTCGCGGTGCCCGTTCCTGCGGCGGCGGGGGTGTGGAGGTGGACCGCGCCGTCGGTGAGGAGGGCGCGGGCGGCGGTGAGGCGGGGGTTGCGGGCTTCGGCGCGGTGGGCGTCGTAGGGCAGTTCGCGGTGGAAGTAGGCGGCGTCCGCGGCGTCGTAGCCGACGCGGCCGGCGGTGCCGAGGCGGGTGAGGGCGGCCCGCACGCGCTGCGGGCTCAGCGCGCTCTGGGCGGCGAGGTCGGCGATGTCGATGCGCGGCTCCCAGGAGAGCAGCACGGACACCAGGTCGGCGTCGGCGGCGGCCTCGTCGCCGGCCAGGGCCTCCAGGACGGCGCCCTCGCCGGAGAATCCGCGGCCGGCGTCCGGGGACAGGGTGAGGGTCAGGCGCATGCCGGGCATGGCGATCTCCCAGGCGGCGGCGGTGGCGGCGCCGTCGTGTCCGGCGGGCCCGTACACGCGCAGTGCGGTGGCGTGCCGCAGCACCCGCTGAAGGGCGGTGAGGCGTTCGGGGCCGGGCAGGCAGACGGCGCCGGGGACGGGGCGGGTGGTGGGGCGCAGGGTGCGGCCGGCGGGGACCACCCACAGGGGTGCCCGGCTGCCGGAGCCGGTGGGGGTGGTGCGCGGGAGGGAGCGCAGGAAGCGTACGGCCTCGGCCGCGGACAGTTCGGCGCGCAGGTCGAAGGCGGCGGTGATGACCTGGGATTCGGCGAAGCCGCGCAGCCAGCGGTCGGGCAGCGGGACCTTCTTCTCCACCACGGGTCCGTCCAGGGTGGTGACGGCCAGTTCGTCGGGGCCGACCCGCAGGTGGAGGGGTTCGTCGCCGCTGAGCCGGGACAGGGCTTCGCGCAGCGGGTTGTTGACGTCGACGTTGGTGGTGCCGTGGCCGGTGTCGGCGCCGTCGAGGCCTTCGGGGAGTACGTCGAGCCGGGCGTAGACCCCGCAGCAGCCGGAGAAGGACTCGAAGCGCAGCCGGTCGCCGCCGGCTGTGACGACCGGGTCGAGGGAGGCGCGCAGGGTGCGCTGGTGGTAGCGGGCGGCGGCGACGTCCGCGACGGCGAGCAGGCCCCGGGCGGCGGCCTGGGGCGAGCTCAGGAACCCGGCGAAGAACTGCGGGTGGGCTTCGCGGCCCACCGGGGTCAGCCCGCCGGAGGTCTCCAGTCCGAGGAGGCCGGTGCCGCCTTCGGTGGTGAGGGCGGACGGGCGTGCGTAGGCGAGTGCCTGGATGGATCGGCTCATGGGCGCAAACGTAGGGGCGACCACCGACAACGCTGACGGTCTGTCAGTTGCGGTGTGGGGCGGGGGCCGTCATGACGTCCGCTCCCCCGGCGCCGGCGGTCCCGTTCTCCCGCATCAAGATCCGTGTCGCGGTCCTGGTGTTCTGCGGCGAGGAGGTCACGCTCATCCGCCGCGATCGCGCGGGTCGCACCCACCACGGTCCGCCCGGCGGGACGTGGAGGACGGCGAGGGCTCACCTGTGCCCCTGCGCCGACGCCGGGCTCGGCGAGGAACTCGGCCTGGACGTCGGCCTGGCCGAGGGCGGTGACCTGCTGTGGGTGGTCGGCCGGCGCGTCCCCCGGCCGCGGGCCCACACCGCCGCGCAAGCTCCATCCGATCCACCGCCTGCGCATCACCCCCGAGGTGCGCGCCACCCTCGCCGAGCGGGAGTGGGACGAACAGCCCGACGGGCGCCGCGCGGTCGGCGTGATGGAGTGGATCGGCCGCCGGCGGGCCGCCGGGCTTCCGCTCTTGCGTCCCTGGCTGCCGCTTTCGCCGCGCTGCCCGGCCCCGTGCGGCGACCGCCGGCGCCGCCCTGGCCGATGTCACCGACGACAACCGCACGTGGGTGGGGTGTGGGGGCGGCGCGGTCAGGGGGTCCGGCGCGGGCGGGCGGGGCGGTGCGGGCGGCGGCGGGCGGCGGGGGCCTCCGGGGCGGCCTGCGGTGAGGAGAACCCGCCCGCGACGGGCACGGGGACGGCCGCCGGTGCGGTGGCGGGTGCGGGGACCGGGGCCGTGGGCGGGGCCTGACGGCCCTGGGGCTGGGACCGGCCGAGGACGGCGGTGTGCGCGATGAGCGGCGCGCAGGACTGGCAGATCTCGGCGAGCGTCCAGACCTGTCCCACGGCCGGGTTGTGGACCAGGACCAGGAGGGTGGAGCCGGTGCACTGGGTGCGGGCCTCGTGGAGCGAGCACTGCGCGGCCCGGCAGGCGCAGGCGGTGTCGGGGCGGACGGTGGCCAGCCGGGCGTGGGCCCGGACGTGTTCGGCGGCGAACCGCTTCAGGGCCGCGGTGTCCTTCGAACGGGGCGGCATGCGGCAGGCTTCGGTGCTGCAGGTGACGGAGGCGCTGTGATCGGCGTGGCCGGTGAGCCGGACCGTCCAGGTCCGGCCGGGCACGCGGGATCCGGGCATGAGGGTCAAGTCGGGGTCCGATCGTCGTGTTCCGGGTGGTCGGTCGCGGTCGGCCGCACCGACGCGGTGCCGATCGCGGCGGGGTGGTGGACCCCGCGGGTTGTCGTCCCGGGCGGCGTCTGCGGCTGCGGCGCCGGGCAGCGGAGAAACGGACATCGCGCGGCCTCGGACCTGGGGTCTTCGGTCTTTTTCGCACGTGCCCGCGGGCTCTGTCAATGGCGCGTACCCGTCCGGCCGTCCGCCGGACAGGAACGGGGGCGGGGCGGGGCGGCCGCGTTCGGGCGCGGGACCGAGGGGATTCGAACCCGCCAGACCGCAGGCCAGGTCCGGCGTCCGGCCGCCGGTCCCGGCTCCGGGGACCTCCGGGTGGCCGGGATCGCAAGGGGCCGCTCTGCCACGGCCACGCACCTGGGGGGACCGCGCGGTCCCCCGTGCGGCGGAGGCTACGGCGGCCCCCGCCGGGCCGGCGGGGCGGGCGGGGCACGGCCGGGGCCGGCGCGGTCAGTTCGGCCGGCGGGGCGGGCGGGGCACGGCCGGGGCCGGCGCGGTCAGTTCGGCCGGCGGGGCGGGCGGGTGAACCGTACGGGGACTCCCGGGGAGTACAGCACGCTCACGGGCGGGCCGGCGGGCGCGGGCAGGCCGGCGGCGGCCATCAGGTCCTCGTCGCAGCCGAGGAGTTCGGCGCGGTGCAGCGGCCAGCGCGGGTGGCTGTTGGGCAGGTACAGCAGCCGGCCGCGGAAGTCGCTGTGCATGGCCCAGCGGGCGGTCAGGAAGTGTTCGAGGGCGGTCGGCTCCGCGATGGGTTCACCGGTCCGCACGGTGAGCGTGCTGTGCGCGCCGCGGGGTCCGGGCCAGCGCCGGCTGCTGGTGTAGGTGAGGGTGGGGCCGTCGCGGCGGACCGACATGCGTGACCACACGTACGGGAGGCGGAAGGCGGTGCGGGCGGTGAGGACCGGGAGGAGCCGGGAGGCGTCGAGGGAGCGGAAGACCACGCCGCGGCGGCCGTGGGCGTCGACGGAGTAGAGGCGGACGTTGGTCTCGGGGAAGGAGCCCAGGTAGGGGATGCCGGGGAGGCGCAGCCAGCCGACGCGGTGCATGCGGAACGCGACGAGGCCGATGTAGGTGAGGCCGTCGAGGGTGTCCGGGCTGGTGCCGGCCGGGAGCAGCGGGGCGACGTCGGCGGGGTCGGCGGGCCAGTGCAGGAAGGTCAGGTCGAGCCAGGACTGGGTGAGCAGGTGCCTGTGCGGGCCGGCGGGGCGGGGCGGATCGGCCGATACCGCCTCCACCGGCACGGCGGCCGGGGCAGGCACGGCGGGCGGGGCAGGCGCGGGGGCCCCTGGGGGATCCGGGGGCTCGGGGGGCGGCGTGGGCGGCGTGGGCGGCATCAACGTCAGTATCCCGCAGGGGGCCGGGGGTGTCGGGCTGCGGTTGTCCCCGCCGCGGCCGGGCGCCGGCGGCGGGGGCGACCGCGTACGGCTCAGGAGGCAGGGGCGGGGGCGGGGCAGTACTCGGCTTCCATGATGGCGTCCGGGGCCGCCGCGGTGCTCCAGTCGCCGTTGCGGTTGTAGGCGAGCTGGTGGCCGCCGTTGTCGGTGGTGACGGCCAGGGAGGTCGAGCCGACCATGCCTCCGCCGTGGCCCCACAGCGTGGTGCCGCAGCTCGTGCGCATCCGGGTGATGCCGAGCCCGTAGGCCATGCCGGGGCGGTCGGGGTTCTCCACCGTGGTCTTCATGGCGGCCAGTTGCCGCGGGGCGAGGAGTTCGCCGCGCATCAGGGCGCGGTAGAAGCGGTTCAGGTCGCCGGCGGTGGAGATGATGTCGCCGTCGGCCCAGCCCTGGGAGCCGTTCATCTCGGTGACGTCGTCGATCCGGTCCAGGTCGTGTGCGAACAGTTTGGAGTAGGCGCGGCTGCTGGGGCGGGGGATGTGGATGCTGTTGCCGGGGTTGGTGGTGGCTTTGAGGCCCAGGGGCCTGATGATGCGGTCGCGGACCTCGGCCTCGTAGGTCCGTCCGCCCGCCTTCTCGATGATCAGCCCGGCCAGGACGTAGTTGGTGTTGGAGTACGAGAAGCGGGCGCCGGGAGGGAACAGCGGCGGGTGGGAGAGGGCCACCTGCACGTGCCGGGCGGGCGGCAGGGTGTCGTAGCGGTGCCGCAGGTAGCCGTCGCCGAGCAGGTACGTCCGCAGGTACTCCTCGTCGGCGAGGTAGTCGAAGAGGCCGGAGGTGTGGTTGAGGAGCCGGCGCACGGTGATCGTGCCGCCGTCGTTGCCGTTGCCCCTCACCAGGCCCGGCAGATGGCGCTCGACGGTGTCGTCGAGGCCTAGTTTGCCTTCCGCTTCCATCTGGAGCAGGACGGTGGCCACGAAGGTCTTGGTGATGCTGCCGATCCGGAACCGGTCGTCGGTGCCGCGGGGGGTGGCGGTGGTCAGGTCGCCGACGCCGGAGGCCGCCTTCCAGACGCCGCGGGCGTCGCGTGCCTGGGCCGTGATGCCGGGGATGCCGGCCTGGACGTCGGCGTCCATGGCGCGCCGGGTCGCCGCGTGCCGGGCCGTCGCAAAGTCCTTGCCGGCGGGGTCCTGGGAGGCCCGGGCGGGGGCGGTGAGGGCGGTGGCCGCCATCGCGGCCGCCGCCAGGCCCACCAGGGCGACCCGTGCGGCCGTAGCGGTCGTGCGTAACGTCATGCCGTGCTCCTTGGCGGTCTGGGTGCTCGCTGGGACTGCTGCGGCTTTCCCCGGGAACCGGTGGGGTCCGCCCGCCGGGAAGGACCGCCGCCGGCCGGTCGAGGGTTGAGCGCAGCCCCCGTGCCTCACCTGCTGGGTGCAAGGCGGCATCAACTCCTGGTGGGACGACGGGCGCGGGGCGGGCGGCTAGGTTTGCGGCCGTTCGCGACGCCCGTCATGGAGGTTCGCAGCATGCAGACCTGTTGCGCCGTCGCCCCGCGCGGGCGCGTGGCGGGGGCGACGGCCCTGGTCCTGACCGCGCTCACCGCACTGACGGGGGCCGCGCCCCGGGCCGCCGCCACGGCGCCCGCGGCCGCGGTGTCCCGGCCCGAAGCCGCCGCCCCGCCCGTGCCCGGCCTGTCCTGGGGCCCCTGTGCCGGCCCGCGGGACGGCTTCGAGTGTGCGACCGCCCGCGTACCGCTGGACCACCGCCGGCCGGGCGGCCCCACGATCCCCCTCGCCGTCACCCGGCGGCCCGCGGCCGACCCGGCCCGCCGCACCGGGGTGCTGCTGCTGCACCCGGGCGGGCCGGGCAACTCCGGTGTGGACTTCGCCCGCACCAGCCACGCCGCGCTGCCCGCCGCGCTGCGCGACTCCTTCGACGTCGTCGGCTACGACATGCGGGGGGTGGCGCGCAGCGGCCAGGTGGAGTGCTGGGACGACAAGCAGTACGCGGCCGCCGTCGACGCCGCGCGCGGCGTGCCCGGCCCGGGGGCCGTGCGCGGCGCCGTCGGACTGGGCGCCGACTTCGCGGCCGCCTGCCGGCAGCGCTCCGGCTCCCTCGTGCCGTTCCTCGGCACCGGCTACAACGCCCGGGACATCGACCTGCTGCGCCAGGCCCTGGGCGAGGAGACGCTGTCCTTCTACGGCCGTTCCTTCGGCAGCTACGTCGGCACCGTGTACGCGGCGCAGTTCCCGCGGCGGGTGCGGGCGATGGTCCTGGACGGGGCCTACGACCCGCGCCTGTACGCGGAGGTGCCCTACGCCTCCGACGCCGCGCAGTTCGCCGCGCTGGACGCGGCGGTCGGCCGGTTCCTGGACTGGTGCGCGGGCAACGCGGCCGTCTGCGGGTTCGGCGGGGGCCGACCGCGCCAGGCCCTCGCCGAGCTGAAGCGGGTGCTGGACGCCGACCCGGTCATCACCGCGAGCGGACGTCCGGCCACCGGCTACACCCTGGCCTACCGTCTGATGTTCAACATCAACGCGGGCAAGGAGATCTGGCCCTATCTGGGCGAGGCGCTGCGGGCGGCGCAGGCCCGCCAGGCCTCGTTCCTGCTGTCCCCGCCGTCGCCGGCGTCCTTCGACTTCCTGACGGTGAACACGGCCGTCGAGTGCGCCGACCGCGTCTACCCGGCCGGCCGGCTGCTGCTGGGCGCGCTGGTCGGCGCGCACGCCGCGTCGGCTCCGCTGCTGGGCCCCCCGGTCGGTCTCGGGCCGCCCGCCTACGACCACAACCACGCGCCGGCGTGCGTGCAGTGGCAGGCGGACCGGCCGAGCCGCTACGGGGGCTCCTACCGGGCGGCGGGTTCCGCCCCGATCCTGGTGCTGGGGACGACCGGGGATCCCGACACCCCCTACCAGGACGCCGTGTCCCTCGCCGGGACGCTGGAGAACGGCCGGCTGCTGACCTTCGCCGCCGAGGGGCACACCGCCTACAACCGCAGCGCGTGTGTCAGCGCCCTGGCCACCGGCTACCTCTCGACGCTGGCACTGCCCGCGCCGGGCACCGTCTGCACGGACGAGGCACCCCCGGAACCGGTCGGGCGGCGCACGCCGGGCCTCGAGGTCGACGAGACGCGCGATGTGATCCCCGTACTGCGCTGAGCACCCGGGCGGGCAGGACGGAGCCGGGACAAGGGTGAGGGCGGGGGTGGGGTGGGGGCCGGGCGGGGTGCGGTCCCCGTCGCAGCCATGAGGGCCAGGACCGCACCCCGCACCGGTCACCTACCCGGGGCCGCCCGGCCGACACCCGCCGGCATGCAGGACACCGGCTCACCGCCTGCCGGCGCCCACCGGGGGCTCATAGGGCGGGCTCGTGGGACGGCTCGTGGGACGGCTCGTAGGGCGGCTCGTGGGGTGTGCCGCGCTGGCAGTCGTAGACGACGGTGAAGTCCGCGGCCGACTCCGCGTACTGCTCCAGCTGCTCGCGGAGCACGGCCGCGGCCCGCGGTTCCCGCCGCTCCAGCTCGGCCCAGCCGGTGAACCGCAGGTGTGCGGGCATGGCGACGAGGCCGGTGATCGCATCCCAGAACGCGTCCCAGTTCATGCCGTAGAACGCAGGGAAGCCGAGTTCCCGCTTGAGGGCCTTGTGGAGGTCGCGCTCGCTGCGGACCGGGCCGACGTCGATGACCACAGGTCGGGCGGGATCGTGTGCGGGGTCCTCGGGGACGCCCCAGAACGTGGGGAGCCACCAGCACAGGACCGCCCCGTCGTCGGGCCAGGGCCGGTACCCCGTGTCCCCGGAGTCCTCGAAGAAGTCGGTGTCGGGGTCGATGGGACGCCAGGCCGCGTCCAGGGGTTCGTCGTCCGCCGCGGGCCGCGCGAACCGCCTGCCCCGTTGATCACAGGCCCCGTACGCGCGGAAGTTGAGCTGGGCCTCGACGAGCGACACCCGGTTTTCACCGCCCGGCAGGAACGGCCGGCGGAACTGCTCGGGGTCGTCCTGCCAGCAGCAGACCGGGCAGACGGCGTAGGAGCCGGGCCACCCGTCTTCGGTGTCGAAGACGAGATGACCACAACAGGGGCATGGGCGACGGGTGTCCACCGGGCCAGTCTGCACGGTGCCGTAACGGGCGGCGGCGCGAGCCAGCGCCGGACATGCGGCGGCACCTCGCAGAGATTGCCTCTGCGAGGTGCCGCACGACCGCTCATCGCCGACTGCTGGCTGCCGGTCAGCCCTGGGTTCCGCCCTGGGTGTTGCCGGAGCCGCCACCCTGCGTACCACCCTGGGTGTTGCCCGAGCCGCCGCCCTGGGTGCCGCCCTGGGTGTTCCCGGACCCGCCGCCCTGGGTGCCGCCCTGGGTGTTCCCGGACCCGCCACCCTGCGTACCACCCTGGGTGTTCCCGGAGCCGCCGCCCTGCGTACCGCCCTGAGTGTTACCGGACCCGCCCCCCTGGGTGCCGCCCTGGGTGTTCCCGGACCCGCCACCCTGCGTACCACCCTGGGTGTTCCCGGACCCGCCACCCTGGGTTCCGCCCTGGGTGTTGCCCGAGCCGCCACCCTGCGTACCGCCCTGAGTGTTGCCCGAGCCGCCACCCTGGGTTCCACCCTGGGTGTTCCCGGACCCGCCGCCCTGGGTGCCGCCCTGGGTGTTGCCGTTGCCGGCACCCTGGGTTCCGCCCTGGGTGTTGCCGTTGCCGGCGCCCTGCGTACCGCCCTGGGTGTTGCCGTTGCCGATCTGGGTGCCGCCGATGGTGTTGTTCGAGCCGCCGATGATCGTGTTGTTGACAATGTTCGTCACGTTGTTCGTCACCTGGTTCACCACAGAGGGCGCCAGTCCGAGCTTCTTCGCTTCCGAAGCCGCTGCCTTCCGACCAATGGCGGCTGCCTGCGCCTGGGAAGCTCCGCCGCGCGCCGCCTGCTGGGCGGCTGCCGTGCCTCGTGCCGTTGCCGCTGCCACGTCGGTCTTCGTGGAGACCGAGGCGGGGCCCGTCGGCGCGCACCGGACGGTGCCCACGGAGACCGGACCGCCGCCGGTGATTCCGACCCGGATGTCGCCCTTCGGTCCGGCTGCGACGCGGGCGATGGTCTTCCCGTCGCGCTTGACGTCGTAGGTCTGCTTGAGGACGAAGCCGTTGCCGCGGATCTCCCCGTTCTTCAGGCTGCATACCGCCGCAGGGGCTGCGGTCGGAACTGCGGAAGCCTGGGAAGCGAATGCCACTCCCGCCGTGCCGGCGAGTATCGCGGTGGCACAGGACAGACCGGCAATGTTGGCGACGTGCTTCTTCCTCGACATTTAAATCTCCCTTGAATGGTCGACCCGGATTTCCGAGATTCTCACGAGCCGGGGATTCGGCTTGTCTGCTTTCTCAGTTCCGTCTGATGGCCGAGCGGTTTATCTGTCTCCAGATTGCCGTTTGCGGGCGTGGGAAGAAAGCGACGGAGATTCGGGGCTTGACAAATTCAGATCCGGGTGGGCGGTCAATGGGGGCTGGTGGCGGCGGGTTTTAGAGACCTGTGGCGGGTCTGTGCCGCTGCCCTTGCGGGGTGGACCGGCCGCCGCGTTCGTCGGTGTTTCCTCGGGGCGTGGGGCCGGGTGAGGGCGCGGGGCGGGTGGGCTGGGGAGAGGAACAGTCCCCTCTTTCGGGTTCCGGTCGCGGCGGGGCTTGGGACGGCACGGGTCGAGCCGTTGCCGCCCCGAGGTGGTCGGGGTGGCAACGGCTGAAGGGGACGGCATCGCCTCGCAGAGGGAGCCCCTGCGAGGTGATGCGCTGATCGGCCTGTTTGGTCAGCCCTGGGTTCCACCCTGGGTGTTGCCGGAGCCGCCACCCTGCGTACCACCCTGGGTGTTGCCCGAGCCGCCACCCTGCGTACCGCCCTGGGTGTTCCCGGAGCCGCCGCCCTGCGTACCGCCCTGGGTGTTCCCGGAGCCGCCGCCCTGCGTACCGCCCTGGGTGTTCCCGGACCCGCCACCCTGCGTACCACCCTGGGTGTTCCCGGACCCGCCACCCTGCGTACCACCCTGGGTGTTCCCGGACCCGCCAC
>NZ_JBVJFK010000012.1:78637-99072 GCF_055587885.1 Streptomyces sp. NPDC046349
CACCCTGCGTACCACCCTGGGTGTTACCCGAGCCGCCACCCTGCGTACCACCCTGGGTGTTACCCGAGCCGCCACCCTGCGTACCACCCTGGGTGTTACCCGAGCCGCCACCCTGCGTACCACCCTGGGTGTTGCCGGGCGTGTTGCGCTTCTTCTTGTGGTCGTTCTTCTTGTGGTCGTGCTTCTTGTGGTCGTGCTTGTTGTGGCTGGCGACGCTCTCCACGGACATGGTGGGGGCCGCCATCGCGGAGGACGAGGGGATGAGGACCCCGCCGGCGATCGCGGCGGCCGCGACGGCGGTCGCGAGGCGGAACCGGCGCTTGGGGCGGGTGGACTCAGACGTCTCGAACTTACGGTTCATGGTTTTCTCCTGATCGAAATCGGAGCCTGGGCAGGTTCCGAAAGATTCGTGGCCTCCGCGATGTGGGAGTTTTTCCCCACCGCGCCTGCGGCCTCGTTTCCTTTTCGGTGGGGCCGCATATCCAGTAGGCCTCTTCACCGTGGCAACGTCACGTTCCGGGAATTCGTGGCTTGACGTTTTCGCGGATGTGGTTCAACCGGAACCGAGGCTGTCGGGCCCGTCCGTCCGCGGTGGCGTGAAAACGATCATCGGGGCCGTCGTCGGGGCGTGTGATCCCTATGCTGACGGGATGCTCGACATACCTCTTTCAGCGCTGGAAGTCGCGATGGTGCAGACAGGCACCCGCGCGGTGGAGACCCTGCGGGACACCGCGGTCTTCGCTCGGGAAATGGAGCGGCTGGGTTACCGCCGCCTCTGGTATGCGGAGCATCACCACTCCCCCGCGATCGGTGCGTTCCCGCCGGTCGTGCTGACGGCGCATGCGGCCGCCTCGACCTCGGTGATCCGTCTCGGTTCGGGCGGGGTGCTGGCCCCCAACCATGCGCCGATCACGCTGGCGGAGCAGTTCGGGACGCTGGCCGCCCTGCACGAGGACCGCATCGACCTGGGCATCGGCCGCGGTCCGGGCACCTTCGACGAGGCCGTCGCCCGGGCGCTGCGCCGCGGTGCCGGGCCGGCGTCGGACGCGGAGTACCGGGAGGACGTGGCCGCGATCCTGTCGTTCCTGGTGGAGGAGGTCGCGCTCGGTCCGCTGCCGGAGCCGTGGCTGCTGGCCTCCTCTGCCGCGGGAGCCGCTCTCGCCGCGGCCCTCGGCCTGCCGGTCGCGATCGCGCACCACATCCGTCCGGACAACACCCTTGCGGCTGTGGAGGGTTACCGGGCGGCGTTCACCCCGTCCCGCTGGTGCGAGCGGCCCCGGGTGCTGCTGTGCGTGGAGACGGTGTGCGCGCCGACGGAGGAGGAGGCCGTGTGGCGGGCGGGTCCGATGAACGTCGTCAAGGCCGGGCTCCTGCAGGGGTTGAGCCAGACGCCGTTCCCCACGCCCGCGCAGGCGGCCGCGCATCCCTTCACGGAGCAGGAGCGGCGGGCGCTGGACGGTTTCCGTGCGCAGCAGGCGGTCGGGGCGCCCGAGGCGGTGGTGGGGCGGCTGGCGCAGCTGGCCGGTGAGACCGGGGCGGACGAGCTGATGCTGGCCACGCCCGTCTACGACCTGCGGGAGCGGATCGGTTCCTACGAGCTGGTCAGGAAGTACTGGGGGGCGGCGACGGCTTTGTAGGCGGGGCGGTGGGGGCTGTTTTCTCGTACGCCGGAATCGTTTTTCGCAGGTGCGTGCGAAGGGGTGGCGGGAGTGGCTGTTACAGGGCTTGGAACCCGTTCGGCGCAGCGGCGGGGCCGCGGCCGGGGCGGGGGTGCGGCTGTGGGGGGGTACGGCCGGGCAGGCAGCGCACGGGTTGGGCGGTGAACTGCCGCGACCGGGGCGTCAATCCGGTTTGACGGTTACCCGCTACAAGGGAGAGTTACGGACATATCCGGATTGGGAAACAGGGGGTGGGTGGGCGGTGTCCGGGTGTCGGCGGGGGCCAGAGTGTGGCTCCTCGGCCGGACGCCGGGAACCGTTTCAGGCCAGACCGGCACGCACCCGTGCGTGTGTGCGATGTGCATGTCGCCGGTCGGGGCCGTCCGTTGAAGTCGAAGGGGTCCCTCCTCCATGTCCGCTTCCCTCGCCACCCGCCGCGCCCTCGCCGCCCTCCTGGCCGCCGGCACCCTCCTCGGCGCCGCCGCCCTGCCCGCCGCGGCCGACGACCACCGCCGCGACCACCGCACCCGGCACTCCGCCCTCGTCATCGGCGACGTCCAGTACGACAGCCCCCACCGCGGCGACCGCTCCAACCGCGCCCTCAACCGCGAATGGGTCGAGATCAAGAACACCGGCCGCCACAGCGTCAACCTCCGCGGCTACACCCTCACCGACCAGCAGGGCAACCGCTACCGCTTCCCCGACTTCCGCCTCGAGGGCCGCTCCGCCGTCAAGGTCCACACCGGACAGGGCCGCGACACCCGCCACGACCTCTACCAGGACCGCAACCGGCAGGTCTGGAACGACCGCGACACCGCCACCCTCCGCGACCACCGCGGCAACGTCGTCGACACCGAGTCCTGGGGCCGCCGCGGACACCAGCACCGCGGCTGATCCCGCCCGGCGGTCGCCCCGACGGGGACGGTGACCGCCGGCTGCCGGGGTGCGGCGTGTCACGGCCGGGCGGGCCGTGGCACGCCGCACCCGTGTCCGCACCATGCCCGCACCCGTGCGTGCCCGTGCCCGTGTCCGTGTCCGCGCCTGTACTCGTGACGTGCTGTGGCCGTGGGCGCGGGATGTGTGGCCGGTGCGCGTGCATTCGGGTGGCGGCGTGCCGTGTCGGGCCGGTGGTGCGGGCCCGGTTCGCGATGCTGGGCCGGGCGTCGCGGCCTCGCGGCCGGCGCCCGCTGCCCCTCTGTCCCACAGCAAGGTAGGAGTACGGCATGACGGCGGACGCGGTCGGGCGTTTCCTGGCGGCTCTGGAGCCGCACCGGCGGGAGGCCGTGGCGGGCCGGCCGCGCGAGGAGCAGGAGCGGCTGGCGGCCGCGTGGGAGGAGGAGCTCGGTTCGGACGACGAGCTCGACACCCTCGACGAGCTCTCCCCGCCTGCGGCGGAGGCGGAGGCGGCCCGCCGGGTGATGGACCGCGAGGCCTGATCCGGCCTCCGGCGCCTCCGCGGGCCGGTGGGGCCGGTGGGGCCGGGGCGGATATGGGGTTGGCGGGCGGGCGCGGCTGGGGAAGACTGCGGCGCGTGCGTGATCATCTTGAAGTGTCCCGGGGTCTTCGGCTGCGGCGCTGGTCGCCGGCGGACGCCGGGGCGGTGCTGGCGGCGTTCGCCGATCCGGTGATGGCGCGGCAGGCCGCTGAGCCGGTCGCGACCCTGTCGGCGGCACGGCGGTGGCTGGCGGCCCGGGCGGAGCAGTGGGACGCGGGATCCTCCTACGCCTTCGCGGTCGTCGACGGTGCGGACGCGGTGCTGGGGAATGTGGCGGTCGGCGCCGTCGATCTGCGTCACCGGACGGGGTGGGTGTCGTACTGGACGGCCGCGGCGGCCCGCGGGAGGGGCGTCGCTTCGGGCGGCTGCCGTGCGGTGGCCGGCTGGGCGTTCGAGGACGCCGGTCTGTTCCGGCTGGAGCTGGGCCACCGGGTCAACAACCCGGCGTCGTGCCGGGTGGCGCGGGCTGCGGGCTTCGCGGTCGAGGGGGTCCAGCGTCACAAGCTCGAGTACGACGGTGTCCGCTACGACGTCGAGCTGCATGCCCGGCTGGCGACCGACGCCGTACCGCCGCCCGTGCGGCCGGGGCGGGCGGCCGCCGGCTGAGGCCGGGCCGGCCGCCGGGCGCGCCGCCTGCCGGCCCCGCCCATGGTGTGGTCGCGGCGGGTGAGCCGTCGTGGGGTTTGCGGTTCCCGGTGCCTCGAAGGACGCCGCGGGCGTCGTGCCCCGGTGGATCCGGGTGGGCCAGGGGCGGGCTGCCCCGGTGGTGCCTGCCGTAAGCGGCGTGTGCCGGCCGTGAACAGTCGGGAGGACCACGGCAGGCCCGGCGGGCCGGGGCTTCGACGCCGCCCGGGTGGCCGAGGGGCCCCGCCGCGGCGGCGGGCGTGGAGGCTTTCGGCTGTTTCGGCGCCGCTCGGGGGACGGGCGGGCCGCGGGGCGGTGCGGGGGCGGGGGCGGGTGGGGGTGGGGGTGGTGTCCTTGGTGCGGGGGCATCGGGGGGTGTCGCGGAGGGGGTGGGGGCCCGGTCGGGGTTTTCCGGTCCGGCCGGCCGGGCCGGTTTCCGGGGCGGGGTGCGGGGTCAGCGGCGGTGGATGCGCTCGACGTCGTACCAGCGGGAGACGCAGGCGGCGACCCAGTCCCGGCCGTAGGCGGTGGTGAAGAACGGTTCGGCGAGGCTGCCGATGGGCAGCGGGCGGTAGCCGATGTCCGTGGCGCCCCGGGCCGCCTCGGCGCGGATGCGGGCGTTCTGGGCGTCCCAGGCGATGGAGCGGGCCACCGTGGTGGTGGTGAGCTGCTGGAGTCCGGGGACGAGGGAGGCCGTCGAGGCGAGCGTCAGGCAGAACGCGGCCGTGGCGCAGGCCGCGAGGGTGCCCGGGCCGGCGGGGCGGCGGGCGGCCAGGCGCGGGCCGGCCCATGCGCCCAGCAGGGCTGCGTAGCCGCACAGTGCCAGTTCCATGGGCAGCAGGTAGCTGGTCCAGGTGCGGGCGTACGTCCAGCCGGTGGGGCCGTATCCGCTGCGCAGGCCGGCCGCCACCGCGAAGGATCCCAGGACGACCACGGGCAGGGGGAGCAGCAGCAGGGCGGCCCGGGTCCCCCGCCCGGGCGGGGGCGGGAGTGAGGCCGGGGGTGAGGCTGAAGGTGGGGTCGAGGGTGAGGGTCGGGGGGTGCGGAGGGTGGCGGCCAGGCCCAGGAGGAGGCCGGCGGCCGGGGCGGCGAGGTAGGCCCACTGTCCGGTGACGGTGTCCCACATGTGGAGCCAGTCCTCGTAGGTGGCGTGCAGTTCGCCCGCGGAGAGCAGTGGCTCCTTCTCGGGCTGCTGGGCGCGGCGCCAGCGGGCGCCCGGGGAGGTGTGGAGGACGGCGAGGCCGCACAGCAGGCCGGTGCACCACAGCAGGCACCAGGTGAAGGGGCGCCAGGTGGTGGCCAGGCGCAGGCGTGGCAGGCACAGCAGGGCGGTCAGGGCGGCGGTGAGGCCGCTGACGAGGGCGAAGGGTTCGCTGAGGGTGCCGAGGGCGAAGCCGGTGAGGAGGGCGCCGGCGAGGCCGGCGGTGCGGACGGCCGGGTGGGGGTGGGTGGCGGTGGCCAGGGCCAGCAGGAGGGCCCACAGGCCGATGACGCAGGGCAGGGTGTGGGAGATGGTGGCGGGGGCCCACAGCAGGACCTGGTAGCTGCGGGTGCCCGCGAAGTAGAGGAGGGCCTGGAGGACCAGGGCGCAGGCGGTCAGGAGCAGCAGGGGCGGGGCGTGGCCGAGGGCGCGCAGGAGGCGGCGGCCCAGCAGGACCAGGGCGGCGGTGAGCAGGACGGTGAGGAGGGTGGGGAGGATCTTGGTGCCGGCCGGTCCGCCGCTGTAGAGGAGGCCGCTGAGGAAGGCGTTGGCGATGCGGCCGTTCTGGGTGGTGTAGAAGTCGGCGGTGATGCCGAGGACGCCCAGGTCGCGGGTTTTCCATGCGGCGCACCAGTCGTCGGAGGTGGGTCGGATGTAGAGGCCGAGGAAGCATCCGACGGCGACGAGGGCTCCGGCGGCGGCGAGGAGGGTCGCCGCGGCGGCGGGCAGGAGTGTGTGCGGGAGTGGGCGGGGGCCGGTTTTTCGGCCGGTGCGGGAGGAGGGGCTCACGCGTTCTTCCTCGCCCTCGGCCGCCATGGTGCTCATGGGCCTCCCCTTCGCAGCGGGGGCCCGTCGGGCAAGGGCGGCCGGTGCGCCCCGCCGGCTGTGGTGAGCGCACGGCCCGCGAGCCCCCATGATGTGCACGGTTCGCCGTGTCCGGCATCCCGGGCCGGGCCGGGGAGGGATGCGGTCCGGCGGTGCAGGGGCGGGCGGGGCGGGCGCGGGGCGGGCTGCTTGCGCGAGGGGGTGCGTGGGGGGTGGGGGTGGGCTCACCCGGGCGGCGGGGCTGCCGTGGCGGGTGGGGCGGTGGTCTTCGAGGATGAGTGGGGGTCAGGTTCCGCGCGGGCACCGCTGCGGCGAGTACGCGGGTGTGCGGGTGCGGCGGAGGGAGTGGCGGTGTCCGGTGTCCTCGGCTGTTGGGCGGTGGTCGCGGCGGCGTTGACGGGTACGGCCGTTCCCGTGTGCGGTGCGGGCGGTCATGCGCCGTTGTCGGGGCTGGCCGCTCCCGCTGTCGGTGTGTTGTCGAATGCGAGTGCCGCCGAGGGGGTTTCGGCATCGTTGGCCGCCGGTGCCCGGTATGTGGAGGGCAGCAACGTGCTGCGGCTGGCGTCGGGGCGGTGGCGGTACCTGCCGCCGGGGCGGTCGGTGTCGGTGGTGGTCGCGGCCGGGGACGCGGGGGCGCTGCGGCAGATCGGGCAGAGCCGGGCCTGGCTGGCTTCCGGCCGGGTCCCGGGCCGGTCGGCGGCCGAGCGGGCGGCGGCCGGGCGGGCGCTGCTGGCGATGCGGGCGCTGCTGCGGCCCAATGGGGCGATGGCGGCGGGGTGGAGTCCGGGCTGGATGTACTCGTGGCCGCGGGATTCGAGTTTCGCGTGTGCGGCGTTCGCGCTCACCGGGCATGACGCGGAGGCTTTTCGGATCCTGCGGCACAGTGCGGCGACCCAGCGCCGGGACGGCAGCTGGGAGGCGCGGACGAAGCTGGACGGTTCCGGTCCGCCGGACGGCAGGCGGTGGCAGCTCGACGCCAACGGCTGGGTGCCCTGGGCGGCGTGGCAGTGGTATCGGGCGGCGCCGGTGCAGGGGCGGCGGGAGCGGCTGGCGGTCCTGTACCCGATGATCGTCAAGGCGGCCGACCGTGCGGCGCGTTCCCTGGGGGCGGACGGGTTGCCTCCGGCTTCTCCGGACTACTGGGAGCTGATGACGGCCACGGCGAACATCGGTACGGCCGCGCCGTTGCTGGCGGGGCTGAACGCGTCGGCGGACCTGGCGCGGGAGGCGGGCCGGTGGCAGGACGCGGTGCGCTGGGGGCGGGCGGCGCGGCGGCTGTCGGCGGGGATCTCCGAGCGGTTCTTCCCGCTCGGCTACCAGCGGACCGTCGACGGGCGGCACGGGCGCGACAGTGCGGTGGCGTTCATGGCGCCGCCGTTCAACGCGGCGGCCGCCGGTGTGCCGGCGGCGTTGGAGGCCACCTACCGGGCGTTGCTGCTGCCCAACGGGGGGCTGACTCCGGGCAATGATCCGGGGGCGCCGTGGGGGGCGGTGGCGTGGACGCCCAGTACGGCGTTCTTCGCGCTGGCGTGGGCGGCGGGGGGCCGGCCGGCGAAGGCGGGGCCGGTGCTGGAGTGGGTGTTGTCGAAGCGGAACGGGCTGGGTGAGCTGCCGGAGAAGGTGGACGGGTCGGGTCGGCCGGCGTCGGTGGCGCCGCTGGCGTGGACGGGTTCGATCGTGGTGCTGTCGCTGGTGGCGCTGGAGGCCGGCGGGCTGTCCGCGCCGCCCCTGCGGCCGTAGGCGGGGGGGTCAGAGGGGTTGGGTCGCCGTGCCCGGGGGCGGGGCGGTGCGGACCTTCTCCAGGGCGGCCAGCAGGCGGCGGTAGGCGGCCTGTTCGGCGGCCACCGCCTGCCGCAGCCGGTCCGGGGCGGGGTGGCGGGGGTCCTGCCGGGCGGGCGCCGACGCCTGCGCCCGGCCCGGCGCCCGGTCCTGGGCCTCGGCCCGGTCCTGGGTCTGGTCCTGGGTCTGGGTCTGGGCCTGTTCGCGGGCTCGGGACTGGGCGTGGGTCTGGGCCTGTTCGCGGGCGTGGGCGGTGGCGGCCAGGCGCAGGGCTCTGGCCCGGCGTACCTCGCTCTCGGCTTCGAGGCAGGCCTGGTCGAGGAGGCGGTGGTCGAGGACTTCGGTGACGGCGCGTCGGGCCAGGGCGTCGAGGCGGTCGAGGCGGGCGGCGCAGTGGTCGGGGGCGGGGGTGGCGCAGCCCTGGGCGAGGGCGGCGGAGAGGGCGTTCAGGGTGGCGGCGAGCCGCGGGTACTCCCAGGCCGGGGCGGTGTCGTGACGGCAGCCGGTGGCCAGGGCGGCGGCGAGGCAGAGGGCCAGGGCGAGGCCGCGGACGGCTGTCGTCCCCGGGCGGATGCGGGCGCGGGTGCGCGGGTGGGTGCGGGTGCGCGGGTGGGCGGTGCGGGAGGCGGTCACGGAGGACCCCGATCGCCGGTGGTCAGGGCGGGGGACGGCCGGAGTGGCCGGGGCGGCCGGGATGGCCGGGGCGGCGGCAGTGGCGGGGAGGGCCGGGGCGGCGGGGTTGGCCGGGGTGGCCCGGGCGGCAGGGATGGCGGGAGCGGCGAGGTCGGCGGGAGTGGCCGGGGTGGCCGGGACCGCGGGGGTGGTCCGGACGGTGGCCGGGGTGGTCATCGTCGCTCGGGGTGTTCACCCGTGCCACCGGAGCCCTGGCGGGCGGCCTGGGCGAGGGCGGTGGGTGCGACGGCCCGGTGCCACGGTACGGACGGCGCCGGCCCGCCGGGGGTCGGGGTGGGGGCGGGCGGGGGTGTGGTGGTGAGGTGCAGGACGGCGTCCAGGCCGAGGGCGGCGGCCAGGCCGGTGCCGTCGGGTGCGGTCACGGCGGCCGGGGCGCCGGTGTAGAGCATCTGGGACTCCGACCAGGCGGGCGTCCGGCCGGGGAGGGTGACGGCGGCCGTGCCGGTGGCGGCGCGGCCGGCGAGGAGGTGGCCGGCGGTGCCGAGGGCGCCGTAGCCGCCTTCGCCGCCGGCGTCGGCGAGCGGGGAGAAGCCGGGCGCGGCGGCGGTGGCGGTGGCGGTGGCCAGGGTGGTGGTGACGGTGCCGGTGGAGGGGCGGCGGAAGGAGAGGAGGACGCCGTCGCCCTGCGGTGTCGCGGAGAGCACGCCGGTGGTCGCGGGCAGGTCGGTGGGGAAGGGTCCGGCGAGCGGGGCGCCGGGGGCGGGCTGGGTCCAGGCCAGGACGGTGCGGTCGGTGGCCGCGTACACGTGGCGGCGTCCGGCGCTGTCGGTGGCGGTGACCGGGTCGCCCTGCAGGCCGGTGCCGCCCAGGGTCTGCCACGGGCCGAAGGCGGTGTCGGGGGCCGGCTGGGTGCGGGCGTGCAGGGTGCGTCGGGAGTCGCGCATGTAGACGGTGATGCGGCCGGCGGCGTCCACGGCGGCGGTCGGTGCGCCGAGGGCGGTGGTGGCGGAGGTGTCGCCGGTGTCGGGGGTGCCCAGGCTCTGCCAGGGGCCGAAGTCGGTGCCGGGGGCGCTTTGGAGGGCGTAGACGGCCTCGCGCCGGTAGTCCTGGGGGGTGGTGCCCAGGGTGGTGCGGGTGGCGAGGACGGCGATGCGGCCGTCGGGGAGGCGGGCGGTGGACGCGCCGGCGTCGATGGCGGTGCCGGGGGCGGTGGCGGGCAGGAAGCGGGGGCCCTGCCAGTCGGCGGTGGGGCCGGGGCGGGTCCAGTAGGCCATCTGGCCGTCGAGGGCGGCGAAGGCGTAGAGCCGGCCGGGGGTGCCCTGGGTCATCCAGGTGGTGCTCTCGCCGCGGCTGTAGCGGATGGTCTGGTTCCATCCGGCGCCGGTGGGCCGGGTCGCGGTCTTGCGATCGCCGCAGCCGGCGGGGCTGCCGCACCAGTCCTGGTGGTCGCTCCAGGCGTAGGTCTTGAGGTAGCCGAGCTTCTCCTCGGCGGCCTTGGCGTCGAGGGTGGGGGGCAGGGAGCTGTTGGGGTAGCTGACGTAGTTCTGGACCGAGAAGTGCGGGCGGCCGGTGGAGGCGGCGTAGCGTTCGGTGGCCGCCTGCACGAAGCGGGCCCCGTACATGTGGTCCTGGTGGTCGAGGAAGGCGCCGGCGGGCCGGGTGCGGCCGGGGGTGGGGTCCTGGGTGCGGATGGTGGTGGGCTTGTAGAGCGCGAAGACGTTCGCGATGGCCTGGACGGCCTGCTCCTTGGTGTAGGAGAAGGGGGAGGTGACGGGTGTGCCGGAGGCGAGCTGGGAGCCGAGGGCGGGGACCTTGCCGTCCCACAGGCCGCGCAGGCTGTCGGGGTTGTCGCCGGAGATGCTGCGGGCTTCGCGCATCTGCATCCACACCAGGTTGACCTCGGGGCGGGCGAGGAGGACGTCGACCTCGGCGCTGCCGCCGCCGGTGGTGGGTACGGAGGTGCGCTGCCAGGCGCTGGTGCGCCGGCCGGTGGCCATCTCGGCGTAGGCGGCGCGTATGCCGTTCTGGCGGGCCTCGGCGTAGGCGGCGTGGTCGGCGGGGCGGGCGGGGTCTTGCAGGTGGGGGCTGTGGGCTTCGTTCCTGCCGTCGGATTCGCCGGCGGTCAGGTAGACGGTGGTGACCTTGACGCCGGTGGATATGGAGCGGCTCAGGTCGGGGTTCATGAAGAAGAGGTCGTCGTCGGGGTGCGCGACGACCTGGAGGACCGTGCCCTGGGTCACGCTGGGGCGCAGGGGGGCCTGGGGGGTCTGGGGGGCTGCGGGCCGGGGGGCGCTGGTGTATCCGTAGGCCCAGGTGGTGATCCCGGCGGCGCCGACGGTGAGTGCGGCGAGCAGGGCCGCGGTGCGGGTGCGGCTGGCCAGGGACATCTGCGGGCGCCTTGGGGTCGGTCCGGTGCGGGTGTGCGCCGAAGGGCGGGAGTCGGTGCCCCGATGGCTCCAGCACTCCCGGAGACGACCGGGGCCGATTATGCCTCGCGGGTTTTCTGCTGACACACCATCAAGAGGCATATGGAAACAAACCAGTTGAATGCCAGATATGGGCAGCTTGTCCGTATTTGGCACTGGTTGGGTGGGGGTTGGGGCGGGGGCGGCGTGGTGTGCGTCACTCCCGGGGCGCTCCGGGCGGGCGGGGGGCGGGCCGGGGTCCGCGGGGCTGCGGGGGTGGTGCGCGGGGGTCCGGGCGGGAGGGTTTTCACGGGCTTCTGCCGGGCTTTTACCGGCTTTTGCGGGTTTCTGCGGGTTTCCTCTGCGGGTGTTGGGCCGGCCGCGGCCCGCAGGGCGGGGCGGCGGGCGGGCCGTGGCCGGGCGGGGCGGCGGTGAGGTCGCTCACACCGCCCGGGGCGCGACGGCCGCCGGGCGGCCACCACGGCGACGCGGGATGGGCCGAGGGGCGGACTCGCGCGGCGACGAGGGCGGCGGCGGGCGGCCTCGCGCGGCGACGGGGGCGGCGGCGGGCGATCTCGCGCGGCGGCGGGCCGGGGGCGCTCCCGCGGCGACGGGGGCGGCGGCGGGCGGCCACCGCGGCGACGCGGGATGGGCCGAGGGGCGGACTCGCGCGGCGACGAGGGCGGCGGCGGGCGATCTCGCGTGGCAACCAGGTGGGCTGGTGGGCACTCGCGTGGCGAGGGGGTGGGCCGGTGGACAGGGCCGTCTGTTGTGGATCCTGTCGGGACCGCTCCGCCGGCTGATCCGCAAGAGGCGGCCGGGGGCAGGCGGGCGGGCACCGGCGGGCGGTCGCGGTGCCCCGTGTCCGGTCCCGGCGCACGGCCCGGGTCAGGTGGCCGCTGCCGTCGCGGCGGACCTGCCGCGAACGGTGCGGCGGCGTGCGGCAGCCGCACCGGCGCACCCGCCGGCGAGGGCCGCGGTCCCGCCGGGGAGGCGGGTGCCGGTTGTGCCGCGGCAGCGCCTTGGGCGGTGGGGTGTTCGCGCCGGCAGGCGGGAAAACCGATGCCCGGGTGGGCCTGCTCCGTCAGGGCGCCGCCCGGGCAGGCCTGCCCGAAGCCGGCGGACCCGGCCCCTGCACGCTGCGGAGTTCATCGCCGGGGCAGGAATCCCCCCTTGGAGCGGGCTGTGCGCCGTGCCCCGGCGTCCGGCCGGGCCGCGCGGGCCGGCGGTCGCGGTGCCCCGTGTCCGGTCCCGGCGCACACCCCGGGGCCAGTGGGCCCGGCTGGGCCCGGCGCCCGGTCGGGGCGGCCCGCCAGGTCCTCGGGTCCGCCCGCCGCGGCCGGGAAAGCCGGAGCGGGCAGGACGGCCGAAGGGGCCGGGAAGGGCTCTAGCGCCGCGGGCGCGGTCGGCGTTCTCCGCCCGCTGCGGCAGCGCCGTGGGCGGGGCGGCAGCGCCGTGGGCGGGCCTGCTCCGTCAGGGCGCCGCCCGGGCAGGCCTGCCCGAAGCCGGCGAACCCGGCCCCTGCACGCTGCGGAGGTCTCTGCGCAGGTCGCTGCCGGGTCAGGAATTCCCCGTGGAGCAGGGCGTGCTCCGGCCCCTGGCGGACCCGCCTGGTCCTCGGGTCCGCCGATCGGGCGCGGGGCGGCGGGGGCGGGGTGCGGTGTCCGCCGCGTCCGGGCCCTGTCGGCGGGACGGCAGGGCCGGGGCCCCCGCGGCGGCGTCCGGCAGGGGCGGCCGCGGCCTGCGGGGTGCTGGTGCTGGTGCTGGTGCTGGTGCTGGTGCTCTTGAGGCTCTGTCACCGCCACCTGCTCCCCCGGACCGGCGGCCGACAGCACCGGCGTACGCGTCGATCGGCGCGGCAGCCGGGCGGGGTGTGCCGGGTCCGGGGGCGGCCCCGGGAACAGGGCTCCAACGGCGGTGGCGGGCGTGTGCGTTCGCCCTGTCACGCGACCGCGGCGGGCGCTGCGGGCGTAGGGGGCTGCGGGCGTGGGGGCGCCGCCGGGCCGCAGGCGGCGGGGCCGCCCCCTTTTTTTTCGGGTCCGCGCCGCCGCCGGGGGCCCTCGCCCGCGCGACGCCCGCCTGCGCCCGCGTACGTCTGCCTGTGCCCCGCCTCCGGCCCCTGTGCCTGCCTGCCGGTCGGTGCTACTTCAGGCCGATCTCCTGGCATGCGGCCTTGAGGGCGTCGGTGCAGATCTCGTCGATGGTGTAGACGCCGTCGAGGACCACGGTGCTGCGGATGTTCTCGCGGGTCACCGACGTGCCGGGGATGAGGACGGCCGGGATGCGCTTGGTGGTCGGGCTGCTGACCATCTGGTTGATGATCCCGTCGATCTTCTCGCCCTGGGCGAGGAGGACGGCGAGTTCGGCGGCGGCCTCGGCCTCGCGGGCGTAGGGCTTGTACACGGTCATGTACTGCTCGCCGGCGACGATGCGCCGCACGCCGGCGAGTTCGGCGTCCTGGCCGGTGACCGGGGGCAGCGGGGAGACGCCGGCGGCCTTGAGGGCGGTGATGATGCCGCCGGCCATGCCGTCGTTGGCGGAGTAGACGCCGACGACCTTGTCCTTGCCGAGCGCGGAGAGCGCGGCCGCCATGTTGGTGTTGGCGTTCTCCGGCTTCCACTCGACGGTGTCGTACTCCTTGCCGATGCTCGCCTTGCCGTCCAGGACGGAGCGGGCACCGGACTTGAAGCTGGCGGCGTTGGGGTCGGTGACCGCGCCGTTCATCATGACGATCTTGCCGTTCCTGGCCTTGTCGCCCAGGGCTTCCAGCAGGGCCTTGCCCTGGACGCGGCCGACGTCCTCGTTGTCGAAGGAGGTGTAGGCGTCGATCGGGCCCTCGGCCAGGCGGTCGTAGGCGACCACCGCGATGCCCGCCTCCTTGGCCTTCGTCACCGCCCCGGCGATGGCCTTGGAGTCGACCGCGTCGATGACCAGGACGTCCACCTTGTCCTTGATCATCGCTTCGGCCTGGGCGCTCTGCCGGGCCGCGTCCCCGGCCGCGTTGGCGTAGAGCACCTTGCCCTTGCCGAGGGTCAGCAGGGCGACCTTCTTCTCCATCAGCGGCTTGTCGAACTTCTCGTACCGCGCGGTGTCGTTCTCCGGGAGCAGCAGGCCGATCCGGACCGCGCCGTCCGCGCCGCTGCCACTGCTGCCGGCGCTGCTGCCGTCGGTGGTGCCGCAGGCGGTGAGCGTGACGGCGAGCGCCGCAACGGCAAGAGCAACGGGGGCACGCCCCAGATACGCGTTCACGAGGTGAGCCTCCCTGACGGGGCCGTCTGTACGGCCGAGGTGAGGCAGTCAACGTGCCCGCACCGCTGTCGTCAAGAAGTGAATCCTTAACGAGATGGCAACGCTGTCATCGTGCGGCCCACCGGGCCCGGTCAGGGTTTTCCTTCACCGGTGAGGTGTGTGTGGGCTGGTGTGGCGTCAACTCCTGAAGGGTGGGGGGTGGGTGGGTGTTCGACATCCGGCGTCGAGGTGTTCTCAGGGGGCGGTCGTGGCGCGGTGGGGGTCATCGGCGGGCGGGGCGGCGGACGCCGAGCGCAGGGCGAGGAGGTATCCGGCCTGGAAGCGGCTCTCGGCGCCCAGTTCGTCCATCAGCTCGGCGATGTGGCGCCGGCAGGTCCGCAGGGACATGCCGAGGCGGCGGGCGATGAGCTCGTCCTTGGCGCCGTCGGCCAGCCGGGCGGCGATCGCGTCCTGCAGCTGGGTCGAGGCGGTCGGGGTGTAGGAGGCGGAGAAGGGCTCGGCCAGGCTCCAGGCGTTGGCGAAGACCGAGCACAGGAAGGCGACGGCGGAGGGTTCGCGCAGGACGACGGCCGCGTCGGGGTTGTCCCATACCGGGAGGAAAGCCGTGGCGCGGTCGAAGACCAGCATCTTGCCGAAGAGTTCGCCCAGGGTGCGGACCTCGGCGCCGGCGGCGCCGACGGCCTGGACGTACTCCTGGGTGCCCGGGCTGTAGCGGGCGGTGTGCTGGTAGAGGGTGTGCAGGCGCACTCCGCGGCCCAGCATCTCCAGGTCCCGCGGGAGTGCGCGCTCCAGGTAGCCGGGCGGGCGGCCGCCGCCGGGCTGGACGGTGAGGACCTCCTGGGTGCAGCGGGCCGCGGTGTCGGCGATGAGGAGCATGACGCGGTCGCGGGACTCGACCACCTCGACGGCGCCGGAGTCGGCGCCGCGGCGGTAGGTCTCCTCGTACAGGGGGATCAGCGAGCTGAGCCTGGCGCGGGTGCGCTCCAGGGTCTCCAGACGGCGGCGCAGCCGGTTCTCCTCCGGTCCCACCAGTTCGGCGGCGGCGGTGTAGGGGCTGACGGCCCGCCACCGGGCGCGTGTGCCGTCGGGGTCGCGGGCCAGAAGGCGGTGGCGGACCAGTTCGGCGGCGGCGTGTTCGGCGTGTTCCTCGGCGAGGCCGAGTGCGGCGGCCAGGGCGCGGGTCGGCTGGGGGCCGCCCTCCAGCAGGCGGGTGTAGAGCCTGACCGCGGTCGGGCCGAGTTCCGCGGTGTCCCCCGCAACCGCGGCGGGGTCCGGGGACCCGGCCGCGGCCGGGCCGGGAGGCGGGCACGCGGCCGGAGCCGGGTCCCGGTGAGCGGCCCGGTCCGGGTCCCGGTGGGCGCCCGCGGCCGGGCCCGGGTCCGCAGCGGAAACCGGGTACGCGACCGGAGCGGGCGCGGGGTCCGGGACCGCAACCGGGCCCCGGACCGGGCCCGGGTACCCGGCCGGAGCCGGATCCTGGTCCCGGTACGCAGGCGGACCCGGGCCTCGGTCGGGGGCCGCGCCGGCCGCCGGGTCCGGGGCTCGGTCGGGGGCCGCGCCGGGCGCCGGGACCGCAGCCGGGCCGCCGGGCGGGACGGCGGCCCGGCGGCCGGGGTCCGGGTACGCGGCCGCGGCCGGGCCGGGGGGCGGGCACGCGGCCGGAGCCGGGTCCCGGTGAGCGGCCCGGTCCGGGTCCCGGTGGGCGCCCGCGGCCGGGCCCGGGTCCGCAGCGGGAACCGGGTACGCGACCGGAGCGGGCGCGGGGTCCGGGACCGCAACCGGGCCCGGGTACCCGGCCGGAGCCGGATCCTGGTCCCGGTACGCAGCCGGGCCGGGGCCGCGGTGCGCGGCCGGAGCCGCAGCCAGGTCCGGGTCCCGTTGCGCGGCCCGGGCCGGACCGCGGACAGCTCCCGCAGCCGGGCCGGGGTTCGGGGCCCGGTCGGGGGCCTGACCGGGGAGCGGGACCGCAACCGGGCCGGGGTCGCGGTACACGGCCGGGCCGGGGTCGCGGTACGCGGCCGGAACCGGGTCCGGTTCGCGGTGCGGGACCGGGGCGGCCGGGTTCGGGGCGGGGCCGGGGTCCGGCGGAGGCGGTAAGGCTCCCGGCGTCTCTTCGGATGCCCCGGTATTGCTGGTTCTGTCCATGTTTTGCACCCCTCCCTTTCGTGCCACGCACCTTGCTGAGGCCCGCGCCCGCTGGACCCCGAGTTCCCGGCCGGAGATTCTTGGGTCACCGGAAAGAAAGACCCGGCAGGAATCAGCTCGGAATTCACTTTCTCAGGAGAACAGCATGAAGTTCACTCGGCTCCTTTGTGCGGCGGCGCTGGCCGTGGGTATTGCGGGCAGCATCGTTGCCGGCGCGGCGTCGGACTTCGGATCCGGTCCGGCTTCCGCACGGACCGCCGCGCCGTGCGACGTTCGTCCGGGGGACACCGAGTGGACCAACCCCGCACACCACTGCCCTCCGGCCCTCTAGAGCCGATCGGGCACCGCCAGGTTCCACCCTCACGCGAAAGTCACTGGAAGAATCCGATGCCGAACCCCCCTCCAGGCCGCAGGGAAGCGGGTCTTCCCTGGTGGCAGGCCCTCTCGCTGCTCTGCGCCGGATGCCTGGCCGTCCTGCTGCACCGACGGATCACCGGCCCCTCCCCCTCGCGGGCCCCCCTGCGCACCGGCGGCGGGAGGCCGCCGCACAACGACGCGGCCGCCCACCTCACCACTTCCTGGTGACGGAAAAACCCTTCCCCGCCCCCGATGACCGAGAGCGCTTTCAGTAAATCAGCAATCCGGGGCGGGAGAGGGGTCGGCCGAATGGGTTCGGCCTGAAATAGGCCCGATCCTTTCCTTTCCGGCCCACGGGCCCGCAGCGCGGGCGGGCACCTTCGGAAATCCTGTTCCGGTGGCGCACCATTCCCGACCCCGCATTTCGCCCCACCGCCCACTCCCAGCCCGCTCCCGGCCCACTCCCGGGCCGTCCCGGGCCGTCCATGGCCGCCCCCGGCCCACTCCCGGGCCGCCCCTGGCCGCCCCCGGCCTGCTCCCGGGCCGCCCAGGCCGCTCCCCGCCCGCTCCCGGGCCGTCCCTGGCCCCTCCCGCCCATCCCGAGGCCCGTCCGAGTCCCGCCCGGGCCGCGCCCCGGGCCGCTCCGGGACCGCTCCCGGACTTGCGGGCTCGCGCCGGGTCGGCTCGCGCCTCCGACGGCCGGCGGGGCTCTCACGACCACCGAATGTCCGATCCATCCCTTGAAGGAGAAAGTCATGCGTATCAGCCGCAAGCGTGTCGCCGTCATGATCGTCAGCTCGGTCGCCGCCGCGGGGGTCCTCCTGCCCTCCGCCGCCTCCTACGCCGCCCAGGCGCCCGCTCCGGCCGACCGGGCCGCGGTCTCGGGGGTCGCCCCGGGCGAGGCGGGCGCCCTCGCGGGGAAGGTCGACGTGGCCTCCGCGGTCCTCGACATCACCCAGAAGATCTTCAACATCGTCAACGAGGCCATCGAGCGCAAGCAGAACCGCTCCGGCTACGTGAAGTCCCTGATGGAGGGGGCCTTCTACGAGTCCGGCCAGCGCTACAACGTGATGGTCATCAACAACGCCAACAGCTACACCCCCAACCTGCACGGCGTGGTCTACGACGCCAAGGTCAGCGGCATCCACGGCACCTACCGGGTGCTGGTGTTCGAGTCGGGCCAGTTCACCAACCACGGCGACGGCGGCTGGATCAACTGGGCCTTCCGCGGCTGGTTCGACCGCGACGGCGGCCACGTGAACTTCCGCCGCTCCTGGTAACCCCGCCAACCCGCCCGCCGGCCCCGCACCCGCACCCGCACCCGCACCCGCACCCGCACCCGCCGACCCGGGCAGCCGGCGGCCCCTGCCCGGCCCCGGCCGGTATCGCCGCCCCGGCCCCTACGCCACGCCCCCCATCGTCCCCGTCGTCCCCGTCGTTCCCGTCGTTGTTTCCGTCCCCGTAGAACAGGACCCATCACCATGCGCCGCACCACCACGCTCGCCACGATCGCCCTGACCGCGCTCACCCTGACCGGGGCGGCCGCGCTCCCGGCCCAGGCCGCCGGGCATCCCGCCCCGGCCCCCGCCGCCGCCTCCTCCCCCGCCTCCTCCGAACCCGACGCGGCGGCCGCCGCCGACAAGAGCGTGAGCGTCAACGTCTCCATGGACCAGCTCGGCAGCGGCAAGGCCATCGCCGACGCCCTGCGCGGCATCAAGACCGACAACCGCGGCACCTTCGTGCAGGAAGCCGTCGACAAGGCGTTCAAGGCCGCCGGCAGCCGACACAACGTCATGCTGTTCAACCTCAGCCAGAACTACAACGACCAGTTCCAGGGCACCCGCGTCTACGCCAACGTCCAGTGGGGCAACATCCACTACGGCCTGTGGGTCTTCGAGTCCGGGCAGTTCACCAACCAGGGCGACGGCGGCTGGATCAACTGGGGCTTCGTCGGCTGGTACGAGCGCAACGGCGGGCACGTGAAGTTCAACCGCTCCTGGTGACACCACCAGGCCCACCGGCGGCCCCCTCTCCGGCCCCCGTCCGCACGGGACGCCGGAAAGGGGGCCGCCGGGCGTGCCCGCAACGGCCGTCAGCCCCCGGCAGAGGAGCACGCCACGACGATCCTCCACGCCGATCAGGCACGCTGCGCCCTCGGTCCGACCGTGCCGGTAGGCCCCGGACGCCTCCAGCGGCCGCGCGAGGCGTCCGCCGCCATACGACGGCGACGGCGACAGCCCACCGGACGCCGCCTCCCACGGCCCGCTGCGCCGTGCGGTGCCGGCCCGGCCAGGGCCCGGGAGACCGAACACCCCCCGCCCAGGCCCCCCACCGGGCCGGGCACCCGGAACCCCCGGGCCCCGGAGGGCGGAGCCGGCCCACTGAGCGGCAGACGACCGACCGGGGGCCGACCGGGTGGGCCGGCCGACTGGCAGCGGCGGCTGGCCGCCGGGAGCGGCCGACTGACAAGGCCGGCACGGCGGCGAGGCCGGGATGACGCAGCGCATGGCGGCGCAGGGCGGCGAGGCCGGGATGACGCGGCGCATGGCGACGTGACGGCGGGGCCGGCATGGCCGGGGTGACGGCGGGGGCCGAGGTGACGACGGGGCCGCCGGGGCCAGCACGGCGGCATGGCGGCCAGGCCGGGGTGACGGCGGGGCCGCCGGGGACGGGGAGCCCGGTGGGGTGGAGAGGGTGTGTCGGTACCGGGCGGAAAGGGCGCCGTCCGGCACGGTGGGCGCGAGCCGGCCGCCCGCGCGGGCGGCATCCGGGGCGTGTGTGAGGGGTTCGCATGGCCGACAACGACAACACCGGCAACGGCGCCGATACCCGCTCCACCGCCGCCAACGCCAACGCCAACGCCAACGCCAACGAAGGTGCCAACGGCGGTGGCAGCGAAGGTGCCAACGGCGGTGGCAGCGAAGGTGCCAACGGCGGTGGCAGCGGCAGCGAAGATGCCAACGGCGGTGATGGTGGCGGCGGCTCCGGTGCGGGCTCCGCGCCGGCCAGCCGCCGGTCCCTGCTACTGGCCGCCGGCTCGGCCGGAGCCGCCGCCGTGCTGGCCGCCGCATGCGCCGCCCCCGCCGGAACACGCACGGCGGCAGCACCGCCCCCCTCCCCGACCCGGCCCCCCTCGCCCGCCCCGTCGAGCGGGGCGAGGACCGCGGCCCCCGCCTGCGTCCTCGCCGTCGGGGCAGGCGCGGGACCGTACTACCTGGATGTGGACCTGGTCCGCTCCGACATCACCCAGGGCCGCGACGGAGTACCGCTGCGACTGGACCTGACGGTCGTACGGGTCCCCGACGGCTGCCGGCCTCTCCCGGCCGCCGCCATCGAGGTATGGCACGCCGACGCCGACGGCGACTACTCCACCGGCAAAAACACCTTCCTGCGCGGCACCCAGATCACCGACCGCGCCGGACACTGCGTGTTCCACACCATCGTCCCCGGCTGGTACGCGGGACTGGCCCCACACATCCACTTCAAGGTCCGCCCCGACAACCGCACCGAGACGACCTCGCAGTTCTTCTTCCCCGAGGACCTCCTGACCCAGGTCTACGCATCCCGGCCCTACACACGCCGCACCGCACCCCAGCACCCCAACCGGCACGACGACCGCTACCGGACCGCGGGAGCAGCCATGACCCTGCCCCTCACACCCGACGGCAACGGCTACCGCGCCACCTACACCATCGGCATCGCCTGACCCCCAACCCACCCGACCACCCCCACCCCCCACAGCCCGAACCGGGGAAACCCGCGAGCCCGGACCGGCAGGCCGCGACCGCGATCCGGAAACCGAACGACCCCAACCCCCAGCACACACCGAGCACCGAACACCAACCGGAGACCCGGACCCGAGCCGCCCCACCCGGGGACCAGGACAGAAGACCAGAGACCCGGAACCGAGGTGCCGAGGTGCCGAGGTGCCGAGGTGCCGAGGTGCCGAGGTGCCGGGGCCGGAACCCGAGCGGCCCGAACCAGGGGCCGCGACCGGGAGGCCGGGACCGGGGTGCCGGAAACTACGTGCAGGGGCCGGGACCCGAGCGGCCCGAACCAGGGCC
>NZ_JBVJFK010000012.1:99170-102121 GCF_055587885.1 Streptomyces sp. NPDC046349
CCGGGGAGCCCGAACCGGGGGCCAGAGACCCGGAACCGGGGTGCCGGGGCCGGAACCCGAGCGGCCCGAACCAGGGGCCGCGACCGGGGTGCCGGGACCGGGGTGCCGGAAACTACGTGCAGGGGCCGGGACCCGAGCGGCCCGAACCAGGGCCGGGGAGCCCGAACCGGGGGCCAGAGACCCGGAACCGGGGTGCCGGGGCCGGAACCCGAGCGGCCCGAACCAGGGGCCGCGACCGGGGTGCCGGGGCCGGGGTGCCGGGAACTGCGTGCAGGGGCCGGGACGCGAGCGGCCCGAACCAGGGCCGGGGAGCCCGAACCGGGAACTGGGTGCCAGGGCAGGGGCGCCGGGACCGGGACCCGAGCGGCCCGAACCGGGACCGGGGTGCCGGGGGCGGGGGCCGTGGTGTATCCGCAGGTCAGACAGGACTTTCGCAGTGCGGGGCACCGCCAGCGGGTGCGGGGCGCGCCCGGATCGGGGAAGCTGGGCATGCGCCGCAGCGCCGCCGGGCGCGACGGACGGGCGAGGAGGTCTCGTGGACGCTTCAGGAGACGGCCGCAACCCCCGCGGGCCGCGGACCCGCATCCGGCCCCGGACCGGGATCCTGCTGAGCGCCGCAGCGGCCCTCGTGGCCGCAGCCGTACCGGCCTCCGCATCACAGCCCGCACCCGCGCCGGCACCCGATCCGGTGGTGGTCGACTGCTTCTCCAAAGGCCAGGTACGCCCCGAGGAATACCTGCTGGCCTGCGGCGACGGCAACAACCGGCTCGTCGGCCTGCGCTGGAACACCTGGGGACCCCAGACCGCGACAGCCACCGGCACCGACATGGTCAACGACTGCCGCCCCTACTGCGCGGCAGGCCGCTTCCGCCCCTACCCCGTCACCGTCACCCTCAGCGACCCGCAACCCTGGCCCGACCGCCCCGGCACCCAGCGGTTCGCCACGATCCGGCTCCTGTACACCGACACCGCGCCGGCCCCCGTCCCCAAGGACGTGACCTACAAACTCGTCTACGACACCCCCAGCCCCACCCCCACCCCCACGCCTGGCTCCTGACCCCGAACCCGCGCCCCACACCGCAGCCCAGCCCCCCGACAACAAGCCTCCAAGCCCACGGACCACAAGGCCTCCAAGCCCACGGAACGACAGCGATGCAGGCCCACGGAACGACAGGCCTCCAAGCCCACGGAACGACAGGGATGCGGGCTCGCGGACAACAAGGCCTGCAGGCGAGCGCGGCTCACACGCCGCATCCGCCCAACAGAGCCGCCGCCCCGGGGGTGTCTCCATGTCCTTCGTCAAGGACGTGGCGTCGGATTCGAGGCTGTTTTTGGGAGGGTCATGCGGCAAGGTGACGGTGGGGGTCCGGGACTCGGAGAAGGCGCCCTCGCGGAGCATGGCGAACAGGACGCTGATGCGTTGGCGGGCGAGGCGGAAGAGGGCCCGGGCGTGGGCTTCACCCCCGGCTCTTTCCCGGCCGCAGAAGGTACGCGAGGACGGGGCGGCGTCCCCGCAGGCAAAGACGGAAAGCAACATGGCCCGTTCGAGCCGCCGGCTTCCGCCCCCAGGTGCCTGTTCGCCGTGGATCGAGGTCCCTGACGACCTGCTCGTGGGGGGCGAGGCCGGCGAAGGAGGCGAGGTGGGCCGCGCCGGGAAAACCGCTCCCCTCACCGACGGACCAACAGGACGGCGGCGGACCTGACCCCGGATGCCCGGCATCGAGGTCAAAACCGGGTGAAACGGGTGGCCTCCAACAGGGTAACGACCTGGGACTCCAGGGCCCTGCACCAGTCGTGGACCGCGGCGAGCGAGCGGGCCAGAAACGAGACGACCACGTCCAAAGGACCCCTGCCCACGACCACGACACTCTGCCCGCCAAGGGCACCGAAAACGTCGCCGATCAGCCGGGCCGCCATACCCCGGGCCTTAAAACGGATCACTTCCACGAGCCTGCGGCGGCCGGCTTTCCCACAGAACGGCCGGAAACCCATAGCCCTCGAGCAGCCAGCTGACAGCAGGACGGCCCAGACGCACTCCGAACACACACTCCGAACCGGGGCGTGTGCTGGGCGAGGAGGCCGCGCATCCGAATGCCGATGCGGATGGCCTAGGCCGCAAGACCCCCGCCGAAACCGGTCAGCAGGTGAACTCGGCGGTCAGCCCACCCGGTCAGCCCCAGCGATCACAGGGTGCGGGGCATCACGCCGGCAGCGTCCGCGATGACAGCGGCACCCTCCGCATCGGTTTCCGCCCCGCCCGGGTAGAGGCCGGCAATCCGCCGCACCACAAGTCCGGGCAGGCGACCTGACAGCCCCCGCCCCGGGGCCACGGTCAGGGACAAAGACGCCGATCGAGGCGCGCCGGTCCACAACAACCAGGACCGTGCCGAACTCGGCCTTGAACGTACCGAAAACGACTCGCAGCTCCCGTTTCGCTGCTGGACATCCTCCTGTCGAAGACCCATTCCCCGACCCCCCGCAAAACCAGGAGCCTGCCCCCGGGAAAGCAGCTCGAGTCACAGACAAAGCAGCACCCGGACCCTCGCAAGCCTCCCGCAGACCACCCCGCCAACCAGCCCCCGACCCAACCCCCACACCCACACCCACACCCACACCCACAGCGGGAGTACCCGTACCGGCGAAAAACAGCAACAAGCCCGACACACACCAGCACCACCCGCAACACACGCCGACATACACGCCACAGCGAAACAACACCCCCAGCCAAACCGAGCCAAGCCGGGACGGGGCCCGGCCAGGCCAGGACGGCCCCGCCAGGACGGGCCGGGACGGGCCCCGCCAGGACGGGACGGGACGGCCCGCAAAAAGAGGAGACGCCCAACCCGAACACGGAAGCCAGCCCATACCCACGCCCACGCCCACGCCCACGGGAGCAGGAGCGGGAGCAGGAGCCAGCGGGAGCGAGAGCGGGCGGGAGCGGGCGGGAGCNA